>CAKVCP010000016.1 GCA_934725735.1 uncultured Thermoguttaceae bacterium
TCGCCCTCTACGCCATCTCCCAGTCGCGTCCCCTCCTTGAAAAGATCGCCCGACATCTCTTCCTCGTCCTGCGGCACAAAACCTACGTCTTCTTATACTGCGCCTACGCAGGTCATCCGATTCGCGGATTCATGCACGATTGGTCGAAGTTCTCACCCGTCGAGTTCTGCGAATCCGTCAAATATTTCAACGGTCACTCCTCCCCCGTGGGGCTATGCCGCATGGTCGAAGGATGCAGTCGCGGGTGGATTCACCATAAAGGTCGCAATCAACATCATCACGAATACTGGCAAGACGTGGTGGAGCCCGACGGAACGATCTGCGCCGTTCAATACGCGTTTCGTCCCGTGCCGATGCCCTTCGAATGCGCCGTGGAAATGACGTGCGACACGATCGCGGCGTCGCGCGCGTACAACGGGGCGAACTTCAGTTACGACAAACTCATGCAATGGTGGCGCAACAGCCATCGCTTCCCGGTGAATATGCACCCGAAAATGGAGCGGTACTGCAACCTGATCTACGCGGAGTTGCAGCGTGAAGGGTCGTGTCGTCCGCTGCGTCGTGCGCACGAATTCTACGATCAAGCGATGCGCGGCGAATGACCGCGTCCGCGCCAAGGATCGCACGCGACGCCTTTCTCGCGCCTAACACCCTCCGGCGCCGCCGGTATGAGAAGAGTTCTTTTCATATCGGCGGCGTTATTTTTATCATAAGATTAACGAAAAAGACATTTCTCGCGTCGTTAGACAAAGATCGACCGAATTTCTCAAAGAAAGGGGCGTAAAGCCCTGTTGCGTTTTTCTTTTCATATTATAATTACAATAATTAACTAAGTTTCCTCGAAGTCGCTCTTTCGTCGAACGGCTTTTATTATTAGCTAAGGGCAAGACATTGAACAAGAAACAAGAAGTCTGGTATGAACACGGTCTTCGTTTTGGCTGCGTCGGATGCGGTAAATGTTGTAGCGGAGCTCCCGGTTACGTTTGGGTCACGCCAAAAGAAGTCGAAAAAATGGCGTGGGATCTTGGCATTTCAAAAGTTGACTTTGAGTTAAAATTCGTCCGCGCGGTCGGCAATAAGCTCAGCATCCGCGAGCACTCGAACGGCGATTGCGTCTTCCTGGATCGCGACACGCGCAAATGCATGCTCTATAACTCTCGCCCGACGCAGTGTCGGACGTGGCCCTTCTGGGATGAAAACCTTCAATCGCGGATGGCGTGGCGTCAAACGGCGCGCAGCTGCAAAGGTTGCGACAATCTCGAAGGACGCTTGTATTCCCTCGAAGAGATCGAGGAAAATCGTCGCCAGAAGTTTTAATCGTTCTTCTTTCGCGCATAAAAAAGGGACGTCGCCCGCGTCCCTTTTTCTTTTTCTTGACGGATTTTTGACGGAACGCCGACCGAAATCGGCGCCCCTATCCTTCTCTCATTCCTCTTCCGTGTAATCCTCGAAGATCGCTTCCCACTTATTGCGCTTCGTCGGAAGTTCCTTCATTCTCTTGTCGACAAATTGGACGATCGTCGGAATCACGTTGAACGTCTGGAGCTTCGTCAACTCGGAGCCTTGACGATCCGTATTGAAGTTGAAGCACATGACGGTCTTCTCGGTAGGCTTGAGCTCCGCCTCCTGCTTTCCGCCGACCTTCTCCTGAAGGAGCGTCGCGGAAGCGAGCTTCTCCTTATTGAATCCTCCGACGAAGATCACGGCGCCGAAGAGTTTCCCCTTGGCGAGTTTGCGCGTCGCTTCCATCGACTTGAGGCAGTCGTACTTCGGCTTTTCGTTCGCGTCTTCGTCGTCCTTCTTACTTCGCGACTTCTTCGCCTCCACCGCGTCGGGTGAGAAGAGGACGAGCCCGACGACGTTCTGATAGCCCGCGCCGCGCCCCGACCAGTCGTTCTTCGCCCACGCGCACGCGAGCGCCGAGCTGAACTCCGATCCGACGATGATCGTCTTCTTCATGTTGCACATTCCCCTGTCGTGGAGATAGACGAGGAAGTTGAACCAAAGCTGACGGTCGATATCGATCATCGCGTAGGCTTCGTCGTTCGAAACAACGGAGAGATCGGGCTTCTGTCCTTTCTTCGCGTCGTTCGGGGGATTGTTATTGCGCATCCCCATGTTGAAATTTGAGGCTTCGCTCTTTCCGCGTCCGCGCAGATCGACGCATAGGACGGCGTAACCTGCGGTCGCGAGCGCCTTGCAGAGGTCGGCGTAGTTTTCTTGCGTCTCGACGAGGGACGGAAGGACGATCACGACGGGAGTGTCCTTGTCCGCCTTCCCCTTGTAGTAGGTTCCCTGGAGCTTCGCGCCGTCGCTCGTTCTGAAATCGTTTTGATTCAAAACGATCGGGGTCGTCTGTCCGCCGGATTTGAGCGCTTTTTCGAGCTCGACGACCTTCTCTTCCGGCTTTTTAGCCTTGTCGTCCTGCTTTTGCTCTTGCGGTTGGGCGGGCAGCTGAGGGTTTGGGGCGCCTCCGCCAGGCCCCCACTCTCCGCCTTGAGACGCGCCGGGGTCGAAACCGCCGCGCCGCCCCTGAGGCTGCGCGTTCGCTTGCTCCGCGCAGATCGACATGAACGAAAAGAGAAGAACGCACGCCGTCAATCGCCATGACGCGCGGGCCCAGGTGATTTTTCTGAACGCATATGTCATCGTGCTTCGTCCTTTATGGATAGGGGAAGGTCGTAAATGCAGGGATCAGTCGCGCACGGCAAGGCAGACCGGCTTGCCGATATAAGGAATAAGCGCGAGCTCGTCGATCGCCTCTTGCAAGGCAGCGGCGGGAGCTTCGTACGTCATGAGGATGATCGTCACGAGTTTGTCGTCCATATTCTCTTTCTGATGCTGGAGCATCGCGGCGATGGACACCCCGCGTTTTCCGAGCGCGGCGGAGATTTCCGCCAAGACGCCGGGTCGATCTTCGACGTTGAATCGGATATACGCGCGGCTCTTGATCTCCTTCGCGTCGAGTATCGGAACCGCTTCGCGCTCGTCGCTCCACAGGCGCAGGGAATCGAAGGTGATCTTCGTTCTCCCCAGCGCGGAGTCGATCACGTCGCTGCAAACCGCCGACGCGGTCGGATCCTGACCCGCGCCCCACCCCTGATAGAAGACGGGGCCGACGGAGTCGCCGACGATGCGAATCGCGTTGAAGGCGTTGGTGACCATCGCGAGGTTGGAGTTTTCAGGCACCAAGGTCGGAGCGACTTTAAGGACGAGTCCTTTTTCGGTGCGTTCGGCGATCGCGAGGAGGCGGATCTTGCGCCCCAACTCGCGCGCGAAGAGGACGTCGATCGCGTCGACGACGTCGACCCCGACGCGCGGAATCGTCTGCCAATCGACTTTGACGCCGAAGGCGAGCTGCGCGAGGATCGCGAGCTTCTGCGTCGAGTCGGATCCGTCGACGTCGAGAGTCGGGTTCGCTTCCGCAAAGCCGAGTCGCTGCGCCTCTTTGAGCGCGTCGGCGTACGCCGCGTTCTTCGACTCCATCTCCGAAAGGATGAAGTTGCACGTGCCGTTGCAGATCGCTTGGATCGACTCGATGCGGTTCGCTTGCAACGACGTCTGAATCGACGCCAAGACGGGAATACCGCCGCCGACGGACGCTTCGAATCCGATCGTGACGCCCTTCTCGCGCGCCTTCTCGAAGAGCTCTTCGCCGCATTTCGCAATCAGCGCCTTATTCGCCGTCACGACGTTCTTTCCCTTCTCGAGCGCCATGAGGACAAAGTCGCGCGCCACCGTCGTGCCGCCGATGAGCTCGACGACGATCGAAATCTCCGGATCGTCCATGATTTCCGCCACGTTGTCCGTCAACATCCCCGCGGGAAGTCCCAATCCGCGATCGTTCGACATGTTCTTGTCGCAAATCTTGACAAGCTCGATCTTTTTACCGACCGCACGCTCAATCATCTCCTGTTTTTTTATGAGGATTTTCGCAACCCCCGTTCCGATCGTACCTAACCCCAGGAGCCCAACTTTTACCGATTTCATAAACGACCTTCGTTTCGTTAAATCTAAGGCGAGATTTTTTGAAGCCGCGGCGCGACTTCTTGACCATGATTTATTCTGTTATATGATTAAAATTAGAGTCGGAACGCGATCTCCGCGTGTCGACGCTTTATTATATCAACTTTTGCGCGTCGACGATATAGCGTCCTTGGAAAAAACGTCGAAACAAACGCGCAAAATTCTCGTTTCCAAAGTAAGGAACAATCTCGTGCCCGCCTCGTCCATTCCGTCGCCGTCGGCTCCCCCTCAATTTCTGTATTTGACCTGTCAACGCGGGGCGGAACCGGCGCTTAAAAATGAGATGGCGCGTCGCCGTCCGAATTATCGTTTCTCCTATTCTCGCCCCGGTTTTTTGACGTTCCGCGCCCCGGCGTCGGAGTCGGTCGAAAAGCGTCTCGCGGTCGATATTCCGACGCTTCGTCTCGTTTTCGCGCGTTCTTGCGCTCATTCCCTCGGACGAGTGAGCGCGCGCGAATGCGCCGCCGCCTCGGGAGGGTTCGATCGTGCGGAAGGTCTTCGCCGCGTTTGGAAGCTCGCGGAGAGCGAATTTGGCGCGAATTCTCGCGGCGCGCTCGACGCCAGCCGCGCGGGTCGCGCTTTTCCGACTCTCGCGCGCGTTCACGTCTGGGAACGGGATCGTTTCAACGTCGGCGTTCGCGGTTTCGAACCGGGGTTGACTCCCGCGGCTTACGCGCTGCACGCGGAGCTCATGGCGGCGGCTCCGGAGACTTTTCGCGCCGCGTTTGGCGCCGACGCGCGACGACTTGACGCGCCAGGCGAGCCCGGAGAGGTCGTTCTCGACGTCGTCATGGTCGAAGAAGACGAATGGCACGTCGGTTTTCATCGCGTCTCCGACCCTCATTCGCGCTATCCCGGCGGTCTCTTCCCCCTCGCGCTTCCGACAGACGCGGCGTCGCGAGCGTTCCTCAAGTTCGAAGAGGGGCTGCGATGGGCGCAGTTCCCCATCGGCGTGGGCTCGCGCTGCGTCGATATCGGCTCCGCGCCCGGCGGCGGCTCCCAAGCGCTCCTCGCGCGCGGGGCCTTCGTGCTCGGAGTCGACCCCGCGGAGATGGATCCGCGCGTCCTCGCCAACCCGAATTTCACGCACCTGCGCGGCAAGATCAACCAGCTCAAGCGCAAACTCTTCCGAAAATCGCGCTGGTTCCTCACCGACATGAACGTCGCGCCGAATTACACGCTCGACGCGCTCGAAGAGATCGTCATGAGGGAGGAAGTCGCGGCGCGAGGTCTCCTCTTCACGCTCAAATTCTTCGAATGGAAGCTCGCGGACGAACTCCCGGAATACTTGAGTCGAGTCAAATCCTGGGGCTTTAATCACGTGAAAGCGCGACAATTGCAGTATAATCGTCAAGAAATTATGGTCGCGGCGTTGAAAAAACCGTTCCGAAAGTGATTTCCAGGACGACTTTTTACGCTTTTTATCCTATAATAATAGTAAGAAGCCCTTTTGCGTCTCGACGCGGCGACGCAAAAGGGTATAATATCTAGAATATTGATTTAGGAGGAGCGTCTCAAGCGCTTCGTAGCACGGTTAAGAGAAGAATTAGCGGAGCTCTCTAACATGACCCCAATTAAAATTTTTTCGGGTACGGCCAATCGCCCATTAAGTGAAAAGATTTGCGATTATCTCGGCGAACCCCTGGGCAATATGACCGTAGAAAAGTTTCCCGACGGCGAATCGTTCTGTCGGATCGAGGAAGACGTGCGCGGTAAAGACGTCTTCATCATTCAGCCGACGTGCCGTCCGGTAAACGACACGCTCATGGAGCTTCTCGTAATGATCGACTGTTGCCGTCGCGCAAGCGCCGATCGCATTACGGCGGTTATACCCTACTTCGGATACGCGCGTCAGGATCGTAAAGACGAAGGACGCGTTCCGATTTCTGCCAAACTTTGCGCCAACCTTCTCGAATGCGCGGGGGCCAACCGCGTCGTCGCCCTTGATCTCCATTCCGCTCAAATTCAAGGATTCTTCGACATTCCCCTCGATCATTTGTCAGCTTCCCCCGTCATCGACGAATACATCAACTCCCTCGGCTATTCCCCCGAGGAAGTCGTGGTCGTGAGTCCCGACGCGGGAAGTATTAAACGCGCGACAAAACACGTCTCCGCAGTCGGCGGGAGCCTTGCGATTATCGACAAGCGTCGTCACAGCGGTTCCGAGGTCGAACAAGCGCACATCATCGGCGGTCCGATCGAAGGTCGCGTCGCGTTCCTCTTCGACGACATGATTAGCACCGGCGGTTCGATCTGCGGCGCGGCGAAAGTCGTCAAAGAAATGGGCGCCAAGAAAGTCTACGTCGCCGCTTCCCACGGAGTCCTCTGCGGACCCGCGATCGAACGTCTCGAGGCCGCGCCGATCGACGAAGTCGTCCTCTCCGATACGATCCCGCTTCTCCCCGAACACCAGAAGCTCAAGAAGATCAAGATGCTTTCGTGCTCCTCGATTCTTGGCGAGACGATCAAACGCATCCATAATCACGAGTCGATCAGCCAGATGTACAAATCTCTGCGCTTTACGACCGGTCAATATTTCTAATCATCACGAAACGTAGACGAACAAGGCGCGAGTTTTTTCAAAGTCGCGCCTTTTTTGTCGAAATCTAACAGCTGGCAAATAGTTCAGAAAGGAAGCATTATGACGTCCTATTTTGACGCCCAGAGCGCGGGATTTCCCGTCGCGCGCCTTCGTCGGCTTCGATATCACTCGGGAGTGAGACGCCTTACGCGCGACACGATCCTCTCGCCCGACCGCTTCATCCTTCCTCTTTTCGTTCGCCCCGGTCAGGGGGTGAAGATCCCGATCTCCGCGATGCCGGGTCAATACCAACTCTCGATCGACGAACTCGTGAAGGAGGTCAAGGAGATCGAAAAGCTCGGAATCGGCGGGGTCATGCTCTTCGGCGTCCCTGAGACGAAAGACGCGGTCGGGAGCGACGCGATGTGCGAGCACGGGATTATCGCGGAGGCGATCCGCGCGGTGAAGGACGTCGTGGGGAAGGACTTTCTCGTCATTTCCGACGTCTGCTTCTGCGAATACACCGATCATGGACACTGCGGCGTCCTGAAAAAGTGCGGACCGGGAGAAAACGACTGGGACGTCGACAACGACGCGACGCTCGCGAATCTCGTGAAGCAGACGCTCGTCCAGGCGCGCGCGGGGGTCGATATGGTCGCTCCGAGCGGAATGATGGACGGCATGATCGCGGCGATCCGTCGCGGCTTTGACGAAAACGGGTTCGAACGCCTTCCGATCATGAGCTATTCGGCGAAATACGCGAGCGCGTTCTACGGGCCGTTCCGCGAAGCGGCGGAAAGCGCGCCGCAGTTCGGGGATCGTCGCTCGTATCAGATGGCGCCCGACTCCGCGCCGGGTCAGGCGATGCGCGAAATCGCGCAAGACGTCGCCGAAGGAGCCGATATCATTATGGTCAAGCCCGCGCTCCCCTACCTCGATATCATCCGCATGGCGAAGGATCAGTTCCAAGGTCTTCCCCTCGCGGCGTACAACGTCTCCGGAGAGTACAGCATGACCAAGGCCGCCGCGTTGAACGGCTGGATCGACGAAAAGCGCGTCGTCCTTGAGACGCTCACCTCGATTCAACGCGCGGGGGCGACGATCATCATCACGTACTGGTCGAAGGTCGTCGCGCAGTGGCTCGCATGACGCTCGTCGCGGGATAGTCGCGGAAATAAAGAAGGACGCGTTCTTTTACGGAACGCGTCCTTTTCGTTTTTCTTGTTTCTTGTCCTTTATTCGTTAGCTTGCTTTTCGTTTTGGACGACGGCGCAATCAGGCTTGAAGGGAGTCGACGTTTTGGTTTTGAGTTTGGGGCGCGTTCTTTTCCGCGTTTTTGGCGTCGCGCTCGACGCATATTCTAAAGATCTGCGCGAGGACGACGCCCGCGGCCATACATTCGAAGGTGTACGATGCGCAGAAGAGCGCCGCTTCAGGCTGATCCGCGAAATATCGGGTCGCCAACGCGGTGCCCAGGCCGGCGTTCTGCATTCCGACTTCGATCGTGAGCGCGCGGCGCATCGCGGGGGTAATTCGCAGCGCGATTCCTCCGAAGTATCCCGCGAGGAAGCCGAGGAAGTTGAGTATGACGACGGCGGCGATCGTGACGGCGGTCATCTTGGCGACGTTGTCGGCGTTGCGCGCGACGACGGCGGCGATGATCCAGATGATGACGAGATTGGCGACGATCTCGGCAAATCTTTCGGCGCCCTTCTGCCACCATTGGAAGAGTCGCGCGAGGGTGAAGCCAACCGCGACGGGGGCGACGACCGTCAGGAGAAGGTTGAGCATGATCGAGGTGAAGTCGATCTCAAAGGAAGAGCCTTTGAAGAAGAAGCAAAGGGTCGCGGGGACAACAAGGGGAGAGAGGAGAGTCGCGGAGGTCGTGAGTCCGACGGAATAGCTGACGTTTCCGCGGGCGGTGAGGGTGAGGACGTTGGAGGCCATAGCGCCGGGTACGCACCCCGCCATCATGATCCCGATGAAATACGGTCCTTCGAGGTGAAAGCCCTTCGCGACGCAAAAGGCGAGAGTCGGCATGGCGAGGTACTGGACGCATGTCCCGCCGAGAATTTTTGGCCACTGCTTCGCGACGGATTTGACTTCGTCGTATGGTAGGAGCGAACCGACGGCGAGCATGGTGACGGCGATGAGCGTCGCCATCTGGTTGGCGTTTAGTAAGAAGGGATTAAAGACGTCGTCGCCGAAAGTCGGCGCCCAGAAGAACGCTACGACGCACGCGAGGCATAGCCAGAAGAGTAAAAAACGCGATAAGATCGCCTTGAAAGTAGTCATGGTAAGAAAGGCGGATAATTAGGGTATAAAAAAAACGCCAACCTTGGAGTTGGCGTCAAAAGACGAAACGTCGTCGCAATCAGTTGCGATAGTGGGAGACAAAGCTCGCCCAACCTTCGTAAGAGCAACGATCTTCAGGATGCCAAAGAGGAAGACCTTTTCTGACGCGCTCGGCGAGGACTTCGACCTTAGCGGTGGAGCCGGCGGGAGCGTCGGTGCGACAGAACTCAGGGGTGACGGCGGGAACGAAATCCTCGTCGTGACCGACCCTGGCAATTTCGTCGAAGACGTTCCAATAACGACGTTCTTCGACCACCTGTTCTTCGCCATTCTCAACTTCAATGACGATCTCTTCGTTACAATTCTTCATTTGCTCATTTTTCATGACGCACAACCTCTACATACATTCTAGCGAAAAGGATCCGCTGACCCAGACCGCTTTAAACGACGCCGCGCTTGGCTACTCAACTGAACGGCGCCGAACCTAGCGCGCTAGGCTCGGACATTCTGCGCGAAAATCAGGTCGTTAATATTGCCCATTATTATAAAACGGGTGAGAATAGAAGTCAATAAAAAAAGCGAAAATATTTCAGGAGAAAAAAAGACGATCTAATACTAACGCGCATTTTATTTCAGAAAGACTAAGAAAAACGACGTTCAAAAATTGCTTAACCTTTCTTGAACGTCCAACTGTGGTCATTTTTAGTCACAAATCACAAGCGATAAAATCCTTACAAACGTATCGCTACGCCTTTTTTAAAATCCATTCCTCGGCGCTCTGCCATAATTCTTCCGCGCGTCAAGCGGATGAAAAAGCGGCAATCCTCGCCTTACTCGTTTCGCCAAAACGCATATCTTTTCGTAGGATCCCGACGTCCGTAAATGTAAACTCTTCGTTCACGACTGGAACAAAGCCATCGTCGCCGCCATGGAAGGCTACGAATTGACAGATTTCTCTAAATTCATCAACTAGAAAAAACTACGGCCCAACGTGGGACACGTGGTAAGGAAGGCGAAAAAGTAACGCTAAGAAACACGCGCGGCGTCCGTAATAAGGAAACCTGCCGCCACGACCGGAATAAATTCCTAGTCGAGTCCATTTTCCTTTACGCATCGGCGGAGATTCGCCATTCTAATCGGGATTGTCATGCGAAAGACCGCCTTTGAAAGACGCGGGTATTCGTCTCTCTTGTTTTTCACCCGACGTTTCTGTCTGTTCAACATATAGTACGCGCGACAGAGTAAAATGTTCATAAAAAAATCCACGATTTATTGAATATTATCAAGAAACGATGTCCATCGACAAAAAAAAAGAGAAACTGCGCTAAAAACAGAGACGCAGATTACAAAAACACGAGAATCCGTGAAAAAGGGTCGAAGGACGTTTAGAAAGAGGTCGGTTCCCTTCTTCACTCAAAAGCGCGTCTTGCGGCTTCCTTGCGTCAAATAGGAGACCACGCGTTCATTCGAAACTTTCGGAGTCCCCTTCCCCAGCCTTTTCAATCGCAAGATTTCAGCCCGAAAGAAAATGAAACTCGTTGACGCAACCGTTCCATAATCGCCCGACGCACCGAACGTTCTGGAAACGAAAGGCGCGCCCAAACGTTCCTTCGCCCTATTTTTTCCGAGTCGAATCCCCCTCCGGATCGGCGAGGATCCGCTCGAGCGCCCTTGCGACCCACTCGCTCTTCTTGAGCTGAACGTTCTCCGCGCCAGTTTCCGCGCCGCGTTCCTTCTTCTTCTCCTCTTCCCCCGAGAGGTACGAGCGCCAGTCGGCGGCGACGGCGCGTCCCGTCTCCTTCGAAAACGCGAACTTCTGACTCTTGTACAGCCCCGAACGCCCCGAAACCGCGTACGTCGCCGCGCACGTTAGCGCAAATAAGAGCGCGTTCTGCGCCCCGAAAAACTCCATTCCCAGAAATAACGCCGCGAGCGGACAGTTCGTCGCCCCGCAAAAGAGCGCCGCCATCCCCAGGGCGGCGCCAAGCGCGGGCTCTATCCCCAGCAGCGCGCCCCACGCGCACCCGAAAGTCGACCCGACCGCCAGGAGGGGCACGATCTCCCCTCCCTTGAACCCCGCGGCGAGCGTCGCCGCAGTTAGAAGAATCTTCAGCGCAAAGTCTTGGAGATTTGCTTCCCCCTGCGTCGCGCGTTCCACAAGAAGAGCTCCCGTGCCGTTGTACGCGTTCGTCCCCAACAAAACCGTCGCGGTCACGACGAGAGAGCCCCCGAGGAAGATGCGCCAATAGTCGTTTGAAAAGCGCCGCGCCATCAACTTAGTGGCGACGCGAATCGCCGTGCAGAAAAGGACGCTCGTCAAGCCGCAGAGGAGCCCTAATAGGAGGACGCGCGCGACAAGAAGAGCCGACGTCGAGGGGAAGACGGGAAGCGCGCAGAAAAAGGGCGCGAAGCCAAGAGATTTGGCGATTCCCGACGCGACGGCGGCGGAGACGAGACTCGGCAAGAGCGCCGGATAGTAGACGATCCCGACGCATCCGACCTCGACGGCGAAAAACGCCGCCGTCAACGGCGCCCCGAAGACCGCCGAGAAGCCGCCCGCCATTCCGCAAAAGATCGCCATTTTAAGCCCCGTCGCTTGAAAGCGCAGCGCTCGACCGACGCCCAGCCCCACGCAGCCACCCAGCTGCAACGCCGCGCCTTCTCGACCTGCGGATCCCCCGCAAAGCTGCGTCATAATCGACGAGACAAAGATCAGCGGCGCCAAGAGCAAAGACGGCTTCTTCTCCGAAACGAGCGCCTCGACGACCTGGTTCGTCCCCGCGTCGATCGAGGTTCGAGCGAAGGAATAGAGGGCGACGATCGCGAGGCCGACGAGCGGGAGCGCGAAAAGCAAGCGCGGCGCGCCTGATTCGGCGGCGGAGTCTTCTGCGGCAAGGAAGAGTTGGGAGGCGTGATTCATGCCCCATAGGAACGCGGCTCCGACGAGCCCGGCGATAGCGCCGACGACGGCGCCTAGTAGGAGCAAAGCGAAGAGTCGCAGGAGTCGAGAGACGAGAAAATGAGCGCGTCGTTTTGCCGCGCTTGAGAAGAGGGCGAGGCGATCTTTCAGGGGCGCGTCGACGGGAAGGGACTCTGCGGAAGAAGAGTAATCGTCGTATTCGTCGACGAGGCGCCAAAGGCGGTTAAATTTACGCGCGTAAGGTTTCATAGATTAAGGGGGCCACGGCGCCCTTTAAAACAGGGGGAGAGGGAGACGTCAAACGCAATTGCGCATTCGCAAAGAATGACAATTTTATCATTTATATTCTGTTTGTGGATACTGAAAAGTCTTAAATCTTAGGATTTTTCGAGGAAATTTTAAAAAAATTACGTCGTTCTCTTGAATTTCATACGCGCAGTAAATAGAATGGCGTCGATAACCTGAGTGAGACGTCCAACGTTGCGCACGAGTAACGCGCCGTAACGAAGTCGAAAATAGGAGAATTGTAGATGACTCGCCAAGAACGCGTCGTAAAAGCCATTGAATTTAAGAATCCCGACCGAGCGCCCGTTTGGGCGTTGGGGCCCTCGATTGGACTCAGCGATATTCTTACCTATGATCTCTCGCTTTCCGACCCCAACAATCCGAAACTTAGCGAATGGAGCTTCCCTCGCCTTAGGCGTCGCGCCGGCGGCTGGACGGTTCCGGAGCAACCGACGCTTGAGAAGTGGAAGGAAGTAGACGCGTTTCATATTCCGCGCTTAGATTTTAGCCGTCGCTTTGGTCGCATGGAAGAGGCGCGAAGGGTTTGCGGGGATCGTTATCGACTTGCGCGTTTTGGTTTGAGCGGTTTTTCGGTGTACACGGCGCTTCGCGGTCACACGTTGGCGACGGAGGACTATCTTAGGGATCCCGATCGTTTCACGGAGCTTATGCTTCGAATTATGGACTTCGAGTCGAGTATGTTCGAGTTCGTGAAGCGCGTCGGCTTCGACGGGGTTGAGTTCACAGACAACTGGCGTTTGACGCCGCAATCGAATATGACGTTGTCTCTTTGGCGAGTCATGATGAGGCCGTTGTATCAGCGTCAGATCGAACTTGCGCGTCGTTATAATCTCCACGTATGGTTCACGCTTTCGATGGAAGACGCGGAGTTCTATCCAGATCTTATCGAACTTGGCGCGAACGTTCTAAGGGTTGAGCATCCAGGTCAGGTGGAACCAGCGCAATTTGGTCGGAACCTTTACGGAAGGGTGTGTCTTGCGACGCGCTTGGACGAACTGTACGATCCGAAGGATCTCAAGGGTAGCGCGGACGACATTCGCGCGAGTTACGACTGCTTCCGCACGCCTAACGGGGGATTCATCGCGACGATAGGAGCGTCTGCGACGCCGGAAACGCTCCGCGGGATTTACGAGATCGCGCAGACGCTCACGGGTGGGATGAACCTGAACTAATAATAGAGAGAAAAGTCCTTTATGGGGCCTTGACGTCATAGATTGCACGACTAGAATGGTAGCTATTCTAGAGTGATTAGGGCGCGCGCTGATCGCTGCTGTAGCGAGCAGTGCGCGAAAGTATAGAGCGAGCGCGCGGGCACGGCCTGAAAACGAGAGCAGGCCCTCTGCGCGGCGCGTTCGGGAACTTAGTAGACAAGAGAGATATTGTCAAAACAACGAGAGAGTTTCAATGCCAACAATTAATCAATTGGTGCGTAAAAACCGCAAACAGCAGCACAGCGCTACGAAAACCCCGGTACTTGAGAGTTGCTCGCAGAAACGTGGCGTATGCTTGTTAGTCCGTACGATGCAACCGAAAAAGCCGAATTCCGCTCTTCGTAAGATTACGCGTGTTCGCCTCTCGAACAACAAAGAAGTCACGTGTTACATTCCCGGCGAAGGTCACAAGCTTCAGGAACACTCGATCGTCCTCATCCGCGGCGGTCGTGTCCGCGACCTCCCTGGCGTTCGTTATCAGGTCATCCGCGGCACGCTCGACTGCACGGCGGTCGAAGGTCGTAAGCAAGCTCGCAGCCGCTACGGCGCGAAGAAAAAGGAAGTCCTTACCAAAAAGCGCTAATTTTACAAGCTTAGCCTTGTAGTGTAAGTCAAAAGATTAAACATTGCGTGAAGTCCGGCGAATCGGCGAATAGCCTTTTCGTCAGCAACGTCCCTCGGCAAATAGCCAATAGAGACGGAGTAACGCTAGCGTCCCTTCCCCCCTCGGGTTGGCCCTTCATGGGTAGGCGCGGCTCTCTCACCTCTCTCGTTGCGACCCTCGTTGGTCTTCCGCTCCTTGATATAAACGTATAGAAAGACAAATATCATGGGCCGAATTACAGCCAGTAAGAAACAGTTAAAGGGCGATCCTAAGTTCGATTCTCTCCTTGCGAGCAAGTTCATCAACTGCTTGATGTGGGACGGCAAAAAGTACGCCGCTCGTAAGATCTTCTACGACGCTCTCGATGAAATCGCGACCAAAGTTCAGGACGTCGAAGCGATCGAAGTCTTCACGAAAGCGATCGAAAACGTCAAGCCCGCGACGGAAGTTCGTTCCAAGCGCGTCGGCGGCGCCTCCTATCAAGTCCCGACTCCGGTCAACACCGCTCGCGCCCAGTCCTTGAGCATCCGCTGGATCCTCATGGCCGTCCGCGATAAGAAAGGCCAGCCGACCGCGAAGAAACTCGCCGCCGAGCTCGTCGACGCTTACAACAAGCAGGGCGTCGCTTTCACCAAGCGTGAAAACGTCCATCGTATGGCCGAAGCCAACCGCGCTTACGCTCACTACGCGTGATCCGCGCAAGGTTCCCTCTGACAGGGCCACACACCCCCGGGTTCGTTCGAAAGGACGGGCCCTTTTTTTATTCCCACTCCTTCCAGCTAACGCGCAAGGCCACGCCCTGTCGAACCAACGCCCGAACGCCTCGCCAGACCTCCCCCACGCAACGCAGAGACCTCGCCTCGCGGAGAAACGCTTTCCCGTCGCGCTCAACGCTCCGCTTTCTATTTTACGGCGCCCTCGGCTCCGATCCGCTCGCGTTTCCGCGTCTCTCTTTCCCGACCTTACCCTACCGGAGCGATTCCGGCCTACTCGATAAAAAACGCCGGGCGCTCTACTCTGCGCTCGGCGTTTAACATGTCGCGAAGGAGGGTCGGCCCCAAACGCCGCGTCTCATATCTTCGCAATCCTTTCCTCTCACGCGTTGGCAAACGCCTTCGTCTTATTCTTCATTCCCGCTCTCCTAAGGGATCGTCTCAGCCGGAACGCTTTCCGGCGCTATTTCATTCGTCTCCGTTCCAGGCTCCGCGTCGGGGGTTTCGGGAACGACTTCAGGCGCGTGCGACGCGTCGGAAGGCGGCGCGTCGTGTTCGGGCGCGGGGTTCGCTTCGGGCGTCGTTTCCGGTTCGGGGGACGAGGCTTGCGTGGGCTCGTCGTCGGTCAGGTCGGGATTGTTGAGTAGGGTTCGCGCCCAGTCTTTCTCGCCGTAGAGTGTCTGCGCGGCGCGACGTATCGATTCAGCGCGCTCCGGCGCCTCCGCCGCGATCGTCTGCGCCGTGATCAGACGGTCGTTCAGGAGCGCCGCGTCCGCCCTGTGCGTCGTCCTATTCTCCTCCTCCAAGAGAAGATATCGACGCTTCGCGATCACCACCAGCTTGTCGGGAAGGGACGCCGCCGTGAACTTCTTTCCCTTCCATTCTTTCCACCTGTTGCGAACGACGAGTTCGCGCAACGATCGCGGGGTCTCTTCCGTCGACTCCTCCGCGTCCGACGCGTCGTGCAAGATCGTCTCCAACGCGTTCTCGTCCTCCAACTCCGCGAGGATATGATCCGACCCGAAAAGATCGATAAACGCCGCCAAACGGCTCGAACCGGTCTCCCAGTCTTCCCCCGCGGCGCGTCGGGCGTCCAAATACGCCCTCACGATCGGCTGCAATCGCGGTTCTCGACCAGGATTGAGCGCCTGCCGCTCCAAACGCTGATCCAAATCCTGAATCTTCAATTCCTCCAGGAAGTAGTTGACCTTCTCCGCGCGCGGGTCGTTCGGGTACAAATCGGAAAAGCGGCGCATATTCTTTTCCGCGTCGCGCAGCGCCGCGTTGAACCTCTTCGCCGACGAACGGTTGAACGCGTCGTCGATCTTCCCGTACAACTTGTCCGCGCTCGGCGTCTTTAACGCCCCGACGACCAAAAAGACGATCGCCCCGAGCATCAACGCCAAAGGAACGACTCGGAATCGCACGAAGAGATTCGTCTCCGCTCCCTCGTCGGAGTCCGTCTGCACGTCCAGTTCCTCTTCCTTCACCGGCGTAAAGACCGACTTCTTAAACTTCTCCAACGGCGTCGGATTGAGGTCTTCGCCGCGCTCTCCCAACTCCTCGAAGGGGACGTTTCTCGACGGCACGCGCACTTGCGCCAATTGCGGCTCCTGGTTTCGATTCCGCTCGCGCGGGCGATTGCCCTTCTTCTTATTACGCGCGTCGAGGAGCTCCTCGTTCCCCGGCTCGTAAACGACCGGTTCGATCACCGTGCTCGCCGAGGTGACCGCCAACCGCGGATCCAACGCGCGTTTCGACGGGTTCCGGAGATCCGCCGCAACCGTCTGCATCTCCGGATCGCGCCGCGCCGTCGTCTCGTCTCCCATCGCGAAATCGCTCTCTTCAGGAGCCGAGGCGTCCTGCAAGCGCGTCGCGATTTCGTCTTCGTCCTCCGCCGACGCAAGGGGCGCGCGCGTCGACTTCGCGTCCTCTCCCTCCCCCTTCGACTTTGCGACGACTTCGACATGCGCGTCGACCGCGTTCGCGTCTTCTTCGCCGTCGGACGCCGCGCTCTGGACAAGCGTCGCGACCTCGTCTTGCTTCGCGAACGCCGCGTCGAAAATCGACCCCTCGACCTTCGTCTGCGGCTTCGTCTCCGCGTTTCCGATCTCCTCCTCAAGAAGCGCGTTCTCCTTCGCGCGTCGCGCCGCGAGACGCTTCGCCTTCACAAACTCTTCCCCCGTCGACGTCTCACATTCGCTGTAGACGCGCTGTTGGCGCAAATCGTCCGTGTCGAGCACGAAATCGCCGTCCTCCTCGGGGGGCGCGACGCTTTCCGCGCCGGAGTCTAACGCCTCCTCCCCCCCCGACTCCGCGCCGTCCGCCGCGAACGCGTGTTCCGTCGGCTTGTCAAAGGGAGACTCGAAGTCGAAATTCTCGTCGATTTCGTCCCCTATCGGTCGGTATGGGAAGTCTTGCGGCAGCTCCGGATCCTCGTTCGGATCCGTCTTGAAATCGTCCGGGGAATCCTTGCACATCGTCGTGTCGGCGTCGTCGTCCTCGTCTTCGTTCTCCTTCGCGTTCTCTAAAATCGCGCGCGCCAGTCCGCTCGCGGTCGCTCTCGAGAAGCCGCAGGATTCGAATCGCTGGTTCGAAAAGGGGTTCCCGTCGGGATAGGTCGACAGCGTGCAAAGGATCGCTTCCAATCGCCTGGCGATGAGTCGCGCGTCCCCCGGTCTCTTCTCCGGCTGAATCTGCAAGAGCTCGAAGACGACGTCGTCCACAATCTTGGGGGTCTCCGGACGCGACACGCGCACCGACTCCGGAAAACTCTCGCGAAAGCGCTTCAGCTGCTCCGGAAGCGATTTCGCCTGATAAGGGGGCTTGCCGGTGAGGAGCGCGTACATCAGGGCGCCGAGGGAATAGATATCGGTTTTCGGGGTGACGGAACTCGCCTGCGCCTGCTCCGGGGCCATGAACTCGATCGTTCCGACGACCTGATTAGCGTTCGTGAGTCGCGCCGCGCCGAAATATTGGGCGATGCCGTAATCGGAGACTTTGACGACGCCGTTGTCGACTAAGAGAATATTCGCGGGCTTTATATCGCGGTGAATGACGCCGCGGTCGTGGGCGTGCTTGAGGGCGTTGCAGATCTTCAGGCCGATGTAGACGGTCTCCTCCCACGTGAAGCGGCGCCCTTTGCGCAAGAGGGTCGAGAGGCTCGGTCCGTCGACGAACTCCATCGCGTAATAGAGAATCCCGTCCTCCTGTCCGAACCCGAAGAGTTTGACGATATTTTCGTGTCGGAGCCTTCTTAGGGTAGAAATTTCGGCCTCAAAGCGTTCGCGCTCCCTTTCGAGGGGCAACAAGAGCGCCTTGACGGCGACGGTCTGGTTTGAGTTTTCGTCATGAGCGCGATAGACGGCGCCCATACCTCCGCGTCCGATCATTCTTTCGAGAACAAAGGGTCCAAATTTCTTGACGCCCATAAGTTTCACGCTCCGCTATAAGAGTTGTCGACGCTCGGTTCGCGCCGCGCAAGCTATCCCTTGGCCGGGGGGGTAAACTTGACCTTTTCGACCATTTTGACGATTTGATTTTCCGCGTTCAAATAGCCCGTCACAGAGGTTATCGCTTCCATCGCATATCGATATTTCAGCGCGGGGTCGCAGTCTAGCTCGACCTCGACGTCGTCGCGAAAGACAGGCGGGGTCGCGCCGGCAAAGGCGGCTTCGAAGGTCGTCGGGGCCGCGACCGCGTATTGAAAGACGGCGGAGCGCAGCGCGCGCATATCCGCGACGCGCGTCTCCCCAAAGCGGATCCCGCTCAACTCGCCGTTCGCGTCGGCGCTAAGCGTCACCTTCACGGGCGACACGTCGTCGAGACTCGGGGGCGCGGTCGATTGCGCCTCGATCGGCATGCGGATGTTGAAGTCCCCTTCAACCTCCGGCGTTTTATACGTCACGACGAAGAATGCAAGAAGTAAGAAAACGACGTCGATCATCGACGTCATCTGCAACTTCGTTTCCTTTTTTCCGATTAGTACTTCGCGTTTTTTACCCGCCATATGATATAGTCTCCCGCCGTTATTATAGCATAGAAAGGGCGTCGTTGGCAAGGCTGGTCAAAAATAATGGAAAGGCCCGCGACGCCTCCCCCAAAGGAGTCGCAGGCTCAACGTTTCATCGAAACCCAAGTTCCAACCGCTCGCGAAATCGTCGATTCAAAGCGCGCAAGAAACGCGCCCACGCGATATTGCGCGAGGCGTCTACGACGCGTTCTCCTCCCCGCTCGGAGCCTTGGAGTCGCGCTTCGTCGCCGCGCGTCTACGATCGCATCGACGCGCGTTGCGATCTCTCGAGTTGTCCCCCGATTCCTCCAGGAAACACGCCAACTGACGCGAGCGCGTCGGATTCTGCAACTTGCGAACCGCGCGCGCCTCAAGTTGACGCACTCGTTCGCGCGTCACTCCAAAGATCGCCCCGACGTCCTCCAGCGTGTACCCGTAACCGTCCGCGAGTCCGTAACGGAGACGAATGATCTCCCGCTCCCGGAAAGACAACGCCAAGAGCGCTTCTTCCAATCGCTCGCGCAACGCGCTTCGATGAATCAGATCCAGGGGATCGTCCCCCTTGTCGTCCTCTAAAAAGTCCCCGAAGAACGTGTCGTCGTACCCGTCGATCGGTCGATCGAGGGACAGCAGAGGGCGCGTCGCCTGCTGCGCCAACTTAATATCCGCAGGGGAAAGCCCCGTAAACCCGGCGAGTTCGAAAACAGAGGGGGACGCGCCGCCGTTGCCGCTATGTTCTCGCGCGCTTTTGCGGATCGTCTTCACGGCGTCGAGGACGCGATTCGGAACGCGGATCGTCCGGCGCTGATCGCTGATCGCCTTCGAGATCGCCTGGCGAATCCACCACGTCGCGTACGTCGAGAACTTGTACCCCAGCCGATATTCGAATTTATCCACCGCGTGCATGAGCCCCGTATTCCCCTCTTGAATCAGATCGGGGAACTCGATCCCTCGATTTCGGTATTTCTTCGCGATACTCACGACCAGTCGAAGATTCCCGAGTGAAAAGACGCGCTTAGCGGTCTTAAAGCGATCGCGCAACTCTTCGGTTCTTTTGATTCGTCGCGCGAGGGCGGCCAAAGATTCGTTGGAGCGCCGTCTTTCGCGTCGCAATTCGCGTCGCATCGAGAAGAATTCGGCGCGAAGTCTCGCCCAGCGCGAATCGTCCGGCGCACGATTCGCCTCCGTATAACCGACGGAGTAGGAGAGCAAGGAGAGTTCGCGATACGCGACGTCCGCAGCGGGTCTTGGCTCATAGCGCGCCTTCCAGAAGAATCGTCCTCCGCCGAGCGCGGCGCGCGCCGCATTATACGTCGGGTAAAGTTCCCCCGCGTCCTGGAGTCGTCGCCGCAACTCTCGAGCGCGCTGGAGGATTTCGAACAGGGCGGCGTAGCGTTTGAGTTTCTGATCTAAAACGCTCTGATAGACTTGGGCTCTTAGGCGCAGTTCGACGAGGATTCGCGCGGCGTGACGTTTGCGAGTCGCGATATCGCGGCGCAACTTCCTTTTGCGCGCCTTGTCGAGTTTTCCGGAAGAAATTTCAAGGAAATCGTCGCGATTCTTTCGGAGAATCCCGCGGAGCGTGGCGATAGCGACGGGCAAAACAGCGGCGATGCGTTTCTTCATCTTGACGTTGGAGACGGAAACCTCGACGGTGCGATCGAGCCTCGCGCGACCGGTCGCGATCTTCTCGAGAATAGCGACGACGTCGCGTAAAACGGAGTCGAAGCTGAGCGCCGCAAGGCGGAATCGACGTCGCGCCACCTCGATTTCATTCGCGATGAAACGCTCCTGCTCGCAGCTGAGCATGTCGATACTCCCCATCTGCGCGAGATAAACGCGGATCGGGTCGTCGGCGAGCTCTTCTTCCGACGGAATATCGTCGGCGCCGCGAGACGAACGCGCGTCGTCGCTCTCGTCGACGTCGCCGAACGTTTCGTCGTTCTCGTCGCAGCCGTCGAAAGGCGTCGTTTCGCCGACCTCGTACCGCTCCTTCTCCTCATAGGACTCGAAGTCGAAATATTCGCTTTCGTCCGCATAGAGATCGACGTTCTCCAGCGAATGTTCCTCGGCTCCGTCTCTATCGTAATCATCCAAATACAGCCCCATGGCAGCTCGATCCTCTCTACCCTAGCGCGACGTCGTCGCGACGCGCCCCTTCGGCGTCGCGCGACGGCGATCCCTCTTCTTCCTCTTATCGTCCCCCCATAGCGTACCCCTCAAGTAATAACCGGCGCTATTTGCGTAGAAAAAATTTCTCGTTCTTTTTTTAAATTCATTCCCCAAAATCCTAATAACCGCTACACCTTAACTCTTCTGATAATTTTCCCTTCTTCTAAAAAAATCGCGTCCTTTCCCCCCAAGGTATGGCGCCGCAGATTCTCCGACGGTACAATAATCTCCGGCGTCGGCGCTCGTCGACGCGAATTTCGTACAACAATAAGGACGAATCATGACGAAGATGAACGTGGTCGCGATCGACGGCCCCGCTGGCGCGGGCAAAAGCGTATGCGCGAAACGACTTGCGGAAAGATTAGGGTTGGAGTTCCTCAACACAGGGGGGATGTATCGAGCGGTCGCGCTGCTGGGTTTGCGCCAGGGGCTTGATCTTGCGGACGAAGAGAGCCTTGCGAAGGCGGCGTCGAACGCGCGAATCGAAGCGCGGGAAGGGCGCACGTACCTCGACGGCGAAGACGTGACGGAGGCGATTCGCTCCCCGGAAGCGACGCAAGCGACGCGCTATTCCGCGAACGCGCCGTCGATTCGCGCGATCCTCGTGAAGGCGCAGCGCGCGATCGGCGAATCGCGCGGGATCGTCACGGAAGGTCGCGATCAGGGAACGGCGGTCTTCCCGGACGCGCGGTGTAAGATCTATCTGACGGCGAGCGTCGACGAGCGGGCGCGGCGCCGCGTCGGAGAGCATCTCGCGCGCGGCGAACAAGTCGACTTCGAGACGATCCGCGCCCAGATCGCGGCGCGGGATAAGAGCGACTCGGAGCGCGAAGTCGGCCCCCTTTGTCAAGCGCCCGACGCGGTCGTCGTCGTCACCGACGGCAAGACGATCGACGAAGTCGTCGCGGAACTCGAACATATTGCGCGGGAAAAATTAGCGTAAAGTCCCCGCGTTCTTCATCACATCGGCCCCCGAGAAAGGATCGGCTCCATGAAAAAAACGAATCTCCTCTTATCGCTTGCGGCTCTCTTAACGGCAGTCTCACCCGGCGTCGCGTCGGACGCGGCCCCGGAGAAGGTAACGACGTCGGACGGGCGCGTCCTCAATCTGACGTGGCATGACGAATTTGACGTTGACGGACTCCCCAACGCGGATTATTGGAACTTCGAAGTCGGTTACGTCCGCAACTACGAAAAGCAGTACTACACCGACGCGCGTCTCGAAAACGTCTTCGTCAAAGACGGGCTCCTGACGATTCGCGCGCTCAAGGAAGAGTACGATATCGCGTCGAAACCGAAGAATCACGACGAAGCGACGGCGACGTACACCTCCGGATCAATCGAAACGCTCGGCAAAGCGAGTTGGCAGTATGGACGCGTCGAAGTTCGCGCGAAGCTCCCTAAAGGCAAGGGAATTTGGCCCGCGATCTGGATGATGGGGGATAATATCCTGACGGCGGGTTACCCTGAGTGCGGAGAAATCGACGTCATGGAATACGTGGGTCACACGCCGCACCGCGCGTGGGGAACGATTCACATGCAGCGCAAGGACGCACCCAGGGATCAAGTCGTGAGCCGCGGCGACTCCATCCTCCTCGATAAAGAGGGGGAAGAGCCCGAAGAGACGTTCCACGTCTACGCGCTCGAATGGACGAAAGATTTCCTCAAGATCTTCGTCGACGATCACCTCATCCTCGATTTCCAGCGCTCCGAAGAAGAGGCGAAAACTCCGGAATGGCCCTTCGATCAGAAGTGCTACATCAAGCTCAACGCCGCGCTCGGCGGCAGCTGGGGTGGAGAAGTCGCGGAAGGAACCTGCCCGACCGACTTCCAAATCGACTACGTTCGCGTCTACCAATGATCGACGCGTCGCATAATCCTAACGCGGGCAGCTCCCCGAGAAAGGCAATCGGATGAAAAAAGAGATTTTAACAAGCGTCGCGGCGGCGCTCGTCTCGTTCGGATTCGTCGCGTCCCTCTTTGCCGCAGATAGCGCGGACGCCCCCGAGACGGTTGCGACGTCGGACGGACGCGTTCTCAAATTGACGTGGCATGACGAATTCAACGGCGAAGGGCTCCCGGACGAAACGCAGTGGAGCTACGAAGTCGGCTTCGTGCGCAATAGCGAAGAGCAATATTACACCAAAGGACGCCTGGAAAATATTTTTCAGAAGGACGGTTTCCTCACGATCCGAACGCTGAAGGAAGAGTACGACCTAACGGGGAAACCGAACGCGAAGGGTCGTGAAAAGGCGGAGTATACGTCGGCGGCGATCGAGACGCTCGGGAAAGCGAGTTGGCAGTACGGTCGCGTCGAAGTTCGCGCGAAACTTCCGCAAGGCAAGGGGATTTGGCCCGCGATCTGGATGAAGGGCGCGAACAACAACGAAGTCGGCTGGCCGCGTTGCGGCGAGATCGATATCATGGAATACGTCGGACATAAGCCGCGCACGACGCACGGCACAATCCATATGCAAAGGAAGGACGCAGAGCGCGGCAAAGTCGTAAGCCGCACCGGGATGATTAAATTCGAAGACGGTCCGGAGAAGCCTGAAGAGTCGTTCCACGTCTACGCGCTCGAATGGACGAAAGATTATCTCAAAATCTTCGTCGACGACCAGCTTGAACTCGATTTCCAACGCGCGGAAGAAGAGCCGAAAGCGGAAAGTTGGCCCTTCGACCAGCCGTGTTTCATGATCCTCAACACGGCGATCGGCGGCTCCTGGGGCGGCGTAATCGGTTCCGACACGTGTCCCGCCGAGTTTATTATCGACTACGTGCGCGTTTATCAATGAACGCGTTCGCAATCCCCTTCCCTTTTCCTTTCTCACACAAAATCGGGCTTTGGCCCGTGAAAGGCAGAACAGATGAAACGACGATATTTTGCGCGATTCGCGTCTGCGGCGGTCCTTGTCTCGACGCTCGCGACCGGCGTCTTTGCGGCGGACGACAACGTTCCCGAAACGGTCAAAACGACCGACGGACGCGTCCTCAAACTGACATGGAACGACGAATTCAACGGCGAAGGACTCCCCGATTCCTCCAAATGGAGCTACGAAGTCGGCTATGTCCGCAATAACGAAGCGCAGTATTATACGGACGCGCGGCTCGACAATATCTTCCAGAAGGACGGGCTCCTGACGATTCGCACCCTCAAAGAAGATTACGATATCAAAGGTAAGCCGAACAACAAGGGTCGCGAGAAGGCGGAGTACACCTCCGCGGCGATCGAGACGCTCGGCAAAGCGAGCTGGCAGTACGGTCGCGTCGAAGTCCGCGCCAAACTCCCTAGCGGGGTCGGCATTTGGCCCGCGATCTGGATGATGGGAGACAATATCACGAAAGTCGGTTGGCCGACGTGCGGCGAAATCGATATAATGGAGTATGTCGGTCACACGCCGCGCACGTCTCACGCGACGATCCACATGCACCGCAAAGGCGCGGAACGGTGGAAGAACGTCAGCCGCGGCAACGCGCTGAAGTTTGAAAAAGAAGGGGAAGCGCCGGAAGAACGCTTCTGCGTCTACGCGCTCGAATGGACCAAAGATTACCTCAAGCTCTTCGTCGACGACGCGCTCGCGCTCGATTTCCAGCGCAGCGAAGAAGCGTCGAAGACCGAAGAATGGCCCTTCGACCAGAAGTGCTTCATGATCCTCAACACGGCGATCGGCGGTTCCTGGGGCGGCAAGATCGCGCCCGAGACGTGCCCCGCCGAGTTCCAGATCGACTACGTGCGCGTCTACCAATGATCGCGCGTTCTCTATCCAGCGCCCAACCGATCGAACGACGTCGTCAACGCGGCGTCGTTTTTTTCGCCCCTCTTATCCACTCTTTCCAATCGAAGCGCTCCGGCGCTAATCGTTGATATTCCCCAACGTTCCGACGCGCTCCTAAACGCGAAAAAACGCGGCGCCTCTTTCCCCCCGCGCGTCTCTCTCCTCCTCTCTCCTCCTCTCTCCTTACTCCCCAAAAAAGAATCCCCCGCGATCGTTCGAAAATCGCGAGGGATTCTTTCTATTCCTTGCCGCGCTTAGGGTGCGCGGGGCTCATTCTTCGACGGAGGTTCCCCAGAACTCGATCTCGGAGACGCCGGCCCACTTGAGGGGGCGCTTCGCCTTGAGATTCGTGAGTTTGACGCTCGTGACGCGCTTCTTGTCGAAGGTAAAGGTCTGGGGCTCGGCGGTCTCCTCGAAGGTCACGTCGAGGGTCGAACCGTCGGAGAAGACGAGGGTTCCGCTCTCCCAGACGTCGTCGTGGGGGAAGTCGGCGCGGAGATAGACGACGCACTTGTCAATCTCGACTTCGCAGCCGAAATCGACGTTGAGCCACAGATCCGTGCGCAGATTTGGGCCCCACGACGGGAAGTCGGGCCCGTGGCCGCGATTCTCCGTCTTGCCGTCGATTACGTTCTTCGCGGCGAATTCGTCGAGATACGCGTATTCGCTATTCGACGTCGCGTGCGGGAAGATTTGCGCGTCGTAATCGTCCGCCTGCGCGTCGCGCGGATTGAGCGCGAGGTTGCGGTAGACGTTGAGCTTACCCTGTCGTCGCGCGACCGACGTCTTGCGCCCGACGCCGAAGGAGGAGAAGAAGAGGTCGCGATCTTCCATCCCGCCGAACCAGACGCAGCGCGAATCGTCGCCGACCGAAGGATCGTTCTTCTCGTCCGCGATCCTTTTGAGTTCCATATGGAAGGCGTCGAGTTCGTCGTTCATGAGGCGTTTCGTCCAGTAGTAGGCGTAACGCGCTCTCTCCTCGCGGTTCCAGTTGTTGTCTTCGAGGTAGTCTCCGCAATACGGCACGAGGAGATCGATCCATAGCGCGAGGCGCTTGACCGAAGCTTCGTCGATCTTCACGCTGCAGTGGTTCTCGTCCTGACCGCCGTATTGACCGTCGGGACTGCGGAACATCGTAATGAGCTTGCTCTTGAACGCGCCTTCTTTATAGGGAGGCAGGAGCTCGGGGCCCTCTTGAATTCCGAGCCAGTCGATCCAGGGGCCTTCGTGGTTTCCGTAGTTCGTCAGATTCAGGTACGCTTCGCTGAAGCGGCGTCCGGAGCGGTTGTTCTCGTCGATTCCCCTTGGGGTCTGCGATTCGTTCCCTAAGAGGGAGAAAGGAGCGCCCTCGTCGCCGGTGTGGCACGAAACGCAATACGCGTCGAGGATCGGCTGAATATCGCGCGGGAAACTGAAGCCCGCGTTCTGATAGGCGCCTTTGCCGGGATTCAAGACGGGCCGGAGTTGCGCGACGCCTTTTTTGAGGGCGATCGTCGTCGCGCCGTCGTTAGCGACCGCATTGGCGATCACAGAGCCCTTCGGTTCATGGCAGCCGACGCAGGCGAAAGTCTCGCCCGGCTGGAGAGTCGACCAGCTGCGCATCGTCTGCACGACGTCGCCGTTGGCGTCGAGGAGCTGGAAGTAGACGGGGGTTCGCGCGGGAACTTCGAAATAGGCGGATCCGTCCTCTTCGACGGGAACTTCTCCCAAGACGTGTTTGACGTCCCACGACCCGTTCGTGACCGCGGGCGGCATCGAACTCAGAGCGCCCCCCGCGGGCCCGCCGTTTCCGTTGCCGCGAATATCGGAGACGCGGAATTCAAGGGCGACGACGCGAAGCGCCTTGACGACGCCGCGTTCGATACCTTTAAGGCCCGGCCCTTCGTAAACGTCTTGCACGTAATATTTTCCCGTCGTTTTGTTCAGATCGACTTGCGACGGACGTATGACGGGCTTGTCGCGCTCGGCGAGTAGGATCGGCTGTCCGCAACTGATAGCGGGATCGTAGGCGAGAAGTTCGCGGTCGCCGTCGTAGTTGAACCAGTATATCCCGAAGGGAATGTGGTAATTCCACGCGTTCATGCTCCCTTGATTAGGGGTGTACGCGCACAGAAGGGTCGATTCGTCAAGGGGCAAGGGATACGCGAACAACTCGTCTGCCTGACCGTATTGATCGATCTTGTCGGCAGGGGTCTCGCGAATCGGAGCGACTAAGACGCATCCTTCGTTCTCCTGGTTTCCGTTGGCGCGGTCGATGAGGAGCAACTTTCCGTGCTGATACGTGTGATGTCCTCCGGCGATCGCCAAAACGCGGTCGGAACCGGGAACGCCGCGAGCGTGCATGATCGTCGTTGGGAAGTACGAGTTGTTTCCGTAAAATTCAGTCTGCGCCGTGCCGTCGGGATACATCTGGAAGAGGGGCTGAGGATAGATTTGCCCGCGGTCGTTGTAGTCCCAGCGCGTGTAGACGACGCGTCCGTCGTCGAGAAGCTTCGGATAATTGACGGTGACTTGGTCGAAGGAGAGTCGACGCATGAACCGGCCCTGAGCGTCGCAGGTGTAGAAGTTCGAGACTTCGGTGCGCCAGCAGTCGGTAATCTGCGTGCATCGGGTCGACCCGAAGAGGAGATCGCCGTTGGGGAGGTAGACCGGCTCGATATCGGCGACGCCCTTTCCCGAGGTAATCTGCCGCGTCTTCTTAGAATTGACGTCGTATTCGTAGAGGTGAAAATCGTCCTTGTCTAAGTCGTCGCGCATGGAGAAGAGGACGCGGTCGCCGTCCCATGAGACGTCGGGATCGCGCAGTGTTCCGCGGGGGGTCTCGACAAGGATTTCGTTGCGGATCGAACCGTCGGGCGCAAAATCGGCGCGGATAAGCTGACCGCCGGGCTGGCGATTGCAACTGTAGTCCTTGTACCATTCGTCGGTGACGTCCTCAGTGTAGGCGTAATGACTCGCGCCGATGACGTAGTGCTTCGTATAGACGAAGGAGGGAGCCATTTCTGCGACGTCGGCGAGTCGTCGCGCGCGGCGAACGCGGCAAATGTCGAAATAGAGCTCGCGCCAAAGCGGATCGACGGCGGGCTTATTATCCGCGACGAGCTCTTCGAAGCGGCTTCGGAGCGCCTCGACGCCTTCGGTCGAGGCGTCGACTTTCGCGCCGGCGTATTCCGGGGCGTTCGCGTCGAGGGACGCGGCGTAGGGGGACTCTTCGCCGTACGAGTCGGCGTTTTCATCGGTTTCCAGCCTTTTGAGAATCGCGTCGATTACGACGATTTCCGCC
>CAKVCP010000017.1 GCA_934725735.1 uncultured Thermoguttaceae bacterium
TGCGGGCGTAGCTCAGTTGGCAGAGCACAACGTTGCCAATGTTGTTGTCGAGGGTTCGAGCCCCTTCGCCCGCTCTTTCAAGTCGTTCTTTGAGAGCGGTTTGGAAAAATAGACGATTCGCGGTCTTTAAACGTGAAGTTTGCGGGCGTAGCTCAGTTGGCAGAGCACAACGTTGCCAATGTTGTTGTCGAGGGTTCGAGCCCCTTCGCCCGCTCTTAAGGGGGTTTCTCCTGTTTTGGACATGGGTTTCGTAGGAAGCAGCTTGTTCCGAACATTTGGCTTTGCCTCTTTTTGTATAATTAGGCGCGCCTGTGTTTTTGGGGCGCGCCTTTTTTTGCGCCTCGCCCTAGCGCTTCATTCTTAAAATTCTAAGTCAAAGACTGGAAACGCCGCCGTTTTCGAGTCTTTTTTTATGCGCTCGTCGCGCCTCTATCTGAAGGACTCCTCTTTGTCGACTACAACCCGGCAAGCCGTATTTGCGCTTGCGCGCGCGTCCCTTTTAGACTAACCTTGTCGCGCTGTCGCCGATCCCTCGGTTAGTCGCGCCAACTCGGAACGCGAGCGCGACGGTTCTCGCCCTTAATCATTAGGATTTTTCGAACTATGGAAAACGAATTTAACACGAACGAAGTTCGTAAACTGACTCTTGAAGCTAACGTCGAAGAAAAAGGCGCTTGCGAACGTCACATCACCATCACGGTCTCCCGCGCCGACGTCGATTTCTATCTCGACCGCGAATACGCCGAACTACAGGAAAAGCAGGCGATCCCCGGCTTCCGCGCTGGTAAAGCTCCGCGCAAGATGATCGAAAAGCGCTTCAAGAAGGAAGTCGTTGAACGCGTCAAGAGCGCGCTCGTCTTCGATTCTCTCGCGCAGGTCACCGAAGATGAAAAGATCACTGCGATTAGCGAACCCAAGTTCAAGCCCGAAGCTCTCCTTCTTCCCGAAACGGGAGATTTCACGTGGGAATTCGACGTCGAAGTTCGTCCCACCTTCGAAATCCCGAACTGGAAGGGCCTCAAGCTCGACAAACTGACCCGCGAATTCACCGACGCCGACGTCGACGACGCCGTCAAACGCATCCAGCAGTCCTACGGAACGCTCGAGACGAAGACCGAGCCCGCCAAGGTCGGCGATTACATCGTCACGAAGCTGACCTTCTCCCTCGACGGTCAAGAGATCAACAGCGCGGAGAACGAAACGATTCGCGTCAGCTCCAAGCTCTCCTTCCATGACGGCGTCATCAACGACTTCGACAAGCTCGTCGAAGGCGTGAAGGCCGGCGACGTCCGCTCCACGAAACTCACCGTCTCCAACGACGCGGTCGACGAAAAGATCCGCGGCAAGGAAATCGAAGCGAAGTTCGAAATTACTGAAGTCAAAGAACTCATCCTCCCCGAACTCAACGACGAATTCCTCCTCTCTCTCGGCGGTTTCGAGAATATGGGCGATTTCCGCGACGTGGTTCTCGACGAACTCAAGCGTCAGCTCGAATATGAGCAGCAGCGCCGCGCTCGTCGTCAAATCACCGAACAGCTCACCGTCGGCGCCGACTGGGAGCTTCCCCCCGATCTTCTCAAGAGCCAGCGCGATCGCGAATTCCAACGCGCGCTCTTCGAACTTCGTCGTAGCGGTTTCACCGATCAGCAGATCCTCTCTCAGTTCAACGTTATCCGCCAAAATAGCGACGCCTCCACCGCTCAGGCCTTGAAGGAACACTTCATCCTTGAAGCGATCGCCGAAAGCGAAGGTGTCGTCGACGAACAGCGCGATTACGATCTCGAAATCGCCCTCATGGCCGCTCAGTCCGGCGAATCCCAGCGCCGCATCCGCTCTCGCATCGAGAAGTCCGGAAACATGGACGTCCTCCGCAACCAGATCATCGAACGCAAAGTCATCAAGAAGATCATGGACGCCGCTGAATTCACTGAAGTGCCTTACTCCCCGCTCAAGCAGGAAGAAGAAGCGCTCGATCGTCCCGTCTCCAACGAGAACGAGATCCCCGAGGTCACCGAAGAAGACGCCAAGGCCGCCAATCGCGAAGCCAACAATCCCCAGGCGTGATCTCAAACTTAGCGCTTAAGCGATATTCAATCTGAAAGAAGAAGGACGAACGCGTTTCCTTGCGACGCGCGTTCGACCTTTTTGTATTGTGCGCTCCGCTGGCCAAAAGAAAAGCCGTTCCTATCTCGGGGAACGGCTCTTTGTATTTCATAACGCGCGACGGCGACAATTGTTGAGTGGTAAGACTGGAACGAAGGAAGGCGTTTCGTCACTCAACGGGGTGGAAGGTCCACGCGTAATTTAGCTTGGAATCAACTTGCAGGAACCGGAAACCGAAGGGGCGCTTGTCGAAATTCTTCGACGTCGTTTCCCCGTTAAGGATCGGGAGCCCCTTATAATCGCGCTGAAGCGTCGTGTGGGTGTGCCCCGCGAGGTAGAAGTAAACGTTGTGCGCCGCGAGATAATCGAGATACTCTGCGCGATACGTCGTCGGAATATTGAAATAGGCGTCCTCTTCGTCTGGGCTCTTCACGAACGGGGGTATATGGGAGCCGACGATGACGTTCTGGCCCGCTTCTTTTGCCTTCGCGAGTTCTTCGCGCATCCATTCAACCTGGGCGGTATAGAGAGTCGGATCGCACTCCGGGCGGCAATACTGAGTATTAAGGACGACGAAGCGCCATCCGTTGAATTCGAGAGAGCTATATTCCCGATCGAAAACCTTGACGAACCTTGCGACGTTTTCTCCCGTGACGGGCTCGGGAATATCGTGATTTCCCGGAGCGACAAGGATAGGGGCGTCGATCTTTTGGAGGATGGCGGGCCAATCTTTTTCGAGGTCTTCGCATTTGTTGACCATATCGCCGGCGAAGAAGACGAGATCGGGACGCAGGGCGTTGACCTTTTCGATCTCCTTTTCGAGGCGTTTGAGGTCGGCTTCGTAAGCGTCTGGGCCGTCGAATCCTAACTGAGGATCGCAGCAGTGGGCGATCTTAACGACGGGTCGTTCAGGGACGGCGTCCCCTTGAAGGAGGGTCGGTCGCAAAGGGGCGTCCTGCTCTTGCGCCGAAAGACGAAGCGCCGGGGCGGCGAAAAGCGCGGCTCCCCCCCCGACTCTTTGGAGAAAATCGCGTCTAGTTATCTTACTTGTCACGTCGAATCCTTTCTACGAGAGAAGCGTGCGGTTGGTTTAGCGCTAAGGATACGCTAAAAGCCGCGTCGCGTCAATGAGAAAAACGCGCCAAAATCGAGTCGGCGAGCGCTTCGAGGGGGAGCCCGACGACGTTCGATTCGGTTCCGTCGATAAGTTTGAGCCAGTCGTTTCCGTCCTGATATCCGAAGGCGCCCGCTTTTCCTTCCCAGAGCCCTGAGTCGAGATAATACGCGAGCCGAGCTTCGCCGAGCTCTTCCATTTCAAGGCTCGACGATTCGACGCGCGTTTCGAGCTTCTCGACGTTTGGTCCCGACGCGTAATCCTGCGCGTCGACGCGCCAGAGGGCGAGCCCGGTGACGACGCGGTGCACGGAGCCGCTCAGGGCGCGGAGCATCCTTTCGGCGTCTTCTCGGTCGCGCGGTTTGCCGAGAATCTCGTCGTTGCAGACCGCGACGGAATCGCATCCGACGACGAGGAACGGCGCGGAGCCCGGCAGCGCGGGCGAGACGTCCCATCGCGCGACGGAGACGCGCCCGCAGAGTCGCGCGGCGACGTTCTGCGCTTTGAGGGTCGCGAGGGTTCGAACGTAGTCGCACGGCGAGTCGAGGGGAGCGTTCGCGTACTTTTCAATACATTCTGCGGCGGGTATGGTCGCGAAGCGGTAGCCGTCTTCGCGCAGCAACGCGCGGCGTCGAGGGGACTGGCTCGCGAGGACGAGTCGGAACGAACTTTGGCTGAGGGACGCCGCGAGTTTGCGGTTCGACCCGGACGAGGAGGGGATAGAGGACGACACTTGGGTTCCTTTCCACGCGTATGAAAAAGAAAAAGGGACGCGCAGTCCCTTCTTCAATTTTTCGATTAGGATGAAAAAAGATTATTTGGTTTCTTCGGAGTCCGATTCGACGGATTCGACGGGGGCGACGACTTGCGCGTCTTCTTGCGGTTCTTGCGCGTCGACGGCCTCGACGGGAGCGAGGGTTTCTGAATCCTCTTCGGGGAGGGTCAAATCCTCGGATTCTTGAGGTTCGACGACGGCGGAGACTTCCGCAGAGACGGGTTTGAACTCCACAGGCGGAAGTCCGAAGAAGAAGGGATCGTCTTGGGCGGGGTCCGCGAGGGGAGCGCGAGCGCCGATGCGAATGATCGCGAGAGGTCGACCGCGCGTGCTTGCCGCGACGACCGGATCGACGGTCTGAGGCACGTCGAGGACGAGTTCGCGATTCGATTCGCTCGCGTCGACGTTCATGGCGTTGGCGGAGTTTTCGACGAAGACGACGCGCGTGACGAAGGAGCCGCGGGCGGCGAGCGCAAGATCCTCCGCCGGAATTTCAAACTCGACGGGGAAATCCCATTGACGTCCCGCAGGAGGATTGAGAACGCCGAGGAGTTCGACGGTCGGATAGAGCTCGACGTCGGGATACGCTGGGATTTGATCGATTCGGAATCGGTAGACGGAACCGAGTTGGAGTCCGAAGAGATTGGTCTTTTCTGGGGCTTCCCAATATTCGCCGGGCTGAGCGACGGCGACGCGAACGCCTTTAGGCAGCTTCCATTCGACGGGCTGGGTTTTCTTCAGCGCTCCGCCTATGACGCGTTGTCGCGCGAGTTGACCGGTCGGATGCGCGGGCCGCGCGAAGGAAGGGTTCGTCGACTGGGCGTCAAGAGACGCGACGAAGGGGGAGAGCGTCAACGCCGCGAGCGCGACGAGAGTCTTTCCGAATGGGAACGATCGCAAGTTCAACATATCCGAGCAACCCGCAAAAAAGGGTGAAAAAAAGCGAGTCGTTAGAGTAACCCGACGTTTATGCAAGCGCGCGGGGCGCGAAGCCTGCGGGGAAAAAAACGACTCGCGACGAAATATAAGGAGGCTCGGAGCTTCGAGGGGAGTCGAAACTCCGTCATGAAAGAGCGCTCAAGCGCGTGAGGCACAACGATGAATTAGTGTTGAAGCCAGTTCGGCTCGACCTCGGGAACGCTGGTGGAAGGAACGGGACGCACGGGGGTGACGACCGGTTCTTCCTTAGGAGCGGGAACGGAGGGAAGTTCGAGGACGTTCTTTTCGCTATCCTGCGCGGGAGTACCCCAAGCGGGAACGTTGACGCCGGAGATCGGAATCTGTTCGCCGGGAACGGTTGCGGAGAGGGAGCCGCCCATGTTGGAGCCGTCGAGGGAGAGATCTTTATTGCCGATCTGGATGACGGCGAGGATCGCGCCGCGATTCTGAGCTTCGAGGATCGGGTCGGCGCCTGCGGGAAGCTGGGTGTTGACGATGGTGTCGACGCCGCCCGCTAGCGCGAGGTTCTGATACTGCGCGGAGGGAAGGAAGACGACTTTGGTGACGAAGTTTCCGTTCTGGACTTGGTCGAAGTCGTTTTCAGTGAATTTGACGGGGATCGCGTTATGATCGAGGTAAGCGCGGGTGCGCGGGGTGACGGCGTTGATCGTCAACGTGGGGTAGAGGGTCAAATCGTCGCGGTTCGGAATATTGGCGAGCTTAAGACGATAGCTATGAGCGGTCTGGAAGTTCTGGAAGATGGCTTTCGTGTCTTTGCAGACGACGGGAACCGAGTCGAACGCGCCGATTTGAGCGACGTCCCACTGGATCGTCATACCAGCGGCGCCTTTGAAGGCGATTTGGGCGACGGCGGGTTGAGCCGCTTGCTGACGCGCGCCAGGAACGACCGCAGGATTCGCGCCGCGCATCGGACCAGCGCCACAAGCGACGACAACAGTAAGAGCCAGTAATAGCGCCTTGTTACGCATCTGTTTTCCCTTTCGAGGCGTCAAGTCGATGATTTTCAAGCGCGCGCGGTTGCGGAAACTCGAGGTCTCCCAAAGGCTGTGGCGACGTGCGACGCCGACGTAACGCCGGGCGACGACGAGCTGACGCAAAAATCAACGAGATCGACAAATACAAATATCTGATTATTCAATACTTCTACTGCGCGGGCCCAAAAGCTCTCGCTCGGTTGCGCCCGCCTACTCGCGCGCAATTCCGCTAGACGCGCGCTGAGTCTTATCCACTGAGTCTAAGTATAACCACGTCGGCGCCCTTTTTCAACAAAAAAGACGCCGTTTCTACGTAATATCCGCAGGACTGCGCCCGTAAAATGCGTTCGATTGGCGCCTACGTTAAATTACGTATTACCGGAGTCGACGCCTCGCTTGGCGACGTCTCCTTTACCGCTCTTTCGACCCATTCGCTCTCCGCATGAAGCTTTTTCCGACGCTTTCACTCTCTTTTCTAGCATTTTTTCGTTCAAATAATCGATTGTAACAAATACGCGCGTCCCGCGCTTTATGACGACGCTTGACTCATGCCAAAAAAAACGCTAAAATTTCCCCGAACTTACTTTTAGGAGACATTACCCCTATGCCCCGTCCGTTCGTACTCTTGGCGTTCGCTTTTCCGCTCGTCTTCTTCGCCGCCGTCGCCCTGCGCCCCGACGCGCCGCGACTCAACGCTCAAAACGCCAACTTCGCCTCCATACCCTCCAAGTCGATCATCATGACCGAGGGGGAACGCGTCATTCGCGACTCTATCGATTATCTCGAGACGCTCAAGTCGCTCACTCTCGACGCCGCGTTTCGATTCGACGGCTTCGGACGAGACTACGAAGGAAGCTACCACTACGAAGAACTCACCATCCTCCAGGCGCGTTACGACGCGTCCCTACGCCCCGCGCTGCGCCGCACCATGTTTCTCGTCAACGCCTCACTAGACCCCGAGCGCGATCCTCTTCCCGGCGACGTTCCCTTCGATCTGACGATGGAGATTGCGTGCGACGTCGAACGCCGCGTCTGGCGCTACGACTCCACCGCCGACGGCGAGATCCGCACCGAAGAGGTCGCCGAAGGGCAGTTCGAGAAGCGAAGCGACGCCCTCATCAAGGAGATCAGCATCCAGGATATCGAGGAGGAAACGGAACATCTCGACGACGAAGAGAACGCCTATCTGAAAGAATCCCTCTGCTTTCCGCGCAACGCCGCCAAGAAGAATTGCGGAATGAACGGAATGCCCGGCCTCGGCGGAATCGCGGGGACGCTCCGCCGCTTCCTTTATTATTACGACTTCGAGCTTGCGTCGCAGTTCGTGACGCCCGACGCGAGCGACGAGACGCGCCTCGCTCCTGAGAACGCGTTCAAACGCATCGTCGGGCAGGCGAACAACCGCCTCTACGACGAAATCCGCGCGAACCTCGGCGGCGACGAAATCCCCGACTATATCAAGGAATATCTTCCCGGTCGCGTCGACGTCTACTTCTGCATGGTGCGCGACGCCCATGGCGAAGAGCGTCCCTTCCCATGCAAACTCGCCTTCTACAGCGCCCTGAACGTCGACGATCCCCCATATTTCACCGTCGAATACGCCAATATTTGCCGCAACGCCGATCTACCCCCCGACCGTTTCAATCACGTTTCGCGACATTCCAATACGATCAACTACGGTCACGCGTACATGAAATCCCTCACGACTTCGCCGTGGCGTCGACTCGAAGAAGAGAACGAGAGGGATAAGGAGGAATAACGAGGGAAATTTTCCGAGAGCTCGCGCCCTCGCGTAAGCGCGGAGAAGGGATATAATCAGGAAACCGCGCGCAAAACGAACGCGCGTCGGACTTTCATTAAGGAGAAGATAACGATGGCGAATAAACAAAGCGCGCTTTCCGTGCAGAAGATCCTCAAGATGAAGGCGTCGGGAGAAAAGATCGCGATGGCGACGGCGTACGACTATCCGACGGCGCGTCTCGAAGACGCGGCGGGGATCGACATGATCCTCGTGGGGGACAGTCTCGGCACGGTCGTGCAGGGGCGTCCGACGACGCTCGGCGCGCGTCTGGAAGATATGATCTATCACGCGGAAATGGTCCAACGCGCGGCGACGCGCGCGCTCGTTGTCGTCGACACGCCTTTCCCATACTGTCAGTTAGGTCCCGAGGAAGCGGTTCGCGCGTGCGCGAAGATCATCAAGGAGACGAACGCGACCGCGGTCAAGATCGAAGGGGGCGTAAAACGCGCGGAGACGGTTCGCGCCGTCGTCGACGCGGGAATTCCCGTCGTCGGGCATTGCGGGCTCGTTCCTCAGAGCGTGAAAGCGTCGGGTTACAAAGTTCAGCGCGACGTGGATCGGCTCCTCGAGGACGTGAAAGCGATCGAGGCCGCGGGGGCTTTCGCGATCGTTTTGGAGTGCGTGCAGCGCGATTACGCGGCGGAAGCGACGCGCGCGCTGACCGTGCCGACGATCGGGATCGGCTCGGGCGCCGAGTGCGACGGTCAGGTGCTCGTTTTTCACGATATTTTCAACTTTACGGATCATGATCCGGAAGGCGTTCCGAAGCACGCGCGCGTCTATCGCGACCTTCGGCGGACGATCGACGAAGGATTGCGCGAATATATCGCGGACGTGAAGTCGCTCCAGTTCCCGGGAGACGCGGAATCTTTTGGGGCGAAACGCAGTAATTAATCTTCAGGCGACGCGCAGAAGAGACGTCCCTTCGCGCGAGGGGCGAAGCGCGCGGCGTTTCTTTTCGCGTCGCGGGAGGGGAGTCTTATGTCCGTTAAATTTATTCACGCCGCCGATCTGCATATCGATTCGCCGATGCGCGGGCTCGCGCGTAAAGACGGCGCGGTCGCGGAATCGGTGCGCGGCGCGACGCGTAGCGCTTTTAAGAATCTCGTGCGAACCGCGATCGCCGAGAAGGTCGATTTCGTGATTATCGCGGGGGATCTCTTCGACGGTCGATGGGACGATCGCGAAACGGGCGTTTGGACGAGCAAGGAGTTCGGAAAACTCGCCGAGAACGGAATCCCCGTCTATCTTTCCTTCGGGAATCACGACGGCGCGAACCCGATCATTAAGAATATGCGCGAACGCCTCTTTGGCGACGACGTGAAGGTTTTCTCAACGAAGCGTCCGGAACGTTTTCTTTTCGAGAAGGACGGAGAGCGGATCGCGATCGTCGGCCAGAGCTATCCTGAGGCGAAATGCGTGAAGAACCTTGCGTCGAATTATCCGGAGCCGGAACGCGACGCGTACAATATCGGGGTGTTGCACACGGGTCTCGAAGGGGTCTCGGGGGAAACGATCGTATACGCGCCGACGAGCGTCGCGGAGCTCCAGCGCAAAGGGTATCAATACTGGGCGCTCGGTCACCAGCATAAGAGGGAGATCTTCGACGCGTCCCTCGACTCTTTCATCGCGTATAGCGGATCGACGCAGGCGCGTCATATCAACGAGAGCGAGAATAGCGACGGGACGCACAGCAAGGGTTTTTTCTTGGCGGAAGTCGAGAACGGACGCTTGAAGGGTTTGCCGCGATTTGTCGCGTCCGACGCGTACCGGTGGTATACGGCGCGGTTGGATCTCGAACTGGTCGAAGGGGAGTCGGAGCCTCGCGAGGCGCTCTGTTCGCTCTTCCGCGCGAAGGCGGCGGAGCTTCTGGCGGAGTCGGAGAATCGCGGGGTCGCGGCGCGAGTCGTCTTGTCGGGGCGCACGTCTCTTTATCGCCGACTGGAAGAGGAGCGCGAGGATGTTTCTGAAGGAACGATCTATAACGAGCTTCGCGCGTCTCTCGGGACGCTTGAGGAACGTTTTAAGATCGAAAGTTTCGACATAGACGAAGCGCGCGCGCCGATACCTGCGGATTTCTGGGATCGCGGCGCTCTCAAATCGCTGAAGGAGCGTCTTGACGCGCGCGGAGAGGCGTTTGCGCAGAACGCGCGCGCGAACGTCGCGGCGGAAGCTGCGGAACTCGAAGAGCTGGGGAAGACGCTCGGAAAGTATCGCAAGGAGTGTTTGTCGGAGCGCGTCGTCGATTGGACGGACGCGCGGAATCTTGCGAAGTGGAATCAACGCGCGATCGACGCGCTTGCGGACGCGCTGCTACGCGCCGCGAACGAATGAGCGCCCGAGGCGGTCTCTCTTTTTTCTCTACTAATAGGAATGTTTTGCGAGGACGAAGATGCGAATTTCGAATGCGACGCTGAGCTCTTACGGAATCTTCCGGAACCGGCGCGTGGAATTTGACGAAACGCAGTCGATCTTTTTAGCGCACGGGCGCAACGAAGGGGGTAAGTCGACCCTTTTGAGTTTTATGCGCAATATGCTTTTCGGGTACGCGAAGACGTCGGGCGAGTATCCTCCCTTTTCGAAGGACGAGCGTTACGCGAAAGGGAGGCTTGAGTTTTTGACGCAAGACGCGCGTCGCGGCGCGATCGAGCGCGTCTGGGAGCAGGGGGGAGACCCGGAGCTTGAGTTTAGCGCGCGCCTTGCCGAGGGGGCGTTGACGCGCGAAGAGCTGACCGCGCTCTTAGGGGGCGGGATGGTGAACCGCGATTTCTTCGCGAATTTTTTTGGGATTTCGTATCGGGAGATCGCGACGGGAGAGTCGCGGCTGACGTCGAAGAAGCTTTCGGAGACGGTCTACGGGCTCGCGTTTGGGAACGCGGAGCAGTTTACGAAGGCGCGTGAGAATCTGAAGAAGCGAATGGAGTCGCTCTATCTTCCGAAGGGTAAGAAGAAGCCGGTGATCCAGAACGCGATTCAGTCTTTCGTCGAGGCGAAGGCGCGTCGTGGTTCGAACTCGACGGGCGAGGTCGCGCGTCTTGAAGAGGAGAAGCGGAATTTGGAGGAAGAGTCGACGCGCGCGAGTCAAGCGCTGAACGAAGCGAAGCGGGGAGCGGCTTTCGCGGAGTCGCAAGTCGGGGCGCTCGACGCGAAGGGACGCTACGACGCGGCGGAATTGCGTTTGCGTCAACTCCTTTCGCGCGGCTACGACGCGGAGTCGCTCGCGGAGTTCGACGAGGAGGCGGAGCGGGTCGCGTCGGCGATTCTTGAGGAGCTCGCGCAGGCGCGTCGGGACGCGCAGACGCTCAAGACGCGCGTCGCCGACGCGGAGCTGGGCGTGGCGAGCGCAAAGGCCGCGCTCAACCCCGTCTTCGCGGCGCGTTACGACGCGATCGACGCGCAAGTAGCGGTCGCGTCGTTCTTTAAGGACGGTCGGAGCGGCCTCGACGAATCGCGTCGCGAGTTGGTCGCGCGTCGTCGCCGTCTTTTCGAGGAACTCGAAGAGCTCGGAGCGCTGGCGCCGGACGCGTCGGAATCGGAGCGCGACGAGGCGTTTGCGGAGCGCTTGCGCGCGCTTCCCGCGCCGTTATCGCAGGAGCTCGACTCCCAGACGCGACGCGAGCGATCCCTCGACGACGCCATACGCGACGAAAAGCCGCGCGTCGACGCGAAACGGCGCGAGTTTGAACGCGCGACCGCCGCGCTCGACGACGCGAAGAAGGAACTCGACGCGCTCGGAGAGGACGCGCAAAGGAACGTCGGCGAGATTGTCGACGAGACGGAGCTCCTGGCGAAAGAGCGCGGACGCGTGGAATTAGCGCGAAAAAGGTTGACGGACTATCGCCGCAAACGCGCGAAGATCGAAGAGACGACGCGACGCCTTGCGGACGCCGCGCTCGGAGAAGACGCGCGAAATTCGTCCGCGCGGGTTCGACTCGACGCGCTCCTCCTCAAGAACCCCGACGCGGCGCTTCCGATCGCGACGAACGTTTTGCTCGCAAATTACGAGGAGGCGCAAGAGATCGTTCAGGAGCGTCGTAAGGAATATGAAAGCGCGGAGAGGAGCGTTCAGACGCTCGAACGCGAGCTTGAGGCGCTCGGGACGGCGGCGGAGGACGTCGAGACGCTCCTTGCCGAGTCGCGGGCGCGGCGCGACGCGCAGTGGAACGTCGTCGCGGGATATCTGGAACAAGGGAAGATTTTGGCTCTTGAAGAGGAGATTTTTCTCAACGCGATTCGCGCCTTCAAACGCGGGGTCGACGAGACGGACGCGCTTCATGAGAAGAGGCGCGAAAGCGCGGAGAAGAAGGGGTTCGTCGACAAGTTGCGCCGCGATTTAATCGCGACGACGCAGGAACGCGACGCGATACGGACGCGCCTTGACGCGAGCGTCGAGCGCGCCGCGAAGATCGAGAGGGAGACGAAATTCTTCTTCGCGCAAGGAGGGTTCGAGTTCTGCGCCGCGTGGAGTATGGACGCGCTTTTGGCGTGGATCGGCAAATGGCGCGCGCTCGCGGGTCTGCTCGACGAGTTGTCGGAGATCGAAAAGGACGTGAAGGCGTTTGCGCTCGAACTTCGCGACTTCTTGGCGCACTGCGTCCAAATCGCCGCCGACTGGGGCGCCGACCTCGACCTCGACTTCGACGCGAGGGCGCCCCTACCTCTCGACGCGCCCGACGAGTCGCTCGAAACGCTGCTCGCGAGCTTTGACGCCGCCGCGCGGCGCTGGAAACTCCTCGAAGCGGACGCGAAACGCCGTCAAGAACGCGTCGTCGAATACGCGCGTTGCGTCGACGAACGCCGTCGCGTCGAGGTCGAACTTCGCGAAGTCGAGGCCGAGCTCGACGCGCTTGCCGCCGAACGCGCCGCACTCGCCGCCGACCTCGCCGATTTTCTCAATAAGATCGATCCCCCGGTCTGCGTCGAGGCGCGTCGGAGCTGGAACGCGCTCCTCCTCTTCTTCCAAGGTCTGAAACGTTGGCGCGAGGCCGCGCGGAGTCTTGAAAAGGACGCCGCCGATTTCGACGCGAAGAGGAGCCGCTTCGATACGCACGAACGCGCCGTCCGCGCCCTCGCGGAGACGCTCGGAGCTCCCGACCTTCCCGACGGGGACTATCCGACGATCCTCAACCGGTGGAAGGAGATCGCGACGCGCGCACGCGACGCGCAGAACACGCACCGAGAACGCGCGAAGGCGCAGGAGCAAGACGCGCTTCTTCTCAAGGACGTCGAGGCGAAGATCGACGCGATTCGCGACGCATACAAGACGATTTGGTCGCGTTACGTCGCGAAAGAAGAGGAGTTCGAGGAGTTTCGGCAATTGGCGCGGGAGTATCGCGAGGCGCGCAAAGAGCGTAAGACCGCGCGGTGGGAGCTTGCGAAAACGCTGAACCTCGACGCGAATTCGTCCGAGTTTGAGGCCGCCGTCGACCGTCTGAGCGAGCGCGACCCCGAGGAGCTTCGCGCGGCGCTCCACGAGGCGAAGGAGACGCTCGCGGCGCGCGACGAAGAGTCGGTTCACGCGCGGGAGCTTCTTTTCGCGAAGAAGAAGGAGCTTGAAGAGGCGTTGGCGGAGACGGGTGGCGCGGACGCGGAGTACGCGTATACGGCGTCCCTTGCGTCGCTAAGCGCGGGTATTGAGGAGTATGTTCCGCTGAAGTTGGCGTACGAGGCGCTCAACGCGTCGCTGAAGGAGTTTGAGGAGACGCGAGCGCCGCGCATCTTGGAGCGCGCGAGTCGACTTTTCCGCGACGTGACGGACGGGGCGTACGAGAGGATCTTCCCGTCGGACGCGTCGGAGGGCAAGGGGCGCAAAGGTCGTGGAAGCGCGTCGACGCCTGGGGACGAATCGCGCTTTAACGACGGCGCCGCAATGGGGTATCTCGTCGAGACGCGCGGTGAGAAGAAGCCGCTCGACGCGCTCAGTCAGGGGACGCGCGAGCAGCTGTACCTTGCGATACGACTCGCGCTGATCGAAGAATACGCGGTCGATCGCGAACCGCTCCCGCTCCTTGCGGACGACGTTCTCGTGCAGTACGACGATCGCCGCGTCGAGAAGACGATCGAGGCGCTGTGCCGATTCGCGTCCCCGAGCCAGCAGGTGATCCTCATGACGCATCACGCCGCGACGCGCGACGCGTTTGCGCGAATCGTCGGCGCCGAGGGTATTATCGAGCTCGACGAATGACGCGCGAAATTCTCTGGACGCCCCTTTCCGCGTCGACGCTCGCGACGCTTGAAGAGGATTTTTTCGACCTTCTGTGGCGGTGCGACTCCACGAGCTTGACGCGCCGCGACGCCGCGACGCGGGAGTTGACGCGCCGCTTCTGGGAATTCGAGCCGATCTGGTCCGATCGCGCGTTCCTGACCGACGGGGAGATCGGCTGTGACGCGCGGTTGCGCTTCGAACGCGCGGAGGAAGAGACGCGCTTGGCGAGCCTCGACGCGGCGAAGAACGCTTTTGCCGCGCGGATCGACTTCGCCGAAACGAAGGAGACGCGCGAATCCCTCGACGCGCCTGCGGACGGGACGAACGACGCCGCCTCGGAGCGCCGGTTGGGGACGCTGAACTTTTCGTGGGACGTTCCGCTACGCCTCGTATGGCTCGCCCCAATTCTGAGCGACTGCGCGACGCGCGACGCGGGGACGAACGCGCTCTGGATTCCGAGTTCGCGCTTTTCGACCCCGGAACTTCAGCCCGATTTTGACGCGCAAGGGGTCGGATACGAAGCGTATTTCGTCCGCGGCGAGGAGCCGACGCCGGGGGAATTCGACGAGGGGATCCTTTTCGACGTCGTCGCGGGGGCGGAGCCGCGTCCGCAGGCGCTTGCGTTCCCCGCGTCGGAGGAGCGCGTTTACCGATCTTTGGGATTGACGGTCGCGGTTTCGCCGCTCAAGATTGAGGGAGCGCAATGCGTCGCGACGATCGCGCTCAATTACGACGGGGCTTTCGACGCGTTCGATTCGCACCGCGTGTGGTATGATCTTTACGATTTCGCGCTTGCGCCCGACGGGGAGGAGCCGCGCTTGTTCGTTCCCGACGCGGCGACGCGTTCCGGACGAACCGCGACGGGTGAGCGCGTCGAACTGCGTTTTACTCTCGAGGAGGGCGTCGACGCGTCGCGCGCGCGTTTGATCTGCGCCTTGCCGCGTTTCTTCGTCGGAACGCGGCTTTTGCGGTAACGCGTCCGAATTGCGACCAAGAAAATACGAAGAGGCCCGATGGTTTTCTCGGCGCCTCTTTTTTTATTGGCGCATTGGAGAAATCGATTTGTCGCCGCGCAGGAGGCTTCCGATGGATCAGCGGCTTCCTGAGCGGCAGGGAAAAAGAAAGGACGCGCTTGGAAAAACGCGTCCTTTGGATTGAGAAAGCTGAGAAGGGTTTTGACTAGAAAAAGGTCTCAATTTCCTCTTCGAGTTCGACAAAGGCGTCGTCGAGAAGCACGGCCTCGAAGTCGAGGATAGAGCTGGCGGCGTTAGAATCGACTTGATTCGTTGTCTCAGAGGGTAAGAGGGCGGTCGAGCTACTCGCGCTCACGGACGAGTCGTCGAACTCGAGATCGAGGTTCGAGGCGTCGACCCAGAACGAACCGCCCTTCTTACTCGCCGTATTTCGCGAGAAGGTCGGCACGAGAACCGTAGCGGAGGAGTTCCCCGTAATGGCGATCGCTCCCCCGTTGCCCTGCGAGGTATTCGAGGCAAAGGAGGAATATTCAGCGTTGAGGGTCGAGGAGGCGTCGACCCATATGGCGCCGCCGTTTCCTTCGCTTCCAGCGGCGTTGTTCGTGAATGTCGAGTTTGAGACGGTCACGGTCGATGCGTCGACGGCGTAGATGGCGCCGCCGCCAAGTTGCGCGCTATTTCCCTGGAAGAGGGAGTCTTCGACGGTTAATGTCGATCCGTTAAGTAGAGCGATGGCGCCGCCGTGTTGCGAGGTGGAGGAGTTCGTGAAGGCGCAGTTGACGACCTTTATTGTCGCGCCGTCCTGCGCAGAGACGATCCCTCCCTCTTCAGCGACGCTCGCGCCGACGAGGTTGAGACTCACGAGCTCAATGGACGCGCTGTCGCCGGCGACGCGGAAGACGTTGTGATCTGAGTTCGTGGCCTGAATTTGCAGACGGTACCCGAGTTTCGACGCGTCGATCCTCACGTTTTCCGTGACATTGATCACGGGCGTGTCGTCCTTTAGAGAAATCTTGGACTGGGGATCCTTGAAGACGTGCTGATTGAAGGTCACGGCGAGGCCGGGAACGAGCGCGTTCTTGGCGGAAAGCGTCTGATAAGTCGCGATCGCCTCGCGCAACGACGTCACGCCGTCGTTCGGATCCACGACGTCGTCCATCGTATCGACGATGAGCCCTTCCGAAGAGACAGTATCCCATTTTGACCAACCCGTCGCGTTGTTGGCGCGTACCCGAACATAGCTGTAGTACGTTCCGTTGACATGGGTGAGCGTGAAGGAGCCATTCCCATTAGCGACGATCGTTCCCTTCGGAACGTCGACCCACACGTCGTAGGCGGCGTCGGTTCGATAATACTGAACGGTGAAGTCTTCGGCGGTAAGATTTGCGTCCGCGTTCCATATCAGGATAAGTTCGCCCGTCGTGGGATCGATGGAGTGCGAAAGTCTCGTCGGCGTGGCGACTGTATCGGCGCGTGCAAAGGCGACAGATTGACGATCTTCGTTAGGATCGGTCGCGAGAACTTTGTAGTTGTAATTCAGAGCGGTTTCGTTTACGGAGAGGACGAGCTCTGCGGAAGTCGCGCCGTCGACGATCTGCCAATTTGTCGTATCGTCGTTCGTCGAATAATACCACTGATATTGAAGCGCGTTGGCGTCCATATCCTGGACGGGAACAGCGCGCAGGGTCTGGGTTCCGTTGGCGAGATCGTACGCGTCGTTTTCGACCGTGATCCCAATCGGATTGTAGGAGAATTCGCCCGATTTGATAATAGAGCCCTTGGCGTCTAAGGCCAAGACGCGGTATCTTTCCTCGACTCCGACTTTTACCATGTTGACGGAATAGGAGAATAAGGTTCCGTCGTCGGAGAGAGTCGCGCGCGTATCGCCGACGATTTGACCGTCGACGAAATTGAAGGCGTCCATCTTCGCCCACTGTCCGCTGGCGTTGAGTTTTTGGACGGCGTAGCGCGTTGCCCCGGGAACGACTTTCCAGCTTGTGACAAAGGACTGTTTTGTCGTGTAGTATGGGTCGTTGGTAAAGATATGGGGGGTGACGATCGCTTCAACGGGATCGCAAACGCAGAGACCTTCGCTGTCGGAGACGGGGGTCGCGACGATCTTGATCGGATATGTCGCTTCAGCGGGAGTGAAGGATGTTTGCCCTTTTGCTTCGGCGATTTCGACGTCGCCTGTTTCGGTAACGTAGTACCATGAAAGATCGTAGTTTAGGGAGGAGTTGGCGCCGATTTTGACGTCGAGGGATTCCTCGGCCTCGTAAAGCTCGGGCGCCTTAAGGGTGAGGGAGGCGAACTGGAAGTCTTTTGAATCGAGAAGGTTGAGCTTAGAGTCGTATGCGGTGACGCGGAAATTAGTCGTTTGTCCCGGCGCTAATTTTTCAACGGTGAAGAACGGCGTTTCGCAGCGTTGATAGATCGCCATATTTCCGGATGGGGCGGGCTTCCAGAGATAGTATTTGACGGCTCCTTCAACCGCTTCGGCCTCGATTTGAAGGGTCTTTGTCTCAGGATTGTAGTTTGTGACGGCAGGATGGTAGCCGGAATGAACGAAGTATGCTTCAGATACGGAGCCTTCGGAAAGTCCGGTACCCGTCGCGACGGCTTTGACGTCGTATCGAGGGCTCTCCGGGGTGAAAGAGGAGAGCCCGCGGGCTTCTTCTATTTCGACGTCTCCGTTTGGAGTGACGTAATACCAGGCTATTTCGAAGGAAGCGTCGGCGGAGGCTAACATTCGCGTGTTGAGGGTATCCCCGGCGACGAACTTATTGGCGGAACCGACGATGCGCACGGGGGCAAAAGTCGTTTCGACGAAATTCTGGAGCTGTCGTCCCGCTTCGGAGACGGCGTAAGCGCGCAGAGTGTACGTCTTGCCCGCATAGAGTCCGCTGACGGTACATTCTGGCGTCTGAAGTCCCTTTTTGTAGAGGATGAACTTTCCGTCTCGGTCAATTTTAACAAGGTATGAATAGGCGGAGTCCAGTTCGTTCCAGGACATTATGTACTGGTGATTCGTTGCGCCGACGTTATGGAAAGAGACGTCTTTAGCGGAAGTTTCGGCGACGGCGTTAGAAAGGTCGATCGACGCGTCCTGGTCGATTTGGGCGGAAGCGGTTTCGACGAGCTGCGCGTCAAGAGCGTCTACCGGGGCAGACCATGGCGCGGCGGAGAGAAGCTCGCGGTTTTCGAGGGATTCCAAGCGGAGGAAAAGAGGCCTAGAGGTTGATTTTTGGCGAGTTTTCATCTTAACAAACTTCTTTCTATACTAGGAAATGAGGGGAATGTGGAAGACTTCCGACACATACCGCTAGTTCCGGACGTTGTAAATGGACTTTTAAAATCCGTAACAATAATGATTTAGGTTCTTTTTTATGACTCGATATGCAAAGGCGCCGGGCCGTACGAGTGAATACATCTCTAGAGCGATGCAAATTCCTTAAATAGAACTTGCATCGCCAATAAAAAAGTGCCTTCGACCCAGGAAAGAGGGCAAAGGTAACTCTTAAACCAAATTCAGCAAGGTCGGAGTTCGACGACCTGTGTCGCAACCAACCGGCGCGTCGACGACAAACGAGCTATAAACGTGACGTGAGAATTTCAATACCCTGGTCAAAACCACAGAGATAGACCCCAGTCGGGATAACTCTAACAGAGCTCTTTATTTTTACAAGTGCTCTTTTGAGATAATTTCTCATTTTTTGAACTTTATTCTAAATATTGTGCTGGTACTAATGATGTTATTAAAGATTTAGAATGTATAGTAGCGCTAGAAATGTTATCATTGTTAAGCGTCGTTGCTTTGTGGATTTGAAAGAAAACGAAAGAGAAAGGACGCGTCAGAGAGGCGTCCTTTCCATACGAAAGACGAGCGCTAACTCTTGTTTAGAAAAGGGTAATCTCTTCTTCTAGATCAATCAATGCGGCGTCAAGAAGAGCGGCGCTAACGGCCGCGTCGTCTTTCCAAATCGCGCTTCCCTTACTGCTAGTTACGCTTCCGGAGAGATTCGACGCGCCGTCCGGGGTGAAAGTCGAATTTTCAACGTCGAGCGTCGAAGAAGCGTCGAGCCAAATCGCGCCGCCGTTTCCGTCGCCGCCCGCAGTGTTGTTCGTGAAGGTTGAATCCTTGACGGTCACGCTCGACCCGTCGACGGCGTAGATGGCGCCGCCGCCAAGTTGCGCCCTATTATTCTGGAAGAGGCAGTTTTCGACGATCAATTTCGAACCGTTAAAGAGGGCAATCACCCCGCCGTGCTGCGACGTGCGGTTGCTCGCGAATGTGCAGTCGACTAATTTGACCGTCGCGCCGTCTTGCGCTTGGAGGATCGCGCCGTCTTCGTCGTCGTTCGCGCCGAAGAGGTTCAAGCTTACGAGTTCAAGGGACGCGTTTTCGCCAACGACGTGGAAGACGTCGTGCTTCGAGTTCGACGACTGAATTTGTAGACGGTATCCGAGATTCGACGCGTCGATCTTCACGTGTTCCGTGATGACGATAATCGGCGTGTTGTTCTTGATCGAAATCTTCGTCGTGGAGCTCCTGAAGACCGTCGCGTCGAAGGTCACGGCGAGCCCATGCGGCATCGCGCCCTTGGCGGCGAGAGTCTGGCACGCGTCGATCGCTTCGCGCCACGACGTCACGCCGTCGTTCGGATCCACGACGTCGCTCTTCGTATTGACGACGATGCCCTCCGGGATGAGGGTATACCACGCGGACCAACCGGTCGCGTTGTTGGCGCGGACGCGTAGGTGGTCGTATTTCGCGCCGTTGGCGTGCGTAAGGGTGAAGGTTCCGTCTCCGTTAGCGACGATCGTGCCTTGCGGCAGGTCGATCCACGCGCAGTGTTCGACGTCGGTTCGATAATACTGAACAATGAAGTCGTCGGCGGAGAGGTTTGCGTCGGCTTTCCAGGTCGCGACAAGGTTGCCCGTGTCGGGGTCGACGCTTCGAGTGAGATTCGTCGGCTCGGCGAGAGTGAAGGCGCGGCCAAATGCGACGGATTGTCGATCCTCGTTGGGATCGGTCGCGAGGACTTTGTAGTTGTAATTTAGAGGGCTTCGTTTTCGGAGAGGACGAGCTCCGCATCAGTCGCGCCGTCGACGATTTGCCAATTCGTCGGGTCGTCGTTCGTCGAATAATACCACTGATACTGGATCGCGTCGTGGTCCATTTCCTGGACGGAGAAGGCGTGGAGTGTTTGGGAGCCATTGGCGAGATCGTAAGCGTCGTTTCCAATCGTAAGACCGACGGGGTTGTAAGTGAATTCGCCCGATTCGATCAATTGGCCCTTGGCGTCTAAGGCGACGACGCGGTACGTTTCCTCGACGCCGATTTTCACCATATTGACGGAGTAGGAGAACTGAGTCCCGTCTTCGGAGAGAGTCGCGCGGGTATTGCCGACGATTTGTCCGTCGACGAAATCGAACGCGGTCATTTTCACCCACTGTCCGTTAGCGTTCATTTTCTGGACGGCGTATCGCGTCGCGTCGGGAACGACGTTCCAGCTTGTGACGAAGGACTGCTTTGTCGTGTCGTAGGGGTCGTTGATTCCGAATTGCGGAACGACATAGGGGTCGACGATCGCTTCGACGGGAGCGCTGACGCAGAATCCTTCCGAATCGGCGATCGGGGTCGCGACGATCTTGATCGGGTAGGTCGCGGCGTCGGGAGTGAAGGAGGTCTGATCCTTCGCTTCGGAGATTTCGACGTCGCCGTTTGGGGTTACGTAGAACCATGAAAGATCGTAGTTAAGGGAAGGATCGGCGGCGACGGCGACGTCGAGGGTTTTCCCCGCTTCGTATTTCTCGGGCGCGTTGAGAGCGACGGATGCGAACTTGAAGTCTTTGGAGTTGAGAACCTTTCCCTTTGCGTCGTAGGCGGAGACGCGGAAGTTGGTCGTTTGACCCGGTTGCAAATTACCGACGGTGAAGACGGGCTCCGTCGTACGCTGGTAGATCGCCATATTCACGGATGGGGCGGGTTTCCAGATATAGTATTTGACGGCGCCGTCGACCTCGGGGACTTGGACTTGGAGAGTTTTCGACGCGGGATCGTAGTTCGTTTCGACGGTATAATCGCCGGAATAGACGAACAACGCTTCGGAGGCGGAACCCTCGGAGAGCCCGGTTCCGGTAACGACGACTTTGACGTCGTGCTTGGGGTTTGTCGGGGCGTATGAAAGGAGCCCGCGCGCTTCGGTAATTTCGACGTCGCCCTCGGGGGTTGCGTAATACCAAGCGATATCGACCGAGGCTTCTTCGGACGCCAAAACGCGCGCGCCGAGGGTATCCCCCGCGACGAATTTATTGACGGATCCGACGACGCGGACGGGCGAATGAGGTTTGGAGGTAATCTCCGGTAAGCCGTCCGTTTTCGTTCACGGCGCAGACGCGAATATCATAGTCTTTTCCGGCATAGAGACCGTTCATGACGCATGAGGCGTCGGTCAATCCCTTGTTGTACTGGAGGCATGCGCCGTCGCGATTGATTTTTACGGAGTATGTGGAGGCTCCGTCGATCGCGTCCCATGAGAGAGCGAATTGGTGATCTGCAACGCCGGTATTGACGAATGAGACGGCGTTTTCAAGCTGGCGTTGGAGAGGTCGATAACGGGTTTTTCGACTTGCGCGGCGACCGTTTCAGCGACCTGAGCGTCGAGAGTGTCGACGGGCGCGAACCGCAGCGCGGCGGAGAGGAGCTCCCGGTTTTCGAGGGATTCCAAGCGGAGGGAAAGGGGCTTAAATGTTGATTCTTTGCGAGTTTTCATTTTAAGCATACTTCTTTCTATCCAACGAAGCAAAATGAAGGTCGCAAACGAACGACCTTACGTCTTGCGTCAGGCGTCGCGAGTGGAGTTTTAAAATGAGTGATAATTCTGAGTTATTGGCTTTCCACAACATGACGCGCGGAGAAATTATCAAGGGCAGAGGCCGAAAGCGACGTAAATCACCCTAAAGATTCGCGTCGCAAATAAATGAGAACTCCTTATCTAAGGAAAAAGGATGAAAGGGAATTCTCGGAATCATGTAGGAGTGAGTTCGACGTTGTCGTCGAAGCCAACCCGCGCGTCGACGATAGACGCAGCGCAAGCGCGCGAGAATTTCAAGCCTCTGATCCCGACCAGAAATTCTCGACGAACAGACTCGCTATGGCGAGTATTGTCACTTTAGCCGCCTGTCATACGCGTTTACGAATTTTTCAACGTTCATGGACGTCAATTATGAAAAATGGGGCCATTGAAAAGGAAAGGACGACGTGTGAAACTCGTCCTTTCCCAGTCGAGGACAAACGTTTAGAGTAACGTGATTTCGTCTTCCAGTTCGAGGAGGGCGAAGTCGAGAAGCTCGGCGTCGACGTCGAGAATCGCGCTCGACGCAGTATTCGTCGTGTTGATGTTTCCTCTTCCGCCCAGATCAAAGGGGAAGTTTGAATCAAACGCGACGTCCGTCAAGTTTGCGCTAGAGTTTTCGTCAACGTAGACCGCATGACCGTTCGATATCCAGGACACGTTCCCGGCGATTTTGCCGCCAACGAAATTCGCGGAGGAATTGCTACCGACGTAAATTGCGGAGCCTTCCAGAACCGACACGTTTTTAAGGAAAGAGCAATTCACAAACGTTCCTGTAGAGTTGTTTAGCTCGATCGCGCCGCCGAGAACGGCGGCGTTCTCCTCGAAAGAAGAATCTTTAGCCACCAGCGTCGCGCCGTTTACGACGATTCCGCTTCCTGATCCGCCCCCCGTATTGACGATCTTGCACGAAGAGAGCGTCAAGGTCGCGTCTGACGACACGCAGATCGATCCAGTCCTCGAAAAGAGGCTAAAGAACACGTTCTCGATCGTCAACCCCGCGAGCGTTACGTCGGCGTTCGCTCCCGAGACCGTGAAGATCGATTGATCTGACGCAGAGCCGTCCAGAACGACGTTAAACCCGAGATCCGTAGCGTCGACGACGACCGTAGAGTTAAGGGTGAACGTCGTGGCGGCGTCAAGAACGATCGTATGATTTTCGGGGGTGAAGACGTTCGGGTCAAAGACGACCTTCGCCCCGTCGGGGAGGGTTCCCGCCGCCTGCTCGCTGAGGTAATAGGAGACCGCTTCGCGGAGGGAGGTGACCCCGTCGTTTGCGTCGACGACGTCAAGAAGGGTGTTGACGCAGAGGTTCGGGTCGCTTCCGGCGACTTTAAAGTTCGACCAACCGGTCTCATTGACGGCGCGAACGCGCAAGTTTTCGTATTTGGCGCCGTTCGGATGGGTCAGCGAGAAGGAACCGTCGCCAGTGTCGGTAACGGTCGGAGCGGGGAGATCGATCCATGCGTCGACGACGGGGCCGTCGTAAGCGTATTGCAAGATGAAGTCGGTCGCGCCAGGCGCGTTCCATGTAGCGCGGAGCTCGCCGGTTGTTTCGTCGACGGTGACGACGAGATCTGCGGGGGCGTCGATCGTGTCGGGACGCGCGTAGGAGACGGAAGAGCGGCCTTCGGCGGCGAGGTCGGTTGCGACGACCTTATAATAGAGACCCAGCGCGGCGCCTTCCGCAGTGAGCTGGTACGTCGATTCGGTCGCGCCTTCGATAAGAATCCAATCTTCGGGAGCGTCGGCAGGCGCGCTATACCACTGATAGACGGGGGCGTCGGCGTCGTAGAGGGGATTGGCGACGAGGAGGGACGCTTTGTCTAGAGGATAGGCGTCGTTGTCGACGACGAGTCCCATTGGGGTGTATTCGAAGGTCTCGGAGACGATCAAAACGCCCTTGGAGTCGAGAGCGAGAACGCGATATTCCTTGGCGACGCTCGCGTCGGACATGTTGACGGTGTATTCGAAGGAGGAACCGTCGGTCGTTCGGACGTTTCCGGAGACGACGGCGCCGTCGACGACGTTGCTTCCGGTCATCGTCGCCCAATTTCCTGCGGCGTTTTTACGCTGGAAGACGTATCGCGCGGCGTCGGGAACGGCGTCCCACGTCGCGTCGAATATGCGAGACGCAGTAACGTACGGAGCGGTGTGAGCGACGTTGAGCTCGACAGGGTTGACGATCGCTTCGGCGACGCTTCCCTTGGAGAGTTGAGTACCGGTCGCGACGATCTTGACGGGGTAATCGAGATTCGCGGGAGCGAAGGAGCTTTGATTCGCGGCTTCGGGGATTTCGACGTCGCCGTCTGGGGTGACATAAAACCATGCGAGATCGGCGGAAGCGTCCTTGGCGTCGGCGATCTCGACGGAGATAGCGGCGTTGGCTCCGAAGTAATCAGGCGCGTTAAGTCCGACGGGCGCGTATGTGAAGGAGAGGGAGTCCAGCACAGCGCCCTTTGCGTCGTAGGCGGTGACTTGATAGTCGCACGTCGTGCCGGGTTTGACGTTTGAGACGGTGAAGACGGGCTCCGTCGTACGCTGGTAGATCGCCATATTTCCGGATGGAGCGGGTTTCCAGATATAGTATTGCGCGGCGCCGTCGACTGCGGGAACGTTTACGGTTAGGGTGTTCGTCGTCTGATCGTAAGCCGCGTCGACAGTTTCGGGCGCTACGTATACGAAGCTTTTCGCGGAGAGGGATCCTTCGGAGAGTCCGGTTCCTGTCGCGACGACTTTGACGTCGTATTGGGGATTCTCGGGGACGTAAGAAAGAAGCCCGCGGGCTTCGGTAATTTCGACGTCGCCGTCGGGTGTTGCGTAATACCATGCGATATCGCAGGTTGCGTCCTCAGAGGCCTTGAGGATTAGCGTGATCGCATCGCCGCCGACGAACTTGTTCATCTTCGTCGCAAGGGAGACGGGCGCAAACGTGGTTTCGAGTTAATCGCCGGTGAGCCTACCATTTTCGTTCATTGCGCAGACGCGGATATCGAACGTCATTCCGGGATAGAGTCCGTTCATAACGCATGAAGTATCGGTCAATCCCTTGTTATACTGGATCCATGCTCCGTCGCGATTGATTTTGACGGAGTACGTGGAGGCTCCGTCGATCGGAGCCCATGAAACGGCGAATTGATAATCGGCGACGCCGGTAGTAACGAATGAGACGGAATCTTCAAGCTGGGCGTTGGAGAGGTCGATAACGGGTTGTTCGACTTGCGCGGCGGCTATTTCTACGGTCTGAGCGTCGAGAGTATTGACGGGCGCAGACCACGGCGCGGCGGAGAGGAGCTCCCGGTTTTCGAGGGCTTCAAGACGTAAAGAATACGGCTTTGACGTCGAGTTTTTATGGGATTTCATCTTACTACAAGTTCCTTTCTATCTGGGTAAACGATAAAGAGAACCCTCTGGGAACGCGGGGACTTGTAAGAATGGAATCGACGCAGGCGTCTTTTGTGAACGCCCGCAACAAAAATCAAGCGTTAGTGATCATAGATATGACATAAAATATCTAATGTGTTTTTCTTACAAGTGAATACGCCCCAGAAGCGACGCAAATCTTTCATAGCGAGAAGATTCGCATCACTGAACATAGTGTCTTTCCCCACGCAAAAGCGGAGGAAAGGAAATGGTTGGTCCAATTAAAACCGGTTAGTTTCGTAGAGGTGGAAGTATTCGAAAAAGCGGGACTGTCAACGACAGACCAGCGCGCACGAACGTAAAGACTCTCAATACTCCTGGAGCCTAAACCGTCGACTCCCTAATTTGTTGGTCCTAAATGTCGACGCTCCAGAAAATTCCCTAACGAGAATCCATACGTTTAAACGAATTTTATTTAAACTTTTTTATTTGACAAGTAGTTAATTTATAAATTTAACAGAACTTCCGTAATTTTTCAAAAAAAGTCTCAATTTTATCGAGTAGCATTTTATTAGTTTATTCTCTTTAGGATTTTGAACTAAAAGGAGAATTTTTTTGGGAACATTTTGCTTTATTTGTAATCGAATGTCAAATTCAACAGTCGGATCAGCGGCGCATCGGACGCGTTATTGACCAACCGCTCATGGGCGGTTCCGCCGGACGACGGGAAGAGGATGGAGCGCGCGCGTTCAGAGATCGCTGTCCTGCTTGCGACGTCGCGCGACGTCCCGACGAACCTTGCGTTATGGTAGTACGCCCCGCGCAAAACGCGACGTGGCGCTATAAAGCCCGGAGGCGACGCGATCCTGGTCCGACCGCGTCGCCTCACTTCCTAGTTCTCCCGCCCCTAAACCTGGGAGAACTAGGCGGGTTCGTTTATTTTTTCGATGAACGGCTTTTTAATCCTGATTTGCACGGCGCCGTCTTTCCTGAGGCGACGCATGGTGAACGATTCGACTTCTAGCTGGAGTTTAAGACGCGAGCCGAGCCGCTGCCAATGGACCAACGAAAGACCTGCGTTGCAAAGGTGAACAAGCGCTCTTCAATCGAAAGAAGGGCGCGCTGGGATCTACGAAGAACCGGGAAAGGTTTCAAGAGATCCGAACGAAAACAACCGCCCACGCCGCTTGAACGCGCCCTAAACGCAAGGGATTCCCGCCTCTGGCCAAGCGACGAAATCTCCGCAACGCAACTCGTTCATTATCATAGCATAAAGTTTTTTGGGCGCCTCTCGTTTTCTAATTTTTCTTAAAATTTTTCTTTTATTTACAGTATGTTGGAATCTTTAGGCGTCGCTGTCGTTATTTAAGGTGCGACAATTTCTCGCATTTTGGCGTCGCGCCGGGTTCGGATCGTATGACACGTGAAGTATTCGAAGGGATGAATGACGAAAAGAGGACGCGCTTATGCAACGCGTCCTTTTTCGTGAAGCGTCGCGGCGAGACGGCGATAGGGGAACCGCGAAGTTTGGTTCGTCGCGCGTCGCGATCGGAGCTTAGGCGGCGCGATTCGCGCGATTGAGGCGGGGCTTTGTCGGAGATGAAAGAGGGATTTTCTTGACGGACGGCGCGAGAGCTATTTCTGCGGAGAACGCCTCTCTTCTCGATTCTTCTTGTCTTGACGCGCCCGAGCTTTGCGCTAGGTTGGCGGCGTTTGTCTGACGGGCGTTTACTATTGAGTCAATTTATTTAAGGAATCGTTTTCTTTAGGGGGGGGAGCCGGGGGAATTTTTCGCGAGTTTGGGAGGGGGACTCTTTTTCGAGGGATATGCGCAAGAGTAGAGGGGGGACGAGGGGGAGCGCATTTCGCGATTCTGCGGCTTTTTAACGTATTGGAGAGTCGATAAGAGGCGTAGGGGGACGATTGCGCTTTTTTCTTTTTTTAGGAGTTGAAGAGGAGGGGAACATTTGCGGGCCTTTCGCACCATTGAGCATAAGTTAGCGAGAAGAGCTTAGAGAATGGTTTTTAAAGAGGGGGGACACGCTAGTTTTACGCGAGGGTGAGAAACTTTCGTGCAAAGAAATACCAGATTTCATGTCAAGTCCCTAACCAGGATGCGTTTAGGGGACGCTATCCCAGGGAACAGACTGAAATCTGGCCGCCGAAAAGTTGCGTAGAAACATAACGTGTCCCGCGAGTTCTCCGTTGCCGTAAGGCGCTGCGTAACTTCCTAGATTTTTGTGGACCAGACAAAAAACTATTCGGAAACGTACCGGAAGAACTCTGACGACGCGCTACTCTATTAGGGCTTACCCGACCCCTAGTATTTCACAACGTAATCATATGTTAGTGTAATCCTGGAACTCGTTTTGTCAAGAAAAAAGTTTTTTTACACAAAGTAGACAATTAAAATAACACTGTAATTAAAAGAAGCTATAGAACTTCTATGAGTTAGATAACAAAAACAATCTATTCGCAACGTTTAAGTTTTGCAGAAAGAAAATGTTTCAGGCAACGTAAACGCTATACTGTATCTATACGGGATTTCAAACGCTTGTCTCTGTGAAAGGGGAATCTTTCCAACGGGGCGGCGTTCAATACCCATAGGGTAACGATCCGCTTGGGGCTTACCGAAGCGCTTGGGCGAAAGGGCCTCCAGGG
>CAKVCP010000018.1 GCA_934725735.1 uncultured Thermoguttaceae bacterium
GTTTACCCCACGGAGTTTCGTCTAATTCCCATTCCGCGCCTTCGGCGACAAAGGACGCTCTCGTCGCGTTCGGCCACTGCGAATCGTCAAAGTCGACGGTCGTCCAATTATCCGCGCGAGCGCCGCTCGTCGCCTTCCATGACGCGTCGGTTCCAACGGCCAACGCGACCTCGCCAAGTCGTCCGAAGCGGTTCGGAGTCGGCAGATTAGAAGGCGCGTTTTCCTTGTTAAGTTCGCGCACGACAAGTTTCGCAACAAGCGCCGTCGGATAGAGCGTACCGTCCCCAAATTTGGTGTTATTCGGCTGTTTCGTCAGGTTGTGAACCAGGAAAGACACTACGTTTTTACCCGGTTGAAGATATTCGGAAACGTCGATCGAACGGAGTTGATCGGGATTATAAACCATTCCGATCGAATGACCAACCTTCTTCCCATTGACAAAGATTTCGAAACGTTCGCGCGCGGCGAAGTAAAGAAGTCCGGAAAGATTCTGGTTGTCAAAGTCGCTTTGCGGACGATCGAGAACGAAAACGCGACGATAAGCTTCGTCCTCATAACCGGCGTTCGATTCGCGACTGTCGGACGCGCCAATCCATCCCGCTCCGGTCATATCGACGTCGGGACGCGCTTCTTTACCCTGCGCAATCCACTCCCCTTGCCAGTCTTCAGACTTAACGATTCCTTGAACCCACGTCGAAGGAGCGGACCAGTCGGTCGGCTGATCTTGTTCGTCCCAAACGCGCGCCTTCCAGTAATACCGAGTCAAGCTCTCGAGAGGGGCGCCTGCATAAGATACGAAATTCGACTCTTCGGACTGAACCTTTCCTGTATCCCAAAGATCGCCTTCGTTATTCGCAAGTTTCTCGAGACTCGACGCCACGAGAAGTTGATATGCCGACTGTTTCTTATTGCGCGTTCCCGCCGCCTCCGTGATCCAGGAAAAGCGCGGGGTCGTCGAATCAACACCCGCAGGATTAGAAAGCGCTTCGACGCTTTTCGCTATCGTTATCGCCTTTTGCGGCGCGTCTTGCGCAAATGCGCCGACGCTTAGCGCGGCGCAGCACAGACACAGAGTCGCCGCCTTGATAAGTCGTTTCATAAATCGATTTCTCCTTACGTTCCCCAACATTGGGTTTATCGCTCGTTATAAAAGACTACGAGCTTTGATCTCTAAATATTTATTCACGAGAGGAGCCGTCGCGCCTTCCGGAAAAACGTCGAGCGTCATCACCCCTCGAGCTTCAAGGTTGATAAGCGTTTCCCGGCGCCAATTAAGGATCTCCGCCGCGGCTCCCGCCCGAAAGAAAACGTCCTCGGGGCGTTGAGATAAGACGTCTCCGTCATTTTTGAAATACCGTTCTATTTCATCGACTGGCTCTTGCTCGCGATACTGCTCCTGATAGAGCGCCAACCGGCTCTCGGCAAAGGAATTCTTCATCAGCGCGCCCTCGCGTATTTCGCGATCAAGGTCTTCATACCGTTCTACGGCGTCAAAAAGAGAATGTTCGCGGAGGAAGAGGCCCAGAGGAAGGTGCGCGCCGCAAAGATTAACAAGACACTGACGCGTCTGCTCCGCATTACGTTGATCGAGAACATTTGTCGCCAAAACGACGAGCGCACGTTTCGGCGAATGGGTTTTCAGGTAACCGAAGGCGCGATCGTAACGCGATTCGACTTGTTCGGGAAAAACGTCAAAAACGCCGCGGATAATTGAGTTTATATGCGACGCGCCCCCTTTCGGCGGGATAAAGCGTTTGACTTCGTTCGAAAAGACGAGACAACCGACTTCGTCCCCTTGTCGAAGGGCTATGTACGCGAGCGCCAGCGTCGCGTTAAGCGCCCCGTCAAAGAGAGAAAGCCCCTTGGAACGGTTCATCATCATCCGCCCGGCGTCTAGGGCAAGAATAACGCGTTGATTGCGCGAAGTCTGGAAATCTCGTACAGTCAGCTTGTTGCGACGCGCCGTCGCCCGCCAATCGATAAATTTATACTGATCGTCGGTCGTGTAATCGCGCAATCGCTCAAATTCAGCGTCCTGACCAACACGACGCGACCGTCTCACCCCCGGCATAAGGAGCTCGTTTTTTCGCGCCCAAAGATCCTGACGCGCAAGTTGACAGAGGTTCGGATACACGTGAAATTCCGATGCGCAAGGGATCTTCCTATAACGCCTCCAAAGCCCTAAAGGGCCCAAAAAGCGTAGCGCGACAAATTCGAAAGTATAGATTCCGCGACTATTCCACAAAAGTCGATACGAAAAAGACTCTTTCGAATTTCCTCCAAGAAAGCGCATACGAAACCGCGAGTGCGCATATGGATTCTCCAACTTTCTCGACGAAAAGTCTTGGAATTGTTCCTGCGTTAATTCTTCTAGCGTTTCAAGGGGAGGAAGAGTCGTCGCATACGCGGACGTATCGTCCGTCATCTCAAAACGAATCGTTCGTCGACCATGATTTTCGACAACGATCGTTACGGGATGAGGACGCCCCAGCGCGGCGACGCTTTCCGTCTCTCGCCGCGCGGCGATATCGCGACGTATTCTCAGGAGCGGGAGCCAATCGGCGATCAAGAGCGATAAGACGAGCAGGTCAACGCCATAGGTTAGAAAATGCGGAAACGCGTTTTCTAAGATCAGGGAAATTATGGAAATGAAGACGTCGACGCAAAGAAGAAGAATCGCTCGATTCGAAGGATACGTTTTGAAGACGACGGCCAGAAGAAGAAAGAAAAGAAAAATTCCGGGAAAAACCAGATAGAGCGCCCGCGCAATAAGCTCCCCTGCCAGCATTTGAAACATTTTCCGATCCTTTCTCGATCAAAGCGCGGTACATAAACACAAAGACGTGAGATTATTGTACACGTCTCGCCGCGCAAAGTCAAACGGCTGGCTCGCGAAATACTTTGCAAGAAGGAGTGAAGAACAAAAAAGCGACGCTCGCGATGGAGCGTCGCTCAAAATTCTAGACCAACAAGACCGCGCAAGTTTAGGAGGCAAGAACTTAATACGCAAATGAAAGTTCTCAACGCGATCTTATAATCAAGGTCTTTTTCAAGATCAGGCGAGGGCGGCCTTAGCGGTTTCGACAATCTTATCGAAAGCGGCGGGATCGGCAACGGCGACGTCGGCGAGCATCTTACGGTCGAGAACGACGTTAGCCTTCTTCAAACCGCTGATGAATTCGCTGTAGCGCATACCGCGCATACGAACGGCGGCGTTGATACGGATGATCCAAAGGCGACGGAAATCTCGTTTTCGTGCGCGACGGTCGCGAGTCGCGAATACGTCGGCGCGAAGCACCGTCTCTTTTACTGTGCGCAGAAGCTTACTACGACCGCCGCGAAAACCCTTCGCGCGCTTGAAAAGTCGATTCTTCGATCGTCTACGAGCTGGAGCTATTGTAACTCTCATTACAAAATTCCTTAAAATTGGCTTAGTTTTACCGAAATCAATCGATTGAACTTCAATCGTCCGCGTTTGATTCCGACATTCAACGAAAATCAGGTCCCGCTATATTCAAAAAACTAACGCGGCGTTAACGACCAGTTTTCAGAAACCGACCGCTCCCTTAACGCGAATCAGAAGAGAAGTCGGACAATGGGCGACGCGTCGTGGCACGTCGTCGAGAGTCGATCAAAGACCGCCTTTTCCAAGCGCTTTGATGATGCTCTTGGCTTCGACCGAGCTAACAGGATCCGTACCGCGAAGGTTGCGGACGCGCTTAGAGGTCATACGCCACGCCAAGTGACTCGTTCCGCTGTGTCGGTGCTTAACTTTACCGTTAGCGGTGACGCGAAAACGCTTGGCAACTCCCTTATGAGTTTTAATTTTAGGCATTTGAAGGCCCTTCGTCTCTTAAAAGTTGCGTGACTCGTTCCCCGCTGAAGAGCGCGGAGAACACCAAACGCACAAAACGCGCGCAATCTCGCGCGCGAAAAATGCTTACACGAACCTTTATTCTATATGGAGACGCCGTCAAGACAAGGGGGCGAAATGAATTTCACACTAAAAAACGCCCCTTAATTTCCTTTCTCTCTATATCAAAACGCCCAGTAGAGCGAGAAAAAGTGCATGATGCTCCCACCTAACACAAAAAGATGCCAGACGCCATGCATCCATCGCACCTTCTTCATCGCAAAAAAGATGCAACCGACCGTGTAGGAAACGCCCCCTATAACTAGGAAAAGCCAGGAAAGAGAGGTCAAAACCTCATAGACGGAACGACCTACGACAATCAAAAACCATCCCATCACAAGGTAAAGACAGAACGTAAACCACCGCGCGCGATTTCCATAAACCGAGTACGCGGTTACGCCGACCGCCGCAAGCGCCCAAATCGTGCCAAAAAGCCACCAGCCCATCGAACTATTGAGAGGACCGAGGCAATACGCCGAATAAGATCCGGCGATAAGGAGAAAAATCGCCGAATGGTCAAGGCTCGCGAAAACGCGTTTCGCGCCGTTACGAGGCAACGAATGATAAAGCGTCGACGTCAAATACAGAAGCACAAGCGTCACGCCAAAGATCGTATACCCGACGACGTAACCCGCCGCATAGCCGACGGGAGCCTGCGTCGCCGCGCGGATGATAAGCAAGACTAACGCCGCGATCGCAAGAAGCGCCCCTATGCCGTGAGTGATCGCGTTGGCGATCTCTTCGCCTACCGTATAAAAGGGCAATTTGATCTTGGAAGGACGGCCTTCATGCGGTTCGACGTCAGTCATTTTTGTCACCTTGCTTAATCATCCTTTCGTAGAGTAACCTGCAAAACGCAGGCAAGAGATCGTCGCGTCGCGCGACGCAACGATCCTCTAAAGTCCAATTATAGAAATCGCAAGGGAAGGTCAAGGGAGTATGTTCATCGCGCGCATCCACTTCTCGCAATTGGAGCCCCACTCGGAAGCGACTCCGCCGTAAGAACGTAAACCGTAACCGTGACCGCCCTTAATCGGAATATGAAGTTCGCACGGAACCCCAACTTCCTTCAATTGAATGAAAAATCGAGCCGCGGCGGCGGGACGGTTCTCGTCGTTCCCTGCGACGGAGATAAAGAACGGAGGGAGACCTTCGCGAATGTTAAGCTCGTCGGAAAGGGGCGTCGACGCTTTCATATCTCTTTCGTCGTCCATCAGGTACGCCGGATAGATCGGAATCGCGAAATCAGGTCGCGCGCTCAATTCGTCCGCTTCATCGATCGGATCGTACGTCTTAACGTCGTAATCAAGCGCGGCGGCAACCGTCAGACGCCCGCCGGCGGAAAACCCAAGAACGCCAATCTTAGAGGGATCGATCCCCCATTCCTTCGCGTAAGCGCGCGTTAAACGAATCGCGCGCTGAGCGTCCTGAAGGGGCGCATAATGCTTCGGAAGACCCGCGCGACGCGGAACTCGATACTTTACGATAACAGCGGAGACGCCGATACTATTGAGCCACTGCGCGATTTCCGTCCCTTCGAGATTGTACGCAAGGATTTCAAAACCGCCGCCTGGGAAAATCACGACGCAAGCGCCGTTAGGATTCTCGGCAGGATAAAAGCCAAGAGTTGGAATCGACACGTTTCCGACGCGCACGATAGGAGGATTCTCATTTCCCGGAGTCCACTTCTCGTCGCCTATTCCTTCAGGAATTCCGCCAGGAGGCGTGCTCGGCCATAGTTTTAACGTCGTCTCAGGTTCCGTTATCAACTCAGATACTTCCGCGGGAATCCCCGACGGTTCAGCGGCGCTAAGAAGCGCGCAGGAAGCGAAGGCGACCGTCAATCCTAACAAAACGCGAAAACCAAGAAATCGTTTCATATGATCCTCCAATAGAAATCGTCAATCGTCGACGAAACGTCTCGTCGTAACAGACGTAAGTATACCCATTGAGGAAGATAAAAACAAGAAACAAAAAAGCCGAACGTCTCAGTTCGGCTTAAAGCGGAGGACACGGGACTCGAACCCGCAACCCCAGCAAGGGGCGCCTCATTTCCAATGAGGTTGCTAACCATTCGCATATCCTCCATGCAAATTACAGGAATGATTATATGGTTCTGTTAGCCGTTCGCAAGGGGGTTTTCTAAATTTTTCTCGAGAAAAAGGAGAATTCGCCGTTTTGAAAACTCCTCTTTACATCGTCCCGCTAAGTTGTTACCCTTGTCCCGGAGACTTGGAGCCTCCTTCTCAACGTGGCGTAAGCGTTCTATGAGGCCTTGTGCGACGCTCGGCGCTTGATTTAGAACTTGCAATATATCCGTGAACTGTTCGGGGATAATTCGTTCACCCTTCATTCCCTGAATAACGACGCAGGTAGGAGAAAAAAATGGATAAAAAACACGTCGTTTTGTCGACGATCGCGGCCTTAATCCTCACAGCGGCGGGGAACGCTCACGCTCAAGGCTTCGGCGATTACGTCGCCCCAGCGCAAAACGTTCAACCCCAAACGAACGGAGCCGCCCTTACTCAGCAAACGCTAAAAAATTCCGCGCAAGCCCAATCTGGGATCGCTACGAACCGTCAGACGACGCGCCAAGCCCTCCCCGCGGCAAACACGACTACGCGAATTAACAACGCCGCTATGCAAACGACCGCTCAGACAGCGCGACAGACTGCGCAAGCTCAAACCGTCGGCGCACCCGTCCAAAAGACCCCCGCTACGCCGACTCCGAACCGTGCGCCAGCTCAAACGAATCCCGCTCAGAACGCCCCCGCTCAAAACGTTCCTGGACAGGGCGCTCCCTCCGGAGGATATGTTGGCGGGGAAATCTCAAGCGCCATCGTTCCCGCTCCGGAAACTTACAAGCCCACCGAGGAAGAACTCAATCAACTGAACGATTTTCTCGTCAGATGGGAAGAATTCGGAAAGAACGTCAAAAGGGTTTCTTGCGAAGTCCATATGCGCGAATTTGACAGCGTTTTACAGCAGAATTCTAAACGACCTGTCGCCCACACCTGGGGACAATTCCGCTTTATTTCTCCCAACAAGCTCATGTACCACATTCGCGGTGAGTTTGTCTACTCCGATGAGAAGCCCGAAGGAGAATGGAAAGAGGGACAAAACGAATGGATGATCGTTCTTAACAGTAAGGAATTCATCCAGTACGACTATAAAAACAAGAAGGTCGTCGTTTTCCCCGTCGCCTCCGAAGAACAGGACATGGATCTGACGATGGACAACGGTCAGTTCCCCCTCTTCTTCGTTGCGAAAGCCGATTCTCTCAAAGATCGCTTCTACATGCGGATTATCACTCCCGCCAACAAGCAAAAAGACGAAGTCTGGATCGAAGCCTTTCCGCGATACGCCCGCGACGCTCAGCAGTTCCGTTCGATCACCGTTATTCTTGGTTTGAAAGACTTGCAGCCGACCTACATGCGTCGACTTGGCGTCAACGGAAAGAGTCGCACCGATTTGACCTTCAAAAACGTCTCCGTCAACAAGGGGTTGTGGAAAATCGAAGGCACGGTGGAACCCGGATGGACGAAGGAGGTGCGTGAAGAAGAATTTTCGATCATGCGCCAGGAAGCCGCCATGCCTGAGCAAGCGTACGCCGCAGGAACCGCGCCGACTCAGCAGCGTCAAGCGACGACGGCGAACGCCAAGACGCAGTCCGGAAGATACTAAAGAACCAGAAGAAAAAAGAACGGCTCGACGTCGATTGCGCGTCGGGCCGTTTTTATTTCTTGGAGAGAAACGCGTCAGGACTTTTTGCGAATGACGCGCACTGCCTTGCCGTCGACTCGCGGCAACGCGCCGACGGGCAGAACTTCTCCCTTCGGCGAAAAACCGAGGCGTTCCTTAAGCTTTTTCTCAACGACAAACCCCGTGACGCCCGGTTCCGCCTCGACGAGAACGTGCACGTCGCAGACGCCGTTCTCTTCTTCCATGATGATCTGATATTCCGAATGAACTCCTGGAATTTCCAAGAGCGCCTGCTCCACTTGAGACGGGAAGAAATTCACGCCCTTGACGATGAGCATATCGTCCGTTCGTCCAGAAATGCGGTCAATGCGCAGATGGGTGCGCCCGCAAGCGCATTTTTCGCGAGAAAGGACGCGCGTCAGGTCGCCCGTCTTAAAGCGGATGACCGGCAACGCCTCGCGCGTTAGCGACGTCACGACGAGTTCGCCAAGCTGTCCGTCTGGGACGGGAACTTTCGTCACGGGGTCGACCACTTCGAGATAGTATTGGTCTTCCCAAACGTGGATTCCGTCGTGCGCTTGGCAGTCCATACCGAGGGTGCCGACGCCTCCTGTTTCCGTCATGCCATAGATATTGAAGACGTCCATTCCCAAACGATTGCGGATCTTTTCACACATCGCCGCTGTCACCGTCTCCGCGCCAAAGATACCGATCTCAAGACACGGAAGTTCGACTCCCATCTTTTCCATCACTTCGATTATGCGCGTGGTATAGGAGATAACCGCCGTAAAAATACGCGTGTCAAAATCCTTCGCCAGCCGAATTTGGCGTTCGGTGTTCCCGGAACCTGTTGGAATAACGAAAAGTTCCGCCGCTCTCGCGCCGTGATACATCCCAAAACCGCCGTTAAAAAGGCCGAAGGAGGGCATGATTTGAATCGGGTCGCCGACGCGCGCCCCTGCCATTCGATAACAACGCGCCATGCAATTCGCCCATTGCTTCAAATCAGACTGCGTGTACGGCATAACGACAGGGGTGCCAGACGTGCCGCTCGACATATGCATCTCGCGAATTTGATTCTTCGGCACGCAGCACATTCCAAGAGGATATGTTTCCCGAAAATTCGCTTTCGCGATGATCGGAAGACTCGTTATATCTTCCAGTCCGCGAAAATCTTCCGCGACGATTCCTGCCTTCTGGTACAGGGTGCGAAAATACGCGTTATTCGCCATTACATAGCGAACCTTCTCTTTAAGCGCTTGGTTTTGACGGCTAATAAGCTCGTCCTGAGACATTGTTTCCGCAACTTCGTCGAAAAATAACTCGGGGTGTGACATGGCGATATCCTATATATGCGATCGTGAATGATAAAAGACAAGCAGGAAGCGTCGCGTTCGAGACGCTTCCGATAATTCTAAGAGTCTCGTTTTCGGCGTCAACTAACGCCATTTCTTCCGCTCGATATTGTCGATTACGAATTATGGAACAAAATAAAGACGCATTATCGCCACTAAGCAAATCGTTTAAAAGAGAGGAAAAGAAGATGTTTGAGGCGCTCCTATTGGCGTCCTATGGAGGCCCGGAGGGAATTGACGATATCGAACCTTTTTTGGATCGCGTCCTTGCGGGCAAACATATTCCACAAGCGCGTCGCGAGGCCGTGACGCAGCGGTATCGATTATTTGACGGCAAGAGTCCCTTACCGGGGGAATGCAGGCGCTTTCTCGACGCTATTTCCAACCGCTCCGCACAAGAGGGAATCCCCGTTAAGACATACTGGGGCAACTTCTTCGCCCCCCCTTTCTTGCAGGACGCGTTCGAGCAAATCGAGCGCGACAACGTCAAAACCGTCCTCGTCTTCGCAAGTTCCGCGTTCGGCTCCCCGCAAAGTTGCAGGCGGTATCTCGACGCGACGCGCGACGCGCTCAACACGCGAACCCCGAGTTACGTCGCTTCCGCGTCTATTCGTCGACTTCCCCCGTTCTTTGAAACGCGCGCCTTTATTGAAAGCGTAGCCAAAACGATTACGGAAAAACTGAGCGCGTCCGAAGGAGGCAAAACGCTCATTCTCTTCACCGCGCACTCCATCCCGGAAACGGACGCCAAGCTCGCTTCCTATCGTCGTCAACTTCTTCACGCGTCTCTTCAAGCCCTTGCTTGCGCGGGACTAACGCGCGACGCGCTAATCGAAGAGCCGAAATTTCCTAGCGAATCCTTAATTTTGACGCCCGACGCCGTCGCGACGCAAATACCGTCGGTGTCGCGCGACGCGTTGAAAAAGCGCGGACTCGACGCCGCTCTTGCCTTCCAGAGCAGAAGCGGCTCTCCTCATATTCCTTGGATCGGCCCCGACGTTCGAGAATTCTTATCGCAGTACGTTCGTGAAAATTCGGAGTTATCGCGCGTCCTGATCGTTCCGATCGGTTTTTTCTTTGAAAATATGGAGACGATTTACGATCTCGACGTTGAAGCGCGCGATCTTTGCAACGCGTTAAAGATTCAATACGATCGCGCCCCCTGTTGCGGCGCCTCGGAAAAGATGGTCGACTTTGCGTGGCAAGCGCTCCGGATGAACGTCGACGAACTGCCGACATATCGTTGCGAAGGAGACGCATGTCGTTTCCAATGTCGCCTTTATCCGCGCTAATCAAATAAAAAACGCGACGCCGCAAAACGTCGCGTTTTTCATTCTCTAGGATACGAGAGACGCGCTACTCAGCGTCTTTCGCCTTCTCTTGGCGTTCCTTTTCTTTCTGCGCTTTCCACGCCGCGCGTCTTTCCGCGTTCTCCTTCCTGGCGATAGCGTCGCGCAGGCTGAAATCGACGTGTTCCGTCTTCTTTTCAGGATTTCTGGAAAGAGACGACGCTAAAGGACGCGCTTCGACCGAAGCGAGTTCTCGACAACGCTGCGCCGCGCGAGCGTCCCCCGCAAGAGCGGCGCGTTTGTAATACTGCAAAGCGAGATACGCGTTCTCGGGAACGCCTTCGCCGAATTCATAACATTCGGCAAGAGGTCCGAAAGCCTCCGGAAAACCTTGATCCGCCGCGCTTTTATAGAGGGAAAAAGCGCGCGTAAGATCTCGCTCGACGCCTAGGCCGTTTCGCAGCAAATACGCGAGGTTGCTCTTTGCGCTGGGAATATCTGCGGCGACGGCCTTCTCAAGAAGACTCGACGCGCCGAGATAGTCGACCGGATGGCCGACTCCCGTCATATAATTCCACGCAAGATTAACGAGCGCTTCGGTCAGCCCCGCCTCGGCGGCGGCTTGGTACCAGCGATTCGCTTCCGCAGGGTCTCTCTTAACGCCTACGCCATGCTGATAGCAGTACGCAAGATTGTTTTGCGCCTGAGTCAGTCCTTGATCGGCGGCTTTTCGAAACCAGCGCGTCGCCGCGCCGACGCTCTTTTTGACCCCGAGACCGTTAAGATACGCCCATCCGAGATTATTCTGCGCGGCGGCTAGCCCCTTTTCTGCAGCCTGACGATAGTAACGACACGCGAGCGCGTCGTCGCGTTTGACCCCGACGCCGTCGGCGTAACAGAGCCCTACGTGATTAAGCGCGACGAGATCTCCCAGCGACGCGGCGCGTTCAAAGAGCTTGAACGCTTTCGCGTCGTCGCGCGCCACGCCGTCGCCCTGACGATAACGCCACGCGAGTTCGCAGATAGCCTCGGGATCGTTGCCCTCGGCTCGGTTTTCGAGAATCTCAAGTTCCGTCATTTCATCCTCTGCTGTTCGTCAAAAGTCAAGGCTCCGTCGTAGTAAACGCGATTGCTCAAGCGTTCGTGCCGGGGAAAGAGAAACCGGAGCAGAACTCCGCGATTTCAGCGCGAATCTGAGGCGCGACGGAGTCGATATCGTTGATGTGCGCACAGACGCGATCGATCCATTCGGCGACTTTCTTCATGTCCTTTTCCTTCATGCCGACGCTGGTAAGCGCGGAAGTTCCGAGGCGAACGCCGCTCGTCTTGAACGGGGAGCGCGTGTCGCCGGGAACCATATTGAAGTTCGCGATGATACCGCACTTCGCAAGCGCCTTCGCGGCGTCCTTGCCCGTGAATTCTTCCTTGCGGAAGTCGAGAAGGAGAAGGTGGGTTTCCGTCCCGCCGCCCGCGATCGGACGACCAAGAGCTTCGAGTTCGGCGCAAAGAGCCTGCGCGTTCTTAACGATTTGCGCGCCATATTCCTTATATTCAGGAGTCTGCGCATACTTGAAGACGCAAGCCATCGCCGCGACCGCGTGCATGTGAGGACCGCCTTGAAGACCGGGGAATACCGCGCGATCAAGGAGCTGCGCGAGATTCCACTTGCTCTCGGGATGATACTGTTCATGATAACGGTCTTCGATCTTGGACATCAAGAAACCGGCGCGAGGACCGCGAAGCATCTTGTGCGCCGTGCTCGTCACGACGTCGCAATACGGAACCGGATCCGGGTGAACGCCCGCGATGATAAGCGCGTTGATGTGCGCGATATCGGCGACGAGGTACGCGCCGACTTCCTGCGCAATGTCGGCGAACGCCGCGTAATCAAGCTTGAAGGGATACGCGCTCATACCGGCCCAAATGAGCTTCGGACGCTCGCGCTTCGCGATTTCACGAACTTCGTCCATGTCGAGACGCCCCGTCTCTTGATTCGGACGATACGGAATCTGCTGGAAATCTTGGCCGGAGAAGCTGACCTTCCAACCATGCGTAAGGTGACCGCCGTCGGAAACAGGAACGCCCATGATTTTGTCGCCGTACTTCAAGAGCGCGCGATAAACGGCGCTATTCGCGGGGGAACCGGAATAAGGCTGAACGTTCATGTGTTCGCAGCCGAAGAGCTCCTTACCGCGAGAAATCGCAAGATTCTCGATCTCGTCGACATACTCGTTTCCTTCGTAATAACGCGCGGCAGGATAACCCTCCGCATACTTGTTCGTAAGAGTCGAACCACACGCCTCGAGGACGTTCTCTATCGCGTAACTTTCCGACGCGATCATCTTGAGAGTCGAAGCTTCAAACTTCGCCTGCTTCTGGATCAAATCGTAAATTTCTGGATCGGTGGCCTTAAGATGCGGATAACGTTCTACCGTCATAGTTTCTTCCTTAATCGCGTAAAAACGCTCTGAATTGTATCGCTAATCGCTCCCGCGGATCGACGACGCGCAAACGTTCTACGCGCGTATCGTCCTCAAGATACTTTCTTCAATTATGAACCCCTCCCTGATAAAAACAAGTGGGACTTCGCTCCCTCTGCAAATTGAAAACGACACGCGTCTTGAGTACAATTGCTTATAAACTCGGCTCGACTTTTTTTCAAAACCAGAGAACCCGATATGATAGGAGCTTTCATGAAACACCGTAGTCTCCTCGCCTTTTTCTTAACGGCGACGCTCTTCCCCTTCCTCCAACCTGCGGTAAGCGTCGCGCAAACGCTCAAGATTTGGCAAACCGACGTCTGTGAAAAAATCTTCGCCGACTCCCCTGCGGGAGAAGAAAAGACGATCCAGATGAATTGCGCCGCAAATGAGTACGAATCGGCGCTCGTCGGGCTCCTTTTCGACGTTGACCTCGAGGGTATTCAAATTGCGACGTCCGATTTGCGGTGCGCCGCCGCAAACGCAACGATCGCTGCGGAAAATTTACGCGCGCGAGAAATCGGAACGATCCATCTAGAAAAAAACACCGACGCGTGGCTCACCGAAGATCTCGTCGTGCGCAAAGCTCCATGCGATATGCCCGACGTCCTCTACGAACCCGCGCCCGTCGCCCTCAAAGCGAACGAGGCGAAAGGACTCTGGATCACGCTGTACGTCCCCAAAGGAACGCCTGCGGGGGAATACCTCGGTTCCCTCTCTCTGAAATATGGCCAAGAAACCAAAACTGTTCCCCTGGCGCTCGAAGTATTCCCCTTTGAACTTTCAGACGCGCGCCATTTCTACATGACAAACTGGTGGTTCCCCTACTTCGTGGCGTCGCGTCATGAAACGCAAGAACTCACGGAAGAATATTGGGAGATTCTAGGAAATTACTTCCAAAACATGCGCGACCATCGCCAAAACGTCGTTCTCTGCGATTGGCGCCCCGTATATATGCTCAAAGCGACGCGAAAAGCCGACTCTTCGTGGAGCTTTGACTTTTCGATCCTCGATCGATTCCTCGACCTTGCGCTGAAATACGACGTCATCGAACGGCTCGAACTCACGCATATCGGGGGACTCAATCGTGAAACGCGAAAGATCGAGTATCTCCGCGCTTCCGTCTTTGACGAAGCCAAAAACGAGACCGTAACGCTTAACTCCGACGAATGGCTCGCCCCAGTCCTCCACGCGCTCTGCGACCATCTGCGCGAAAGAGGCCTTTTCGAACGCGCCATGATCCATCTCGCCGACGAACCCTATCTTCCTGATATGGAGTCCTGGCGCGAAGGCGCTAAAAGACTCCGCGCCATCGAACCGGAACTCAAGATTATCGACGCCGTCGAATCCGTCAACTTCAACGGTCTTCTTGACGTTTGGGTTCCCAAGCTTACCCACTTTGATCGATGGCGTTCCGCGTACGAAGCTCGAAGAGATCAAGGGGAATTCTGGTTCTACATCTGCAATCAGCCCGTCGGAAAGGCGTATCCAAACCGCTTCATGGATCTTCCCGCCGTAAGAACTCGCGTCATCCACTGGATCAACTATACCGAAAATCTTGTCGGATATCTTCATTGGGGATACAACTACTGGAAAGAGGATCCGTTCGGGGTTCCCGCAGACAATCTTCCTCCTGGCGACACGCATATCGTCTACCCCGGAAATAAAAAGCCTCTCGATTCGATCCGATGGGAATTGCAACGCGAGAGCGCCGAAGATTTCGAGTATCTCAAACTGCTCGAAGAAAAGCTAGCGGCGGCCCAAAAGGAATATGATCCCGATAAGGCGTGGTTCTTCGAACCAAACGCTCGACCGATGGAAATCGCGCGACGCGTCGTGCCGTCCTTAACGGAAACCACGCTCGACTATAACGTCGTGAACGAAGCTCGACGAGAAATCGTCAACGAGATTCAGAACGTCGACGGGCCCGTCCGCTTAATCGTGCGCAGTTTTCCAGAAGATCGAACGACCTCCCACGTCGGCGTCGTCATCTACGAATTCTACGGAATTACGACGCCAGGCGCCAAAGTGACGATCAACGGCGAGGAAATTCCCGTCTCTGAGGACGGCTTCTTCGGAAAAGCGTTTTGGAAGTGGGAAGGAGATCACGTCTTTGAATTTGTCGCTACTCTAGGCGACGATACCGCCAAAACAACGCGCGTCTTTAAGGCGCTCAACTAGTTCTTATATCTCATCCCCTATCGCGGCGCGAATCCCTTATTCGCGCCCTTTTTCACCTCTTAGTTAAGGAGTCTGCTAATGAAACGCTATCGCGCGCTCATGACGTCGTTCCTTGCGCTCGTCGCCTCGACCGCTGCGGCGCAACTCTCGGCGCAAACGCTCGATCTCTGGCAAACGGACGTATGCGAAAAAGTCTTTCCTGACACGCCCGTCGGCGTTCAAACTTCGATTCAGATGCGTTGCGCCGCCAACGAATACGAATCCGCCCAGATTGGACTACGCGCCGACGCGCCCCTTTCCGACCTGACGGTCAAGATCTCCGATTTACGCTCTGAAAACAGAGACGCCGTAATTTCCGCCGAAAAGATTCGCGTCCGCAAGGTCGACGCGCTTCAATTACTTCACAACACGCCGGGAGCCGAACCGATTCTTACCCGTAAAGCGCCCTGCGACATGCCCGATATCCTCAACGATTTCTCGACCCTGACCGTTGAACCGAACGTCTCGCAAGGGCTGTGGATCACGCTTCACGCGCCCAAGGGTACCGCTCCGGGACTGTACCAAGGAACATTGTCGATCGAAGGGGCGAATTTCCAAAAGGAGGTTCCCGTCTCTCTCGAAATCTATCCCTTCGAGCTCCCCGAGAAGCCGTCCCTCTACATGACGAATTGGTGGAATCCCCACAGCTTAGCGTCCCGCGCCGGAGTAAAATCCTACTCGGAAGAACATTGGCAGATTCTTGAAAATTACATCCGCAATATGGGCGAACATCGTCAGAACGTCCTCATGTGCTTCTGGCGCCCCGGCGAAATGGTCAAGGGGACGATCAAGAAAGACGGGACGATGACTTTCGACTACGCCAATTTCGATCGACTTCTCGACTTAGCCTTAAAATACGGCGTTCTCGACCGACTGGAGCTCTCCTCCGTCGGGTATATCAACCGCGAAGAAAATAAGGTTGTCTTCACTCAGGCGTACTTCTACGACGAAGCGCAGGAGAAACACGTCGCGCTCGACTACTCGGTCTGGCTCAAACCCGCGCTGACCGACCTTTGCCGCCATCTGCGAGAAAAAGGCCTCTTCGAACGCGCGATGATCCACATCGCCGACGAACCCTTCCTCGATCAAATCGACGATTGGCGCGCAAAATCGCAAAAAGTTCGCGAGATCGAGCCGGAACTCAAGCAAATCGAAGCGATCGAAGGCGTTAATTTCGACGATAGACTCGACGTATGGGTCCCCAAACTCAACCACTTCGACCGATGGCGAAGCGCCTATGAAGAACGTCGCGACAAGGGAGAATTCTGGTACTACATCTGCTGCCATCCGTTCGGGCAAGTCTATCCTAACCGATTCATGGATCTGCCCGGCGCTCGCGTACGTTCACTCCACTGGATCAACTATACGGAAAATCTCGTCGGCTATTTGCACTGGGGCTACAACCATTGGCAAGGCGATCCCTTTGGTCCGCCGACTAAGGATTATGGGCCCGGCGACACGCATGTTGTTTACCCCGGAGACAAGGCCCCGATCGACTCGATTCGCTGGGAGATTCAGCGAGAAAGTTTGGAGGATTACGAATACCTGAAGCTCTTGGAAGATAAGACCGCCGCGTTGAAAGCGTCCTATCCGGCTGAAAAAGTCTGGTTCCTCGATCCCAAGAGCCGTTCGACAGAACTTGCGCGACGCGTCGTGCCCTCCCTCGCGCAAGCGACGAGCGACTATCGCGTCGTGAACGAAGCGCGTCAAGCGATCGTCGACGAAATCAAGAATCTCGACGGCCCGGCGCGACTCGCGGTTCGCACGTATCCCGAGGATTGCGCGACGATCTATCAAGGGCCGACCGTTATTGAAATCGTCGGCGTCGCGACTCCTGGCGCCGAAGTCACGATCAACGGTAAACCGATTTCCGTCTCGGAAGACGGTATTTTCGCGAAAGATCAGTTCTTGAGCTCTGGCAAGCAAACACTCGAATTCGTCGCTAAGATCGACGGTCAAATCGCCAAGACGACGCGAACGTTTTACGTCAAGGAAACGCTCTCCGAAATGAGCGAATGATAGATTTCCATGAAGGCGCGCGCTTCTTCATCCGGAATGAGGCGCGCGTCATACCGCGCCGTGAGGCTTAACCGACCGGCGTAAGTGAGCGCGACGATCGCAAGGGACGTTTTATAGCGAATCGGCGACGTCGCGTCGATCCCGTCTAAACGCGCCGTACCTAGGAGGAGGCGCCCTTCCGAATCGCGAGGCACGGGCGAGGCGTCAAGAATCCGACCAAGGTTCGACAAAACCGCGCTTGTTCGGCAAACCGCCATTTTGAGAAACATCGTCAGGAGTCCTGGAAACGTGTGGAGCGCCTTCAAGATCAGAAGAAAATCATAGCGCTGTTCCTTCTCTTTCACCCAGCGCATTTCTTCCGCTATACTCTTCAAGACCGCTTCGCGTCCGCGGGTAAGCGCTTGGCGCGACCTATTGAGAAAGACCGTCGAGACAATATTCGCCAAAGGCGAGCCTTCATGACGCGGCGTTCGCATATTGATCGGCGCCATCACGCGCAAAAGTCCTCGACGCGCGTCACCCTTCACCTTCTGGAGCCATTCTTCGAGCGCAAGGAAAAAATCGCACAGGAGCGCGTCGTTTACCGTCACCCCGCTCTTCTTCGCCAACCGAATATAACGCGACGTTTCTTCTGAAGAGAGGGTCAGGGAGCGCGCGAAAGGATATTCCTCTTCCAGCCCCATCTTGGAAAAGGGGGGCGTGGGAGTGAGAGGACGAGGAAAACGGAAACCCAAGCGACGCGTCGAACGCCAGGTATGCCAATAGTTTCGATAGTACGCGCGACGATTCCAGCCAACGGGGAGCCGCTCTTTCAGCGCCTCCTCCTTAAGCGAGGGAAGACGCGTCTCCTCAGAAAGACCGCCGACGCTTTTCGCATAGAAAATCGACCAGTCGTTGACGAAGGCTAAAATACCCATACCGTCGGAAACGGCGTGATGAAACTGCAAAAGGAGTCGCGACCAGTTCTCTCGTTTCGATTCGTAGTAGCAGACGCGCAGACCTGGTTCGGAATAAAGATCTAAACGACGAACGTTCGGAAAACCGCTCGCGTTAAAGGCGTCCGGATTCTCATCGACGTCGATATATTCGATCTCGGGCGCCCGATGCGTCGGAACCCAGAAGAGACGCCCAAATCTCCGCTGAGCGCGACGTCGAAGCAGAGGATGGCGTTCGATCGTTTCAAGAAGCGCGTTTCGCGCAAGACGCCAATCGAGCCGTTCGCTAAATTTCAACACAAAAATGGGATCCATCGGATACTCCGGCGTGTCGTCGAGAAGCATGTACTCTTCGAAGAGCGCGAAAGGTTCGCGTTTAGAAGAATCTCGCGCGAGGCTGAGCGACGACCCCGTCTCGTCCGTATGTTCCGCCGTTGCGTTTAACATAAACGTCCTTCCCCAAGCTAGGTAGAGGAAGGCGTAGCGTCTCCTTCCTCTGCGGTCGTTGAATACTGAAAAAATCGATCAAAGGCATCCGAAGACGCGTCGACGACGCGTAGCGTCGTTCCTTCGTTAAAGACTTTCCGCTCTGCTTCGTCGCGCGCGCCAAGCGTCACGACAAAAAAAGCGGCGTCGCGCGGGGCGCCGCCCATAGCGGCGCGTAAAACGTCCGCGAAACGATCGACGTCCGTCGGAGTCGCAACCGCCAAGCGCGAAAGAATTCGACGCGCGGATCCCCCGCTAACGATCTCGTTCACCTCGCAAGCTCCCGCCCTTTCCTTCGCGTCGGCGCCAACTTCCTCGGCGTTGAGCGCGAAGAAGAGGCGCGTGTCGTTCGTAGAACGATTGCGCGACAACGTTGCGACGAACGAAATCGCCTTTTCAACGGTCTCGTATAGTTCGTTGCGTCTCTCGGCATAACGCGGCGCGTATAGATCGAGAATAATCGCGACGGAACTCGTCTGACGTTTCGCAAATTCCCTAGTCTGCAAGCGCTGGCGTTTCGCCGTCGCGCGCCATGCGATCATACGGCTCGTATCTCCCGGTCGCCAGTCGCGAATCGCGACCGTTTCGTCAGGCGCGCGCGACACGGCGTTTCGCGTCGTTTCCGCCTCCTGACATTCGCGACCCACATACGCGCGCCATTCGTCCGTCACGCGTCCAAGACGCGGAAAGACAAGAATTTCGTCCGCCGCCGCGTCGCGACGAGAGCTGCGAAAGAAGCCCAACGGAAATCGAGTCGAAAGGGTCAAGCTCGCCGTACGCCGCGGTCCGCGATTCGCCATAACCCCCGCATAAAACGCCTTCGACGTCTTATTCACGCCGATCTGCGGGAAATAAACGACGGGACGAAGCGTCTCTGGCGCAGAGGACGCCGTAATCCTCTTATCGGACGTCGGCTCATGCGCGTCGCTCTTTTTTTGGCGTTTTTTATTTCTCTTTTTTGATACGGCGGACGACGCCTCCTCCTTCTTTACGAAAGGGTTCTGAAATCGAGGATCTTCCTCTTCCCATTCGTCCTGGACGGCGACGCCCCAAGAGGGAACGCGACGTTCTTTCGAATCGAGTTCAACCTCCACATAAAAAGGCTCCCCCGCGTAGATAGACAAGGGAAGGCGACGTTTTGCTACAAGTTTTTTCAGATTGCGAGGCCCGCTAAAGTAATCGAGTAAGAGAAAACCAATCATGAAGGAACTGAACGCCAAAAGCAGATTGACTCCGCGAAGCGCGGCGCTCAGTATCATCAAGACAGCCGCGACGAGCATGGGAACAGCGTCCTGAAAGAAGGTCGTCTTTACGACCTCTAACTTAGAGGCGGACAAATTCGTGCGTTTCTTCCGTCTAAAGATGCGAGATAAGGACATAGGCGCTCCAAGAATTCACGAGGGGATCACGACGTCGACGCGGCGTCCTCTTCTTCGATGCGAAGAGTCGATACGACGCGACTTAACGCGTCCGCAAGCTTATCCGCCGCTTGCAACTCTTCTTGTTTAATCTTATAAACGTCAAGCGCGGCGGAAGGTTTCTTCATTGTGGCGCCAAAAAAAGCGCCGAGGGAACGCGCGAAACTTTGATTGCTCGCCACGACCTTCTTCGCCTCGCGACTCACGCCCGCCGACTTCGACGATTCATATGTCGCGCGAAGCGTCAAGAAAGGAACGCCAAACTCGGCGCAAAACTCCGCGACGGCGAGCGCTTCGTGATCGTACGCGTCGCCAAGCTCCCGAATCTCCGGCGCGGGGCGTCCAGAGTCGAGACTAATAAGGCGACCGGCGCGAAAACGCGCGAGAAATTCGAGTTCTTCGGGAACAGGTTCAAGAACGCGTTCTTCGTCGTCGGACGCGCAGACGAGAGCGCCGTCAGGTTCAGCGTCGGGCTCCGTCGGCGATTCCGCGCAAGGCTCCTCCTCCGACGCGATTGCCGGACGTTCTGGCGCTCTTAATTCAAAGCTCGAGCCGTCTTCGCGCAAAATCTTTTCGGGCATAAAGATCACGCCGTTCGTGAGTTCAGGGTTAAGACTCTTGGCAAAGCCGATCGAAACGACCCGAGAAGGACGAAAGAGGCGCAAGAGCGCGGTCAGCCCGTCGCGCGTTCCTTGGAATCCGTTCCCCGACTCGACGATCGCAAGACGACGCCCGCCGAGTCTGCCGTAATAAAGCTTGAGCGCGCCGATCTTCATCGATTTAGGCGTTCCCATCTTATCGAGAAGCCCGACAAGTTCCGCTTTCGTCGCCGCGATCACGCCTAGTTCGACATGTCGAAACGCCGCTTCGATCGCGCGACTCGACCTAAACGCGTCTTTGAAGAGAACCCCTTCGTAATTTCCGAGGTCTCCCGACGTCATCCGCGTTTTCACTTCCTCTATTATCGCCTGTTCGGCGCGTTCCGCTGTCTGCGCGACGATCCAGTTCACCAGATAACGTCCTAAAAAGGGCGAAGGGATCATGATTTCTCCTTACGACTCAACGAGGGGAATGAAAAGAAACCGACAAGAGGACGCGTTATTTACAGCGTCGGAACAAGCGCGGCGATCTCAGCGGCGATTTCCTCAACCCCCTTCTCTTCCGTCGAAACGACGATCGTCGCCGCAGCCCCGTAAATCGGAGAACGCGTCGTCAACACCGTCTCGATCTCGTCGACCGCGCTCCGACCGCCGGTAAGCGAAGGACGGTTCGACGCCGTTCCCGCGTCGCCGAGCATCCGTTTCGCGATCGTCTCGACCGACGCGGTAAGCCACACGACGTGGGCGCGTTCCTTCAAGAGAGCGCGCGTCTCTTCCCGAAGAGGCGCCCCGCCCCCCGGCGATAAGATCAACGCCTCGGGGGATTCCAAAAGTTCCTTCATGACGTCCGCCTCAAGATCGCGGAAATATTTCTCGCCGCGTTCCTTAAAGATCGTCGCAATTTCTTGACCTGCTCGCGCGACAATCTCCGCGTCCGTGTCGACGACTTTTGCCCCATAACGTCGCCCCAGAAGCGCGCTCACCGTTGTTTTACCGACCGCGCGATACCCGATAAGCGCGATCTTATTGCGTAGAGGATTCTCCATGAAAAGACCTTCAACAACGTCGATAGAAAGAAAACGCGCGAAAAATCGCGCTTATTTAAACGAAGAGCGGCGCTTCGCGCAACAAGACGGAAGCGTCGCTACAAACAACTCGTCGAAAAACTCGGATGAAAACTCGATCAGTTTTCCGCCGCGTCCTTCTTCACGAAATCGGCAAACGCGGAAAGGATCGTGCGCGTCACCTTGCCGGGCTTGCCGTCGCCGATCTCGCGTCCGTCGACGCCCACGACGGGGATCAATTCCGCCGCGCTGCCGGTGAGGAAACATTCGTCCGCTGTGTAGACGTCGTGGCGCGTAAACGCCGTTTCGGAACACTCGAGCCCAAGTTCGCGGCAAATCTCAATGACGGTGTTGCGCGTAACGCCTTCGAGGATGCACGCGTCGATTGGCGGAGTGCGGAGCTTGCCGTTCTTAACGATAAAGATGTTGTCGCCAGTGCACTCGCAGACGTCGCCCTTATGGTTGAGCATGAGCGCTTCTTCGCAACCCGCGTAGTACGCCTCGATCTTCGCCAGAATATTATTCAGGTAGTTGAGGGACTTCACGCGCGCGTTAAGGGAGTCGGAAGGATTGCGAATCGTGCTCGCGGTTACGATCTTGATACCCTTCTCATAGAAGTCGGCGGAATAGAGGGAGAGCGCCTGCGCGATCACGATGACCTGCGGATCGTGGCAAAGGTGCGCGTCAAGACCGAGCGTTCCGACGCCGCGAGTAACGACGAGGCGAATATACGCGTCAGTGAAACCGTTTGCTTTAACCGTCGCGTAAATCGCGTCGACGACTTCGTCCTTCGTCATCGGAATCTTAATGTCGAGCGTTTTCGCGGAATCCCATAGACGGTCGATATGCTGCTTGCAGCGGAAGATCTTGCCGTTATAAACGCGGATTCCTTCAAAAAGACCGTCGCCATATAAAAAGCCGTGATCGAAAACGCTGACTTTCGCGTTTTCTTGATCCACCAACTGACCGTTCATAAAAATCTTAATAGACATAGCAAATTCGCCTTTCGATCATATTCTCAACGCGGGTACGCGCGACGCGTCATGCGAGGCTGCGTCGATAGCTCACGCTTTCCCAGCGCTTGTCTTATTGTAACATAGAACGCAATATCTGACAAGTTCCCAGTTCTGACCGAGACGCGTATTCTCCTATTTCAAATATTCTTCATGCACGACTTGCCCGTCGACGATGCGTATCGCACGATCCGCGTCGCGCGCCTGACTCATATCGTGAGTCACCATAACGACGGTCAACTTCTTCTCGTCGTTGAGGCGACGCAAAAGTTCCAGCACGTCCGCAGACGCTTTCGAATCGAGGTTCCCCGTCGGTTCGTCGGCAAGAAGGAGGCGCGGACCGGCGATCAGCGCTCGCGCTATCGACGCCCGCTGCATTTCGCCCCCCGAGAGTTCGTTCGGGCGGTGACGCAGACGATGCGACAGGCCGACAAGATCGAGAAGCTCCTTCGCCTCGCGAACATACGCGGAGCGGCGGCGTAAATACTTCAGAACGCCGTCGCGAATCATGAGGGGCGTGAGGACGTTCTCAAGCGTCGTCATCTCAGGAAGAAGATGATAGAACTGGAAAATCATCCCGATGAAATGGTTGCGCAAAGAGTCGCGTTGCCCCATCGGGAGGTTGTCGATTCGTTGCCCGTCGAAGTAGATGGAGCCCGCGTCGGGAACGTCGAGGGTTCCATGGAGGTGCAGAAGCGTGCTCTTACCCGATCCGCTCTGTCCGACGACTGCGAGAAACTCCCCTTCGTGAACGGTCAGATTGACGCCGCGAAGGACGGGGACGACGTTTTTCCCCATGACATAGCCTTTGTAGAGGTCGGAAACGACCATGATTTCGGGGCGTGGGTCTCGCGGCGCTTCGTTAGGCGAACTTGGGAACGCTGCGGGAGACGCGGAGACGGAAACGCGGCGCTCGCGCTTCGGGGATGGCGACGCGTCGAAGTCGGGCTCGGCGTCTTGAGCTTGAACCGCGATTGACTCAGGGGGCGGCGTCGACACGGGGTCTTCTTCGAGATCGGCGGTTGGCGCGGGGTCGGTCGCGGGCTCTCCGATAAGTTCGCGGCGAAGGTTGCGCAGCGCGGGGCTGACTTCGCTCATGCGTTCTTTTGGGGCGTTGGAGGTGCGCAATTTGCGCAGCGCTTCGGCGCGGTTATTCGGATCGCCGGGGTTCGGCGTCTCGTCGGGGACGCGCGGTTCTGAGCTCGGCGCGGTCGGAGTCGCGGCGGAACGTCGTCGGAGGGACGCTAAAATTTCCGCGTCTTTGGTTCTCGATTCGTCGTTATTCATCTGTTTGTGTAATCCGCTAATGGGGATTCTTCAAGTTAGAGTCGAAGAGGAATTGAAACAAAACGAAGGGACGCCCGAGGCGGGCGATTCGCGTCAAACGCGGAGCGTGTCGACGGGCTTGAGCCGCGCGGCGCGGATCGCGGGGATGACGCTTGCGCCCGTTGCGACGAAGAGCGCCCCTACGTCGATCCAGAAGACGGTCCGCGGATCGACAATCGCGGGGACTTTGGAGAACATGTAGATTGTGGGATCGAAGACTTCGTGCCCCATGAGTCGGGAAAGGAAGTCGGCGATCTGTTGGAGATGCGCGATGAACCAGAAGGCGAGGATCATCCCCAGCGAGGTTCCGACGACGCCGAGGGCAAGCGCGTAGAAGAGGAAGATCTGGAGAATTCCCGCCCCGCTGGCGCCGAGAGACTTGAGGATCCCGACGTCGCGACGCTTGTCGACGACGATCATGTAGAAGATCGCGAGGATGCAGAATCCCGCGCCGCCGCAGGAAAGGAAGAGGACGACGTTGAGGAGGGAGAGTTCCGTAGCGACAGCGGCAAGGGTCGTCGCCTGCTGATCTTTCCACGTTTCGACGTAGTAGAGCTGCTCGGGGAACTCGGGGCTTTCGCTGAGACGATCGCGTAGATCCTCGATTCTGACGCCGGGCTTCGCTTTGATGAGGAGTTGCGACGCCATGCGCGTTCCGTCGGGGGCGATCATGCGACGCAGTTCTTGTAGTTTTTCGATCGGGACGAAGACGAAGCTATCGTCATATTCGGCCATATTGCATTCGTAAAGGTCGACGATAGTGAAACGATCGTAGACGATAGACGGGAGTGAGTTTTCGGCGGCGGCGGCGAGGAACGAGAGGGTCACGTCGGCGCCAGGAAGGGTCGAGAGGGATTCGCGAATCTCTTCCTTGCCCGTTTGGGGATTAAGGTGGCGTCGACGCATCCCGGAGATAGTTCCAACGCCGAGAATCGCGCCGGTTTCCTGGGTCGTTTCCTTGTCGTTTTCCACGTTGAAGGAGTCGAGTCCGTCGAAGGGGGTGCCGATGAGCAGATCGGGGGCGGCGGAAGGAGAATCAAACGCGTCGCTTGTCGCGTCGGGAACGTCGTCGAGGGGCGTTGGCGCTTCGGGGGATTCGGCGGCGGATGGAGCGACAGACGCGAAGCCGGGATCAAGCGCCGAGGGATCGTCGGGGGAGCCGGACTCGTCGAGAGGCGCGTCGAGGGGGGCGTTGAGATCGAGCGCGGAAGAGTCGGGAGAGGTGGGAGACGCGCCGGAGTCGGGATCATCGTCGGGAACGTCGTCGTAGACGGGGGGTTCGGGGAGGTTGGCGAGGACGGCGGCGTATGGATTCGCGTTGGGATCGTCGACGGCGCCGGACGCGGGGTCGCGGGAGTAATCGACGACGGAGGCGGATTCGGGCGCGGAATCGGGTTTGCGAGATTGTTCATAGATTTCGCGGCGTCGCGCCTGCTCTTCCCATCGGAATTTCTCATATTTGGCGTCGGCGCGGCGTTTTTTCCATCCGGCCTCAGCGAGACGCGGACGAACGGTCCCGTCTTCACCGAAGAGGGGGTTGCGGGTATCGTACCCGTCTTCGCGCAAATCGAAGGAAAGTTTGGCGCGGTTCGCGGGGTGTTGCAGATAGCGGGAGATCGCGGTGACTTTTTCGTTGGTGGCGGCGTCGATTCCGACAAGCTGAACCTGACGCGTGACGACTTCCCCGCCGTTGTATTCGTAGCTGAGAAGACCGGGGGTCGTGACGGTCGGGGTGACGGCTTCGACCATGTCCCCGGCGATTTTATAGACGTCGCGAATACGCGAATCGACGTCGTCAAAACCGCGCAGACTCGACCGCGAGCTAATCGTGACGTCGGAGAGCGCGCCGTGGATGCGATTCTCCATTTCGCGACTAAACCCGAGCATAATCGCGTTGACGACCATCATAATCATCACGCTAATCGCCACGCCGCCGACGCTCAAAAGCGCGATTCGACGCGTCAACAAGTAGCGCCATATCAACAACAGTTTATACATAGCTTCCCCGTCCCCTCCATAGGACTCTGCGCGTTCAAGCGCGACTCGACTACGCCCCTTTGCACGTCAAAGAAGGCTCCCTTATACAATACCACAAAATACTGACGCGGCGCAATTGGTATTTTGGGAAAAAAACGGGGTTTTTACGTGAGAATACGCTCCGCCATAAAAAAACGCGCTTTAGTCGACGACGTCCTTCTTCTCATAACTTGCCTTATGAGAGCCGCGATAATTCGACCCCCGTTTGCATCGCCGAACAAATTCCGTTCGAGATTCCCGACTCTTGGGAATGGGCAAGGCTGGGGGAGGTGATTCGGCTCTTATCAGGGCAGGATCTCGCGCCACAAAAATACAATTCCCAAAAATGCGGGATCCCCTATATCACCGGAGCTTCAAATTTTGTTTCGAACTCCCTGTACATCAATCGATGGACAGAATTTGGAAAAAATATAGCGGAAAAAGGATCCCTCTTAATCACGTGTAAAGGTACCATTGGTTCTATGGCCATTTTAAAAGAACCTATGGTTCATATAGCACGTCAAGTCATGGGAATACAGACCTTCGGGCAACTGGATATCTACTTTCTTCAATATTATCTAGAAACGTGTCTTTCTTATTTGAAAACCACTGCTCAAAGTATGATTCCGGGAATATCACGACAATCAATCTTGGAACTTCTAATCCCCATCCCGTCTCTATCGGAACAGCGTCGAATCGTCGCGAAGCTGGAAGAGCTCCTCCCGTTGGTAGAAGAATACGGCAAGGCGGAGTCGGAGCTAACGACGCTTAACGCAACCTTCCCCGATGCGCTCAAAAAGTCGATCCTTCAAGACGCCGTCCAGGGAAAGCTTG
>CAKVCP010000019.1 GCA_934725735.1 uncultured Thermoguttaceae bacterium
CCTTATAGCTGTTGACGGTGAACCAGCGTCGGCTGTCCTTTCCGAGCGACTTGACGGCGAGCGTCGTCTGCGCGTCGTTGGGATCGAGTAACGCGCGGTCGACGACGAGGGTGAAGACGCCGAAGAAGTCCGGACCGGGCTGTTCGACGCGTCCGACGTTGAACTCAAGGATCGCGGAACCGTCTTCGGAGGTCCACTTGAGGGTTTCGCCGACGCCGACGCTTTGCGACTCAGGAATGTCGAAGCGGATCAAATCCTTCCCGTCGACGGAGAGGAGGAACCCGTCGGTTTTGGGCTGACTCCAGTATCCGAGAGCGCCGACAAACTGGAAAGCGACTTTTTCGGCAGGATCGTCGAGCGCGCGGGGAGCGGTCTTCCAGACGAGCTTAGCACCGTCGAACTGTCGGCAAGTCGGATCGATCGCGCTCGATTCGTAAAGGGTGAACCATGGTTCGAGGTCGTCCATATTCGCTTCGACGTACTCTTGGAATCCCCAGACGACGCCTTGCGGATCGACGCGCCGATACGCCGCGACGCCTTGAGTTTGGGTCTGAGGCGCGAACGCGTCGCTCTTTACGTAGTCGACGAGGGAGTCGAGAAGGGCGGTCGCTTCGGGCGCGTCTTGCGTGAGATCAAGCGCGTAGGAGACGAGAACCGGCGAATTCTTCATGCGCGTCTGCCCTAAATAGAGGTAGTAGCTGTCGCGCCCTTCGCCGACGAAGAGAGGTTCGTACGCGGAGCCAAGGGGTTTGGCGGCGAGGTCGGGAGCGCCCTGGCGAACGAGTCTAAACCAGAGTTCGTCCATGAAATCGGAGACGGGAAGTCCCTTGAAGGCGGGAGATTCTTTGTCGAGCGCGGCGCCGACTTGTGTGCCGATCGCCCACCATCCGAGCGCGACGTTCGGAGTTGGGTTCGCGCGAGAGAGAAGGAAGAGCTTTTTGCCCGCGACGAGCGCGTCGGTGAAAAGAGGATCTTCCGGGGACATGATCCATACGGCGCCCTGATCGTCGGCGGTCGGATCGATGAGCTGAACGTCGTCGTAGAGGTTCTGGAACGCGTCGATCCATTCGCGTGAAACGCGGATTCCGTCGAGGGTTTTCTTTTCACGCGCAGGGAAGAACCAGTAATTCCACGAGTTGACGACGGGGGAACCGTCGATCGTCACGAGGAGTTCGAGCGCTTCTGGGGCGTTCAAGACGTCGCCCGGAATTTCAACGTCGACGGAAGCGACGTTTCCAGCGTAGCCTGCGGGAATTTCGTCAAAGTCGACAGCGCCTTCCAAAAGAGTTTTCTTTCCGTCGCGGGACGCGAATTTCCAGACGAGTTTCCCTGCGGGGATCGCGTCGGCGTCGTAATGCGAGATATTGAAATCGAACTTAGCCTTCGCGCCGGGCGTGAGTATCTGAGCGTCAAGATCGGTCGAGAGAAGGAGGGCGGTGGGTCCGTTAAATCGGTAGAATTCCTCCGGTTGGACGCCGTGAGGTCGCGTGTTCCAGAAGGAATCGAGATATCCTTGCGCGGCGACGCAGGAGCCTTGGGGAATAGACGCGTCGACGAGCGACCAGAAGATGTATCCGTCGCAGTAGAAGTCGGAACGCGCGCTTTCAATACCGCGCTTTTGATAGATTCCTTGGAGAACTTCCGAAGCGGCGACGCACTGCGCGCCCCATTTTTCGTCGAGTCCGAGAGCGACGAGTTTGTCGCGCCACGCCTGTTCGCTTACGGGAGAGACGCGCGCGCCGGTGAATTTGCTCTCAAGGCGCGGATCCATCTTGATCGCAAGGTTGAGGTACTCGTGCGCGACGAATGGGACGGGGTAGTCGGCGTTGGCGCTGGAGTCCCACGGAAGGTGAGTCGGCTGATTCTTCGCGGTCAGGTTGGAGAAGTCGGAGTTGACGCCAACGTCGTTTTTGAAACCGCCGTCTTGATGGACGACGAGTCGGTCGGGATCATACGTTTTGACCCAGTTGTACATCTCTTGATCGAGAGGCGAGCCGAGGAACCCTTCGTTACCGTAGCAGTACGACGCGAAGGAGACGTAACGGCGATTCGTGCGGAAGGATTCGTACATTTCGCGCTTCGGATTGAATTCGAAGGCTTCGCAGGGAACGTCGTGATAATAGGGAAGTTCAGGAGCGAGGAGGATACCCATTTCATCAGCCATTTCGAAGTATTCCGGTAGGGGCGAATGGGTGTGGAAGCGCATGTAGTTGAATCCGGCGCGCTTGTAGGTCTTCATGTGTTCGCGGAAGACGTCGTGATTTCCGAGTTCTATGACGTTGATCTGGTCGTAGTTGTGATCGCCGCCGCCGCGCAGGAAATAGGGGGAGCCGTTGAGGTAGAACTGATTTCCGACGACTTTGAATTCGCGGACTCCGAAGCGCTCGGTCCAAGAGTGGACGACGGCGCCGTCTTTGTCGCGCAGAACGACGTCGGCGAGGTAGAGGTTCGGCTCTTCAGGGGACCAAAGCTTGCAGTTTTTGATTGGAATATTGAAGCGGAAGGGGTTTGCGAGTCCGTTTTTCGAGAGGGTCGTGGCGTTTGAGTTGAGGATCTGACACGCGACGACGGTTCCGTCGAGATTCTTGATTTGGACTTCGATCGACGCGAACCCCTTGATTGTGCACTTCGAGGAGTAATCGACCTTCGGGACGAGCTTGAACGCCTCGGCGAGTTCTTCGCGGCGCATGGGGGAGAGTTCGTCGTCGTAGAGGGGTTGCGGGAGCCCTTCGTTGTCGATCGCCTTGACGTAGACGCGGATATCGGCGGAACGATTGGCGAAGTCGCCGCGGGCCCAGACGTCGTCGACGTAGACTGCGGGGGTCGCTTCAAGCTCGACGTCGCGGTAGAAACCGCCGATACGTTCGTTGGCGTGGTAAAGGCCGCATCGGGAGGGGGCGTCGTTCCTTACGAGGGCGGTGATTTCGGCGTCTTCGCCCGCTTTGAGGAGATCGGTGACGTCGTATTTTCTCGCGCCGCAATAGGTATCGACGGAAGCCGCGCGTTTGCCGTTGACCCAGAATCGAGCCTGAGACAAGACGCCGCCGACCTTGAGCCAAACGCGTTGACCGGCCCAGTCTTCAGGAATCTTGACGGTTTTGCAATAGAACGCGGAGCCGACGTAGCGGTTTCGAATCGTCCAGTCCCCGCAATCCCAGGTGGCGTCCCAAGGTTCGCTTTTCCCTTCCTCTCCAAGTCCCTGAGCCTGCCAGACGCCGGGAACTTCGATGGTACGCGTAATTCTTGGGCGATAGCCGACGTACAGGAATTCCCAAAGACCTTCGCCGACGCCGAGCTGGTATGCGAAGGGGTTTTCCGTCGAGAAATCCCATGTTCCCGAGAGACTTATGACTTTCGCGTTTTCCGATCGAACGATCGGATTGACGACGGCGAAATTTTCTCTAGCGCCCCAATCACGGGCCCAGAGAGCTCCCGCGACGTTCGCTAAAGACGCCGCCAGGAGAGCGATGGTAAAGAAGCGTTTCATTTTTAACCTCAGAAGGGCGAAAACCAGTTGGTCCAGTTTGAGAGGACGCCGACGACGAAGCGAATGAGTCGGCTGATTTTTGTCTATTTTAACAAGTTTAATGAAAGAAAACAACGGTTATTCAACAAAAAATAAGAGAAAGGCAAAAGCGTTGCAATGCAAGATAGCGCCCGGTACTCGTAGAGGAGCGGCGCTCGTCGTTCCGATCGGTTCTTCGAAAGATTGATTGGTTAATGACGAGCGCCATTTTTTTTAAACGAGAGATCGTCGAATCGCGGGGTCGTCATTTTGGCGCGCGATCCGTCTCCGTCGTGATCTTTGCGAGGAAGTCTGCGACGTCTTGCGAGAGGAGCCCTTGCGGCAATCGCCATTCCCACGCGCGGACGCTGACGCCGGGGAAGTTGATTCGCGAAGAGTTGGGGAGTCCGAGGACGTCTTGAATCGGGAAGACGGCGAGGTACGATTGCGCCGAGGCGACGGAGCGGAGCGCGGGGGCGTGGAGTTCGAGGACGGTTAGCGGCGCGGGGCGGTCGTATTGCGCGATACCGAGTATGGGTCGATCTTTTCGCAAGAGGTCGCGCAGTCTGGCGAGGAGTGAGGTCGGACGCGACGGGGCGGGGAGATCGTACGGACGTTTGTGGCGCATGAGAACGTCGCGGACGGCGTCGAAGTCGAGCGTTTTCCAGAAGCGCTTGCCGTAACGTCTCACGTCGTCGATCCATCCGACAATTGGGGCTCCGTCGTGCGTTCCCGTGTAGGCGACGGAGCGTAGAGGCCATTCGCGGGTTGGATCCGGGTCGCCGGGCGCGACGGAGTCGAATGAGAATTGCAAGACGCGCATTCCAGGTAGATCGAGGGAATCGCGCAGATCGCGTACGCCTTGATTCATGACGCCGAGATCTTCGGCGACGAGGGCTTCGCGCGGCGCGACTTCGAAGATCGCGTCGAAGAACTTCTCTTGAGGGCCCGGCGTCCAGCCGTCTTCGTAGTCGTCGTCGGGGTGCGTTGCGTATTGCCTGGCCTTTTCGCGTTCTTCGCGCCATAGCGCGTCGTCTTGAGGGCGCGCGTCGACGCCGGGGAAGGCGTAGTAGTTGTAGAAGCCGATGAAATGGTCGAGGCGCACCGTGTCGAATCGCTCGATCGTCTTCGTCATGCGTTTTTTCCACCAGTCGAAATTTGTCTCAAAATGGCGCGACCAGCGGTAGGTCGGCGAACTCCAACGCTGACCGTCGGGGTTGTAGTCGTCCGGAGGAGAGCCCGCTTCGCGAAGGATTCTGCCGTCGCGGTCGACCATGAAGAGCTCCGGGTTGGCCCAGACGTCGGCGCTTTCTTTCCCGACGTAGATGGGGAGGTCGCCAAAGAGCTCGACGCCCCTTTCTCGACATTGATTTTTAAAGTCTCGCCACTGCGAATCGAAGACGAGTTGCAGAAAGATCGCGCGTTCGTAGGCGTCGGCGTTCTCCTTCTGGAATCTTTTTAACGCGTTTGGATCGCGACGACGAATCTCCTCGGGCCATTTCGCCCATTTGAATGTTTCGAAACGCTCCGCGGCGGTCTGAAAGAGAGCGAAATCGTCGAGCCAGAACGCGTTTTCCGCGCGGAACCGCTCCTCTTGGTCGCGAAATTTCTTTCCGCCTCTTTTGTCGCGATAGTTCTGAAAGGCTTCGTTCCATAACGGTTTGCGTCTTGCGACGGCGCTGGGATAGTCGACGACGTCGCGCGCCCAGGTTCGGACGGTCTTAGGAGAGGAGGACGCGCGTTCCTCTTCGAGAACGTCGGCGATCAATCCTTCGTCGCGGAGTTCTTCCAGATCGAGATAAAGGGGTTCCCCCGCGAAGGCGCTCCGCCCGGCGTAAGGGGAACCGTCTTCGTCCGTAGGATTGATAGGGAGGGTTTGAAAGACGGTCTGTTTGGCGCTTTTGAGGAAATCGAGGAAACGTATCGCGTTTTTTCCGAGCGTTCCAAGATCGGGGCCGCCGGGAATTGCGAAAAGTGGTAGAAGGACGCCGGAAGAACGCGTGTTTTTACGTGGCATAGTGCAACTCAAATAGCTTTCGAAGGTTGGGTGACAATAGCGATCGCGAGGCCGCCGCGCTAGTATGGAGAAAAAGCGCGAGGAAGTCGAGAGCGGTTGAATTATTCTTTACATTTTATTCGCGGCTTCTTTAACTTTTATTGCGGCTGGATAAAATCAAAGAAGGTAGGGCGGAGCGCTCCGAAAGGACGGGTGTGACGACGCGCTTGTTCAGGGCTAATCGAGGCGTCGAGCGCGCTCCCTTTAATCCTGTTTTACCGTACGATGAAAAGGAGATTCCCGAATGGCGAATTTGGCTATTATCAGCGATTCTCACGACAGTGAAACGTATTTTCAGCTACTCGACTTTCAGCTGAATCGCTACGCGGTGGATACGGTTCTTCATCTTGGGGACGTGACGTCTTCCGGAATAACGAAGTTCCTGGAGATCGTCAAAGGGTACAAATTCTATTTCGTCGTAGGAAACAACGATTTTGAAAGGGAACGCTTTGAGAGAGAAGTCAAAGGCGTCAGGGGCGTCGTTCAGGCTCAACCCCTTTGTTTCGACTGGCATAATCGCAGGATTTTTGCAGCACACGGTCACGATAACGGATTAACGTTGGCGCAAAACGCCTTCGACTCGGGGGAATGGGATCTCGTTTGTTTCGGTCATACGCATCGATATGAGCTCCAATCGAAGAAGACGTCGGGAACTTCAAGCGGCGTTTCCTGGCTTTTAAACCCCGGCGCGTTGAATGTCGGTTCTTTTTGTTTGATTAACGACAATCGTTTTAAGCCGCAACATTACGATCTTGACGATATGGAATTTTAACGTTCGTTTAGTGACGCGCGCTTTTTGTTCAAAAAGTAGACGAAACGAGGGGCTCACAGGGGGCTCTTTTTTTTTGGACTGTAATCTGTTATATTATTGGGGCTAGAAGTACGCCACCGTCGCGTAGCGTGAGCGACGCGATTCAAGACATTATAAATTTAAGGAACCGAGCCATGGTAATGAAGAAGTTTATGAACGACCCGCAGCGCCTAACGAACGAGCTTCTCGAGGGTTACGCACTCTGCTATCCGGACAAGGTTAAGCTTGTTTCGGAAAAGATCGTCGTACGCGCGACTCCGAAATCGAAGGATAAGGTCGCGATAGTGACGCTCGGCGGCGCGGGCCATGAGCCGGCTCTTAGCGGTTTTGTCGGCGAAGGTATGCTCGACGCGTCGGTCGTCGGGGATATTTTTGCGGCTCCTGGCGCTCCGAAAGTTGTCGAAGCGCTTCGCATGTTCAAGGATAATAAGGGTATCATCCTCGTCGTGTTGAATCACGAAGGGGATCAGCGCAACGCGGCGATGGCGCTCATGATGGCGGCGAAGGAAGGTATCAAAGTTTCGAAGATCGTGACGGCGGAAGATATCGCGCCGGGCGCGGACGCGCCTCGTTCTGACCGTCGCGGTTTGGGCGGTTGTATTCCTCTCATCAAGATCCTTGGCGCGGCGGCGGAAAAAGGCCTCGACGTCGACGAAATCCTTACGATCGCCGAACGCTTCAACGAACGCATGGCGACCCTTGCGGTCACCCTTAAAGTCGCGACGCATCCTCAAGCGGGACAAGAGATCGGCGCGCTCGCGGACGACCAGATGGAAATCGGCATGGGTCAGCACGGCGAAGGAGGCGGAAACGGTCCTGAACTGATGCAGAGCGCCGACTGGATCGCCGAGACGATGACGACGAAGTTGATCCGCGCGTTGAAGGCGCAGCCGGGCGAACAGATCGCGCTCATCGTGAACGGTTCAGGCGCGACGACCCTCATGGAAATGTTCGTCGTCTTCCGCAAGGCGTACGAAGTCGCGACTGCGGCGGGTTTGAAAGTCGTCGCGAGCCAGTGCGACGAACTCTTGACGGTTCAGGAAGCGTCGGGCTTCCAGCTCTTCATCGGCGTCTTCGACGACGAGACGCTCGCTCTCTACAACGCGCCGAGCAACGCGCCTTACTGGGTTCAGCGCTGAGGTGGAGGAGTAGGAATGACGAACGAATTTACGAAAGATCTTCTCGTTAAATCTCTTGAAGCGTCCCTTGCGGCGGTGGAGTCGAAGTTCGACGAACTCAACGCGCTCGACGCGGCGACCGGCGACGGGGATCACGGCACGGCGATTGTCGCGACGCTGAAGGCGGCGGTCGAATCGGCGAAAGAGCCTGGTAATCTCGCGGACACGCTTTCGAATATCGCGATGGGCGTGATGTCGGCGACGGGAGGATCGACGAGCTCTCTCAACGGATCGTTCTACATGGGTATGAGCGGCGGCGTCGCGGGGGAAGCTCTCGACGCGACGGCGATGGTCAAGGCGTACGAAGCGGGCCTTGAGACGATGGGAACGATGACGTCGGCGAAGGTCGGCGACAAGACGATGATGGACGCGATGATTCCCGCGATCGAAGCGATGAGCGCGACGGTCGCGCAGAACGGTTCGGCGACGCTTCACGACGTTTTCGTGGCGGCGGCGGACGCGGCGCTCGCGGGCGCGGAGAAGACGAAAGAATACGTCGCGAAATTCGGTCGCGCAAGGAATCTTGGCGAACGCAGTCGCGGAAGCCAGGACGCGGGCGCGACGAGCCTCGCGCTCATCTTCAAGGCGTTTGCGGATACGATCGCGGCGAACTGAGCAATTATTAACGACAACGCGCGAACGCCGTCGTGTAGACGCGGCGCCGCGCACAACCTCTATATTAAAACCACCCGACGCCGCTATAAACGCGCGGCGCGCTGGAAAGGATTTTTAGACATGGCTGATAATGAAGGCAATATTGACGCGAAAGATTTTGGCGTCGGCGTTCCGCAGGTTCAGGAACAGTTCTTCCTCAAGGGTAACGAAAACGCGTGCTACGGTATTAAGTCCCGTCTTTCTCAGATCTTCTGCAAGAAGTCTGGTCGCACGGTCATGCTCGCGTTCGATCACGGTTTCATCATGGGACCGACCTCCGGTTTGGAACGCATCGACCTCTCGATTAAACCTTTGATCGAATACTCCGACTGCATCATGTGCACGCGCGGTATCCTCCGCACGGTGATTCCCCCGACGATCAACAAGCCGATTTCTTTCCGCGCCGACGCCGGTTCCACGATTCTTACGAGCCTTAACGACGAATCCCTCGTGGATATCGAAGAAGCGATTCGTTTGAACGTTCAGCTCCTCGCGGTCATGGTCGCGATCGGCGATCCGGATCACGAAGGTCTTACGATCCGCAACCTCGCGAAGACGGTCGACCTTGGCTGCCGTTACGGTATTCCGACCCTCGGCGTCACCGCCGTCGGTAAGAACTTGACTCGCGACGCGCGTTACCTGAGCCTCGCGACGCGCGTTTGCGCTGAAAACGGCGCCAACGTCGTCAAGACCTACTACTGCGACGAAAAGTTCGAACAGGTCACCAACGCGTGCCCCGTCCCGATCGTCATCGCCGGCGGTAAGAAGCTTCCGGAACGCGACGCGCTCCAGCTCGCGAAGAACGCGATCGATAAGGGCGCCGCGGGCGTCGATATGGGCCGCAACATCTTCCAAGCGGACTCCCCGATCGGCATGCTCCTCGCCGTTCGCGAAATCGTCCACAACAACGCGACCGTCGATCAGGCGTTCGATTGCTACGAAACCTACAAGAATCAGGCCAAGTGAGATTCTCCCTTGAGTCGATCATAAAAGAGACTTCCTTCGTCTTCGGAGGGAGTTTTTTTATTTTCTTATGTAGGGAAACGCCTTCCGCTAACGGAGCGTCTTTTCCATGACAAAATTGACAAGACGGATCCCTTTGCGTTCGACTTCCTGCCTTTTTACGACGCGATATCCGCGTCCTTCGAAGAACGGTTTCGCGGTAATCGACGCGTGGGTCGTGATTTTCGCCGACTCGACGACGCTTTCCAACGCGTCGCAGAGGGTCGTCGCAATCCCCCGGCGCAGACGATCGCCGCGAACGTAGAGTCGGTCGAGATATCCGGAGACGTCGACGTCGCCGAATCCGACGATCCTTTCCCCCTCGGTCGCAACGAGGGCGCGTTTCCCCTTAAAAGAACGATCCCATTCGTTCAAATCGCGATTGCGCGGCGCCCACGCGTCGACTTGCGCCTGATCGTAGTCGCCAAGATTGACCGAACGTATGGTCTCGTAAAAGAGGGCCGCAGTTTCTTGCGCGTCGGCGGAGCGATATTCCCGCAGCGTTGTTTTCATCTTTTCGATCCTTTCTTTTGCGAATGATTCGCCGTCTCAAGAAATGAGGAACGCCCCCAATTTGGCCAACTTGAGGGCGTCGATATTTGGAAACTCTTTGCGCGAAGGGCGTGGATTATTTGAAGCGAAGGAGGGCGTATCGTTTTTTGCCGCTTCGAAGGACGACGACGGTTTCGCTCGCCAGATCGGCGGGGGAGAGCATGTAGGCGACGTCTTTGCAGGGACGATTGTCGATATAGGCGCCCCCTTGCTGAACGGCGCGGCGAGCGTCGCTCTTTGTCTTAGCGAGACCGGTTTGGACGAAGGCGTCGAGGATCGAAATTTCGCGATGATCGAGCTGTTCGCGGGAGAGCTCGGCGCTGGGAACGTCGGCGAAGATTTGACCTAGTTCGGCGTCGGAGAGCTCGGAAATTTCGGCTCCGAAGAAGATTTCGGTCGCCTTCTGCGCGCTCTTAATACCCTCTTCGCCGTGCGCAAGGGTCGTGAGTTCCGTCGCGACCTGCTTCTGAAGGATGCGCTTGCCGAGGTTCGCGCGGTGTTCTTCGATGAGCGCTTTGCCTTCTTCTTCGCCAAGGTCGGTGAAGAATTTGAAGGCGTTTTCGACGTCGGCGTCGTCGACGTTGATCCAGTATTGATAGAACTGGTAGGGACTGGTCTTCTTCGCGTCGAGCCACAACGCGCCGTTCGTCGACTTACCCATCTTCTGACCGTCGCTCTTAAGCAGGAGCTTGCTCGTGAGACCGTAGAGCTGGGCGCCGGTCATTTTTCGCGCAAGGTCAATACCCGCGGTGATATTTCCCCACTGATCGCTGCCGCCGATCTGGACTTCGCAGTTATACGCCTTATTGAGGTGAACGAAGTCGTAGGACTGGAGGAGCATGTAGCTGAATTCGGTGTAGCTGAGGCCGTTTTCCGCTTCGAGACGGCTCTTGACGGAATCTTTTGTCAGCATGACGTTGATCTGGAACATCTTTCCGACGTCGCGGAGGAACTCGAGATAGGAGAAGCCTTTGAGCCAGTCGTAATTGTTGACGAGCAGGGCGCCGTTACCGTCGTCTTCAAAGTTGATGAAACGCGCCAATTGCGACTTGATGCAGTCGACGTTGTATTGAATCTGGTCGAGAGTGAGGAGATTTCTTTCGGAGCTTCGTCCGCTCGGGTCGCCGATCATGCCGGTGGCGCCGCCGACGAGAGCGATCGGTTTGTGGCCGGCGCGCTGGAATCTTCGCAGATTCATGATCGCGACGAGGTGCCCGACGTGGAGCGAATCCGCAGTGGGATCGAAACCGTTATAGACGACGCGCGGGGTGGAAAGAATATCGTTGATTTTTTCGTCGGTCGCCTGGTTGAGCAGACCGCGCCATGTCATCTCCTTAACAACGTCAAAATTAACACTCATTGGTAGGGCGCCTTTCAGGTGAAAATCTAGTAAAACTAACTGGTGTTTATTCTAGCGTGAACGTCTAAATTGTAAACGGGCGCAAAGACCGTTCGCGTCGTCGTTAAATAGAGACGCGATGGCGTCGAAGTTGCATTTGCGGGGATAGTGATTCTCGCCCCCTTTGCGGGGCCTGATATAAGGATATGATATTTGAGAGGCGCGAATATCGCGCTAGAGAGACCTTTATTGGTCGAAATATTCGGAGATAAGAGAAAAATGGGATGGCAGTATAGCGAGAAGACGAAGCGTCTTTTTATGGACGCGGTTCAAGGCAAGTCTGGAACGCATGTCGGAGAGCTTGAAAACGCGGACGGCGTGGGGGAACACGGATCTGTGGCGTGCGGAGACGCGCTCAAATTCATGTTCCGGGTCGAGCGCAACGAGGACGATCCGACGCGCGATCGAATCGTCGAGGCGAAGTTCTTGACCTTTGGATGCACGTCGGCGATCGCCGCGTCGGAGGCGCTCTGCCGCATTATTGAGGAGCGCGGTCTCACTCCGATCGAGGCGCTGAAGGTGACGAATCAGGATATCGTCGATTATCTCGAAGGACTCCCGACGCAGAAGATCCACTGCTCGGTGATGGGCGCCGAGGCGCTTGAGACGGCGGTTTTTGACTGGGCTTCGAAACGCGGGGTCGACATGGCCGCGCTGGGAATCAAGCAGGCGAACGTCGACGAACATGAAGGTCGGCTGATCTGCAAGTGCTTCGGGATCACGGAGCCGTACCTTCGCCGTAAGATTAAAGAGCTTTCCCTCAAGACGGTCGACGACGTGACGGGCGCGATCAAGGCAGGCGGGGCGTGCGGAACGTGTCGCGGCGAGATTCAGGACGTTTTGAACGAGATTTGGGCGGCTCAGTCGTGCGGATGCGATTCGAATAAGGGCGCGCGCGAAGAGGCGTCGACCTGCTCGACGGGCGTCGAACCGGCACAGACGCCCGAAGCTCCCGTAGCGGCGTCGACGACGAACGCGCTTCCGTCCCTCACGACGGTCGTCGCGAATAAATCGGGGGAATATGTCGAACAGCCCCAGCTCAACGCAGCGGAGAGCGGCGAGGATCGCAGCGCGGAATATGCGAGCGCCTCCCCTTATAAGAGAGCGAAACTCATCGAAGAAACGATCGAAACGGAGATTCGTCCGGTTCTCCGTCGCGACGGGGGCGATCTTGAAATCGTCGACGTCAAAGATAATCTTGTTTACGTCTCCCTCACGGGGGCGTGCGAAAGTTGCGACTCCGCGTCGACGACGATCGAACTTCTCGTCGCCGCCGTGTTGCAGAGCCGTCTCGATCCGTCGATCGAAGTGATTCCTCTCTGAGCGCTCGATAGAGCCGAATACAACGAAGGGCGTCTCCCACTCCGGAGCGCCCTTTTTTCGTATCCCTCGCGATTCAAAACTTCTTGTTGAAGCCCGTAAAGATTAGATATTCCGAATACTCCTTGGCAAAAACGACGTCGTATTGGATATACAAATCCAGAGTGTCTCGAAGCGCGGCCTCGAGTCCGCCCCCTAGGTCGAGTCGATCTCGCGCCATCTTATGCGCCCCGTAACGCATCGCGATCGGAAAAGGAGACGATTCCCCCGCGGTGTAAATCTCCCTCTTGCCGAATTCATGCGCCCACGAGGCGAGGAGATACGGTTTGAGGGTGGCGAGGGGCGTGGCGTGTTCCCAGCTGACGCGCGAGCCAAGCTTGGCGCGGAACGACGAGTCGGCGAAGCTTGTCGTGTAGTCCTTCGTTCTAAGGAACGCTTCCGCGCCGCGCGGTTCGTTCAGCGTTAGGACGCGGAAATTGACGAAGGGGTCGATTCGCGTGTATCCCTTGTCGAAACGCGCCCCGAACTCAAAATCCAAAAGCCACTGCGAGGACGTGAACTTATTGCGCGCCCCCGTCGCGTACTCGAATTGATCGACCCAGTTGCGCCCTATTCCAAACAACGCGTCGAAGCGCCACAACGCCCCGTAAACCCCGAGTCGCAGATTCCCCGCCAAAGAGTCGATCGATTCCGAATATGCGCCCCCGTTCTTAGGCTTAACCGTCGTCGACGCGCCATGTACTCCGTAACCGATGACCCCGTGATCGAGGACGTTCCAATCCCCTCCTAGCCCGCCGCCCCACGATTTAGCGTTGAATCCCGGCTGGTCGTTCCTCGAGTTCTTGGCGTCTTGGCGCGCGATCGAGCCGTCCAGGTAGCCGAAAACGCGCTTTCCGTAAGGGGCGATCTTCAAACTCGACATGTTCAGGGCGCGATAGACGTATTCGGTCGCAACGTCGTCTTCCAAGAGAGGATTTGGAACGAACGAGGAGGGGGACGGCGTTGGTAAGTCGTCTAAAGAAGGGACGACGTCCTCAATCGGGGTTTCAAGAGGCAAAAAGATCGGCGGGGAGTCAATTGCAAAGAGAGGCGCGACGTTCGAATCCTCGGGGGCTTCGTCGATCCAGCGCCACCTTCCGTCGTTGGCGATTTGCTGGGCGCGTAGTTGCGCGATCGGGGCAAGAGCGACGAATAGAGCCGCGGCGCCAATGAGAACCCATAGGGTCTTTGGTCGGTTCTTCTTAGGGTGCGTCACAGTCTTATCCTTTTGTCGTCGATCGAGCGGTGAGAGAGGTTCGTAAAGCGCTTTCGATTAGTTAGCGTAATTTACGGCGTTTCTGACGCCTTGATTTGGCGCGGCGTTTGCGCTTCGGGTCGCGGCGACTTGCGCGACGTTCGCTTGGCGCGGCGGCGTCGGCTTGTTGAAAATCGCTTGCGCTTCCGCGTATCCGTCGGCGCAGTTCTTCGAGAGGACGCAGCCGCGCTCGGCCGCGTCGAAGCCGATCGTGACGGAATGATTTTCTTTCGGACTCTTGATATAGAGATAAGCGCCCCCTTCGTCATTGACGCCGAGTTCGCCAAAGACGGGCGAGTTCGGACGGAACGGGTCTTCCGGGGTGGTTTGGATTTGTCGGCTTGTCATCTTCCATGCGCCGACGTTTTCGGCATAGAGTCCCTTCTGGGCGTAGATCGAACCGTTTCGAATTTCAACCAAAGGTTCGCGCGTTTGGGAATCGACGAGGGTGAAGACGTCGCCGACGATGAGACGCTCGACCTCAATTTCGTCCGCTTTAAGAGCGTTAGTCCCAGTGTTCACGAGATTTGCCGCCCCCGACGCCGAAGAAAGATACCATGTGGTTCCAATGGCCGCCAAAGCGCCGACGATCGCGGAAATAAACGTGTTGATAAAGGCTGACATGAATAACGATCCCTGTAAAACGTCCAAATAGAGGCGCGCCTCAATGCGCGCAGGGGAATAGTAGACACTTTCGCGCGGCGACGCAAGGCGACTTTCAGGACGCGCGCTCCCGTCCTTGTCGCGTTTCGCGGAGCTGTATAATGAAAATATACGACGTTTTGCACAGGGAGAATCGCTAGAATTATGAAAAAGCCAACCCAAGAATTTTTACGGCGAAATCTTACGCTACTTGGATTTCTCTATTTCCTTTTCATGGCGTACATGCTCCTCAGCCCTCTTCCCCCGACGAGTTATATTCCCGACTATACGTTTTCGATCATTCATTTTTTGGCGTTCACCCTTCTGGGGCTTTTCGTCGGTTTTTCGCGGCGGCGTTGGAACGTCTGGGGCTGGGCCGTTCTCCTTGTGATTTGGGGCGTCGGGTCGGAGTTTCTCCAGCGTTATACGGGGCGTTTTTGCGAAGTAGGGGACATGATTCAGAACGCGGTGGGCTCGAACTTTGGGCTTTGGATCGCGACGCTCCTTTGCGGGCGTTTCTACGCGCTTTTCCCGCAGGACGTCGGATCGTCGCGACCGAGCGCGATAGCGATTCTCTTTAAGCCGGGCTCCGACGGATCGATCGGGAATCGCGAGACGCTCGTGATTCGCCGATCGCAGCGCGTCGTGGCGCCGGGAGCGGTCTGCTTTCCCGGCGGGGGCCTCGAAGCCGGGGAGAGTCCCGAGGAGGCGGCGCGTCGCGAGTTTGCCGAGGAAGTGGGGCTCGACGTGCGCGTCGTTAAGAGGATCGCGGAGAATCAGACGCCCGCGGGCGCTCCCCTGTATTGGTTTGTGGTGGAGTGCGTCGACGAGGCGCAGGCGCTCGAGAAGTTGCATGTGCGACGCGCGGAGGTCGCGAGTTACGAATGGCGCGCCCTCTCCGAGCTGCTTGTCGACAAGGATTTTTTGGCGAATAACTTGGCGATCGTGCGAAAGATCGTTTCGGGGGAAATTTCGGTCGATTAGAGCGTTGCGGTTTAAGAACGTTTGACGGCGACGAGAGCAAACGCGCGGAGCGTCTGCTTTTATTTTTATTGTCGATCGCGCGTTTTGTGTCGGTTGGGTAAAATTGCGAGATTGACGAAAATGTGACAGGGTTGGTAAAAAATACTTGCAGAATGTTAGTTGTTTGGGTAAAATAATGAGGTTAGAAAAGAAAGTTGCGCGCGAATTTTCGAAATTTGCGGCGACTGAATCATAGTATGCGCCCTTTGAGGGGCGTTGACACGAGGTCTTTCAATGAAACTTCATTATTATTTTTTGGCGCTTGCGGCGTTGGGATTTTCTTTTAACGCGGCGACGGCGCAGGAATCGACGCCGGTTCCGGACACGGGCGAACAGGCGTTGGTAGAGAATACTGAGGGGACTCCCGTCACGGCGGAACAGGCGGTCTCGGCGGATTATGCGCCGATGAGCCAAGTTGTTCCTGAAGCGGAACGCCTCGGCGGTCCGATCGCGACGTATCGTAAGAAGGATTCGCTCTACTGGGAACTGACAGGTTCGCAATACGACGCGGATTATATCTGCGTGATTTCGATCGCGCGCGGCATTGGAACGGCGGACGTATACGGCGGCCAGTCGATCGCGTACGGGAACGATATGATTTGGCGTTTCCGCAAGGTCGACGATCGCGTTCAACTCGTGCGACGCAACTATCGCTATCGCGCGAACGACGGACCGGATAAAGAGGCGCTTCGCGTCGCGTTCACGGACAGCGTCGTTTTCAGTCTCCCGATTATTGCGCGCGGCCCTCAAGGGGGCGACGTCGTCGACGTGACGAACCTCTTCATGAGCGATTCGCTCTCGATGGTCGGTTCCCACTATCTCGGCGGCTACAGCTTCGCGCGCGACCGATCGACGTGGGAAAAAGTGAAGGCGTTGAAAGACAATATCGAGCTCGAAGTCGCGGCGACGTACGCGGGCCCTTACGGCAGCTCCGAGACGATCGTCGACACGCGCGGTATCGGCGTCAATATTCACTATTCGATTAGCAAGATGAAGGACACGGGCTACAAACCGCGTCTTGCGGACGAACGCGTCGGTTACTTCAACTCGGCGGTTCGCGACGTCAGCAACAAGATGGTCGACGACAACTTCGTGCGCTACATCAACCGCTGGAATTTGCAGAAACTCGAACCGAACGCCGAAATGTCTTTGCCGAAGAAGCCGATCGTCTACTGGCTTGACAAGGCGACGCCTTTCGAATACCGCAAAGCGATGCGCGACGCCGTTCTCGAATGGAACAAAGCGTTCGAAAAGGCCGGTTTCTACAACGCGATTGAAGTTCGTCAGCAAGAAGACAACGACGATTGGGATCCTGAAGATATCAACTACAACGCGATTCGTTGGAGCTCTACGCTCACCGGCTTCTCGATCGGCCCGAGCCGCGTGAATCCCGCGACGGGCGAAATCTTGGACGCGGACGTCGTCCTTTCCGTCGGCTTCTTGAGCAGCTGGACGCGTCAATTCGAACTCTATAAGCCCGAAGAACTTCTCGACAAATTCACCGGTCGCGGTTACGCGGTCGACGAAGAACTTCAACGCCGCCTGTACGACGAATCGAATCGTATCGAAAACGCGGCGGACAAAGAGCTCTTCTACGCGCAGCAGTTCGGTTTGGCGAACACGTTCTTCGACGTCATGACGGTCAACAGTCTCGAAGAGGAGCCCGCTGCGGCTCCAGCGGAGGAAACGGTTGCCGCAGCTGAAGAGGCTCCCGCGCCTTCGGAAGACGCGACGGTGACGGAAGACGAAAAGGCGCAGATCGCGTCCGCTCGCGAAATCGCGCAGAAGTCGGCGGAAGCGGCTGAAAAAGCGACGACGATCGCCAATGAAGCGAGCGAAGAAGCGCGTCAGGCGAAGGAAGCGCTTGCGCAGGCGAAGGAATCGGAAGAAAGCGCGCGCAAGGCGCTTGTCGAACGCGTCGAAGCGCTTGAGAAGAAGGCGGAAGACGCGAAGGTCGTCGCGGAAGCCGCGCAGCGCGTCTCCGACGATTCCGCAAAACGCTTAGCGGAAGTCGAGAATTTCGTCAACGAACTCAAGAAAGAACGCCAAGCCGCCGCCGAAGCGAAGGCTGCGGCTGAAAAAGAAGCGCAGGCGCGCGCCGAAGCCGACAAGGCCAAGGCTGAAAAAGAGAAAGCTGTCGCCGAACGCAAAAAGCGACTCGAAGAAGAACGCGTCAAGATGATCGATCAGGGACTCCGCTCTCTCGTGACCCACGAAGTCGGACACACCCTCGGTCTGCGCCATAACTTCTATCAAAGCGCGCTCCATTCTCTCGAGGAAATCAACGACGCGAGCAAATGGACCGAACACGGCTATGTCGGATCCATCATGGAATACGCGCCCGTCAACGTCATGCCTAAGGGCGAAAAACAGGGCGATTACTTCTCCTATCGCCTCGGCGAATACGACGAATGGGTGATCGAATACGGTTATCGCGTCTTCCCCGGCAAGACGACCGAATCGGAGAAGCCCGAACTTGAAAAGATCGCGTCGAAACAGTCGCAGCGTCAGTATCGCTACTCGACGGACGAAGACTGCTACGGCGTCACGAAGAACCCGTACGTGAATATTTGGGATCTCGGTTCGAGTCCTCTCGAATACGCGAAGGTTCGCGCGCGCTTGGTCGATCAGCTCCTTCCCGGCTTGAACGAACGCATCGTGAAGGACGGCGAAAGCTTCGCTCCGATGCGCTCGCGCTACAACATGCTCGTGAACTGGAAAGTGAACGGCATGGTCTTTGCGGCGAACTATATCGGCGGTCTTGTCGTCAGTCGCGATTTCAAGGGAGACGAAGGCGCTCAGAAGCCGTTCGCGGTCGTTCCCGCGAAGGATCAACGCGACGCGCTTGCGTTCCTCGCGAAGGATTGCTTCGGTCCTGAAGCGTTCCAGATTCCTTCCGAACTCTTCGATTATCTCGCGCCGAATCGCTGGATGCATTGGGGATCGAGCATCCCGAGCCGCTACGACTACGACGTTCACGCCAACGTTCTCGCGATGCAGACGTCGATCTTGAACCAGCTTCTGAGCTCCTCGACGCTCGGTCGCCTTGCGGACGCCGAGATGCGCGTTCCCGAAGGCGAAGACGTCTTCACGAGCGCGGAAATGATCTCGACGCTCAACGACGCGATCTTCAGCGAATGGCACGCCGTCTCCAAGGCGCTCAAAGAGAACGCCGACGGTCGCGTTGAGATGAAGCTCGCTTCGACGCGCCGCAACCTGCAACGCGCGTATCTGCAACGCCTCTCGAACTTCGCGCTTTCGAGTAGTTCCAGCGCGGCGATGGGCGACATGACCGCGATCGCGCGTATGAAACTCGTCGAACTTGCGAACGAGCTCGATCAGATCCTCGCGAGCGATCGCGTCGATTACAAGAGCGCGAAGGGGCGCGGCGACGACGCCTATGCCAAGGCGTTCCTCCTAGACGTTCGCGAGAAGATTAAGTTGACCCTCGCCCCCGTTCAGACGACGGGAGGTTCCTCCGACGGAATCGTGATTAGCTTCTGATCCGTTCCGATACGAGACGAATAGGCCGCGATTCTTGAAGTCAAGGATCGCGGCTTTCTTTCATACACAAGTCCGATATGAAAGAATTAACAGGAATTTCTGTTCAAACGCATACTCTTTATAAAAGCGTTATAACTCGTCTTTTTTGATAAGAGCGTTTGGATTGCCGCTAAAATTTCGGTATTTTGCGAAAATAACTAAGCGCGGAACGCCCTTTTATTGTAGAATACAAGGGTTAAGATAGGTTTGGTCTGCGTGTTCGCGACGCGATCTTCGCCGACTGAGAAAGCGTTTGTATTGCCTAGATGAGGGAAGAATGATGACGCCGCAAGGATTTCGATTTATTCACGCGTCCGACTTCCGATTGGAAGAACCGGTCGACGGTCTCGCGTCGCTACCGGAACGTTATGGCGAAGCGATATTGGACGCTCCGCGACGTTCGGCGGAGCGCGTTTTTGACGCGGCGCTGAAAGAGAAGGTCGATTTTGTCGTCTTGAGCGGGAACCTTCTGAGCGCGCGCGACACGGGACCGCAAGGCGTTCTCTTCCTCATCGAGCAGTTCGAGCGTCTCAACGCCGCGAAGATCCCCGTCTACTGGGCTGCGGGACTATCCGATTCGCCCGACGTTTTTCCCCCCGCGTTCCGACTCCCCGCGAACGTTCACGTTTTCCCCGTTGGCGTCGTCGAAGAGACCTTCTATATGCGCGACGGTTCTCCCGTTGCGCGTCTCCTCGGAACGAGTCGCGGCAAAGCTGGGGTCGTCCCTCGTTACGCGCCGACGGCGACGGAAAACGCCGACGACCTCTATACGATCGGCGTCTATTGCGGTCGTCTTTCCGCCGAGGTTCTCAAGACGGACGCGACGCGATATTGGGCGCTTGGCGGGGAACGCGAACGCGCGACCTTGTCGCGCAGTCCTTCTCTCGCGGTGATCATTGGTTCTCCGGTCGCGCGTAATTTTGGCGAGAGGGGGGAATATGGGGCGACGCTCGTCGAGGTGAGCGAAACAGGTCGCGCGCAAACGACTCCGATTCGCACGTCGACGCTCCGCTGGTCCGTCGAGACGCTTTCGATAACCGAAGACCAAACGGAAGAGGAAACGCTTGCGGCGGCGCGATCGCGTCTCAAAGCGCTTCAAGATAAAGAGACGACCGACGCCGCGCTCGTCGGTCGCGCGATCGAGGAGAATATCTGGTTCGTCGCCTGGCGCGCCGACGCCGAAGGGGCCGCGTTGACCGCGCTGCGCTACGGAACGACCGCGCAGACGATCCTGCGCGATCTGCGCTCCGATTTCGGCAAGACCGCGCCCGTCTTCTATTCAGTCGACTTCGAAGCGAATCTCCCCGAGCGATTAGCCGAAGATTACTATGAACGCCAAACGATCCTCGGCGACTACCTGCGAATGATCCGTTATTACGAAGAAAATGAAGAGCAGGGGTTGAATGTTGACGAATTTATGCCCGAATCCGCGCGCGCATGGGCGGAACGGGAACGTCTTCGCCGCGCGATTGCGAAACGCCGCCGGGAAGACGGCGAGGTCGCGGACGTATCCGATCTTGCGGCGCGTCTCAAAGCGCTCGACGAACGCGATTATCCGGCGGAAACGAGCGCGCTCTACGCGCTGGCGTCTTTGGACGCGCCGGAGGGGGACGACGAGAAGGGAGACTCGCGCGACGAGGCGGAGAAGCTCGAAGAGCGTCGTCGGGCTTTGCGCGAAGCCGCCGCGCTGGGCGTCGATCTGCTCAGCGAAACGGACGGCGCGGCGGGGCTTCTTGCGGGGCTCACGACGAAGAGTTTGACGAAAAAGAACCGCGTGATTTCCGCGGAACTGCGTAATTTCCAGAAGAATCTTGACGAAAAGGAGATAGGCTCGTGAAAATCACGTCGCTACAAATCGGTCGTTTCGGCGTCTGGGAGAATATGTCTCTCCCGAAGCTTTCACCGGGCCTAAACGTATTTTTTGGTCCTAACGAAGCGGGTAAGACGACGCTGATGCAGTTTATCCGCGCGTGTCTCTACGGAGGCGCGGACGAAGATAGAGCGCGTTATATTCAGATGGCGCTCGACGGTCGTCGTCGCCGAGGTTTGCACGAGGTTGCGGAGCCGGCGGAACAGGGCTCGCTTCCGGAGTCCGGGGGCGCGGATCGCGCGGTCGACGCGGCGCAGAATACGGCGCGGTCTTGGATCGGCGGCGCGGCGACTCTCGCGACCGATTTCGGAGAACATCGCGTCGAGAGACGTTATATCAAACGCGACGGGGCGTATCTTTCTGCGGCGGAACGTCGCGCGGGCTTCGCCGCTCCCGACGGGTTGGCGAACTGGAGCGGACGCTTCTACGCGCTTCCAGGGCTGCGGATCGCGGAGTCTCTTGTCATAACGGGGCCCGACGGAGCGCCGGTTGGGGATTATTTTGCGAAGACGCTTACGTGCAATCTCGACGAATCGACGTACAACGGCGTTTTCGCGATCGGTTTGGACGAATTGCAGAAGCTCGGCGCGCTCGACGAAACGGAAGCGTCGCAGATGCTCTATCGTCTCAGCGTCGGGGTGGATCGCGGTTCCTTCGTCCAGGTCTTCCACCAGATAGTCGCGGAGCGGAACGACCTTTACGACGCGAAGGATCGACCGTCGATCTTGACGAATCTTGTCGACGAACGCGCGCGGGCGCGTCAAGCGGCGTCGGCTTCGTCGACGGAACTCGCGGAATATTCGCGTCTTTTGGAAGAACGGCGCGCGTTGGAGGAGGGGATCGCCGCGCTTCAGGATCGCCGGGATAAGGCGACGCGTCAGCAGCGCGTGCGCGAACTCGCGTCGCGTCTCCTTCCGCTATGGGAAGAACGCCGCCGCCGCCGCGAAGAGATCGCCGCGATGGGCGAAGTTCCCGAGGTGGAGCGCTCCGCGATCGACGAATGCAACCGTTTGACGAAGGAATCGCACGAGACCGCCGCGCGTATCAAAACGCAGCGCGACGCGTACCGCGCGAAACGCGACGAACGCGACGCGATCGATATCGAGCCTGGACTCGCCGAACTCGCGCCTCGCGTCTCGATCCTTGAAGAAGATTTGCCGCGCCTGAAGGAGATCGACGAAAAGATCGGAACTCTCCGTCAAGACCTCGCGGAGCTCAACGAAAATCTCGCGGAAGAGGAACGCCGCATCCGCAGCGCGCGCAGCGGCAAGCTGGTGATTACGCAGTCGTCCCTCGAAGCGATCAACGAGACGCTCGCGGCGCAACAAGCGTCCGAAGCGGCGCGACTCGGACAGGCCAAAGCGGGGGAGAAGCCCGTCAAGTTGCCGAACAAACTCGTCGAAACGGGAACCCTCTCCAAAGAAATCGAAGATTACACGAAGCCCGCGAAGCGCGTCAAGAGAACGATGCTGCGCCTGCGCCGTTATCGCGCGGATCTCGCGCAAGCGCAAGACGAGCTCAACGCGCTTGTTTTGAAGCTCGAAGAAGGGCTCACGACGCATGGTCAGAAGAATCTGACCGAAGCGATCGAACGCACGGGCAAACTCCTTTCCGCGCTGCGTCGACGGATAGAGATCGACAAGCGCATGGACGAGATGGCGACGTATCGCCGAGAATTGGAGCGTCAGAATCACGCGCTTGTGGAGACGCAGGCGATCGTCGGCGTTCCCCTCTACGCGCTCGGCGCGGGCGTCGTCGTCGGTTCGCTCCTATTCGGCTTGTCCCTCTTCTCAAGCAAGGTCGATCTTGTCGCGGGGCTTGTCGGGCTCTTGGCGACGATCGGGTGCGTCTTCTATAAGACGACGGTCGAACGACGCAATCGCATGAAGCTTGAAGACAATCAGCGGCGCCTCGGTTTGCTCCTGAAGCAGCTCGAACAGGCGCGAGCGGAAGCCGCGACGATCGACGAGAAGTATCCTTCTCCCGCAGGGCAGGGCGCGCTCACGCTCGACACGCGTCTGCAACGCGCCAAGCAAGAGCTGACGTTCTTCGAAGGACTCGCGCCCGTTGAGTCGCAGTGGCGCGGGGCGACGAAGAAAGCGAAGGCGCTCGAAGCGCGCGTCGCTCGCGGAATCGAAGGCGTGAAGAAGGCGCGTAAGAGATGGCGAAAGTGGCTCCGATCGGCGTGTCTTCCGGATACGCTCAAGCCGCGTCAGACGCGCGAGTTGTTCTCCCGCGCGGAGATGGCGGACGAAATCCGCGCTCAGATCGCAAGCGTCGCGGCGGAGATCGAATATCTCGGACGCGAACGTCAGGGAATTATGGAGCGTTTCGACGCGGCGGTAGCGCTAGCGCCGCAGCTGCGTTTTGCGGAGACCTCTCCCTTCTTCGTGACGCCGAAACTGCGCGAACTCCTCGTTCAACGCGACGACGCGCTCAAGGCGCGAGACGCCGCTCTTGCGGAGATGAACGCGATTAAGCGCCGCTGTCGCAAGGATATCGCGATTCATCGCCGCCAGTCTCGCGAGACGCGGCGCTACCTGCGCGGCTTTGGGGCGCGCTCGCGCGACGAACTCGTCGAATTGGTCGAGCGTTACGAGCTCCTCTGTACGCGCATTACGGAACTCGACGCGGCGGATCAACGTTTTGTCGAAGGCGTCGGCGATTTCTGCGAGCCGCGCGTTATCGAAGAGCTTTTGGGGGATCAGGAAACGCGCGAAAATCTCGCGGCGTCGATCGCCGATATTGAAAGTCGCGTCGCGAGTTACGACGCGGAACTCAAGAACAAGTTGGAGACGTCGGGTCGGCTGAGCGAACAGCTCGACGCGCTTGCCGCGCGTAAAGAGACGCGTCGCGCGCGTTTCGACGTCGCCGCGTACAACTTGCGCCTCAACCGCGTCGCGGAATTGTGGCAGAGCCGCGCCGTCGCCGGCTTGATGATGGAAGAGATTCGCCGCGCGTACGAAAAGGAACGCCAACCGGAAACGCTGCGCGAAGCGTCCCGATTCTTGAAGCGTTTGACGGACGGCATGTACGTCAATATCTGGACGCCGCTAGGAGAAGACACGCTCTTCGTCGACGCGGCGAACGGCGAAACGCTCGAAGTGGCGTCGCTGTCGCGCGGAACCCGCGAACTCCTCTTCATTGCGATTCGACTCGCGCTCGTCGTCTCCTTCGAGAAGCACGGCGTGCAGACGCCTCTCATCTGGGACGACGTTCTCGTAAACTTCGACTACCGCCGCGCGGCGATCGCGGCGAAGGTTCTCGTCGAATTCGCCAAGGGCGGACGCCAGATCTTCCTCTTCACGTGTCACGAACATATTTGCCGACTCTTCCTGAAGCTAGGGGTCTCCGTGTGCGTCCTGCCGACGTCGACGGATCCCGAGAAACGCCGGTTCCGCGTTCTTTCTCCCCTCAAGAAGCGGCTTGCGCGCGGCGAGGCGGAACTTCGCGTCGACGTGCGTCGCCCGGTGGAAATGGGCCCGAATTTTGTGGAACGCGGCTCCGTCGAGACGGATGGGGACGACTTTGCCGTCGCAGGATCCGATTTCGACGACGCGGAGAACGTCGGCGCGGCGATCTCTCAAGAGAAAGACGCGCTTGAACGACCTGAATACGACTTCGAACTGCAGAAGACGGACGCGTCGAGCGTCATCAGCGCGGAGTCCGACGTCGAAGAGAGCGTGGAGCAAGAGATCGCGTCCGACGCGACGACCGACTCTCCGGCGCTTGCCGCCGACGCGCAGCCCGCGACCGCCGACGTCGAAAAGACGGTCAACGCGAGCTTTACGGTCGCCGAGGACGCGGACGCGCGGTACACGCAGACGCAGCGCGAAGTGACGCTCGGAAACGAGTCCGCGAATCTTCGCGCGTTGTCGGAGATCAGCCCGACCTTTACGACGCAGTCTTCGGAGAGCGGCGATTTTGAGGTGAACGAACGCGGCTTCGGTTCGCGACAAGACGCGTCGCGTCGTCCGTCGAACTTGCGCGACGACGGCGTCGATTACGTGACGATCGACGAAGAGAGCGAAGGGGCCGACGCGCCAGACTACGACGCGTGGACGTCGGTCTTCGGAGACGGCGGCGATTCTTCCCGGTTCTATAACGACGACAAGTCGGAGGGGAATGAGAATTTTAACGACTACTTCACCGTCGACGACGAGGAAGCCGACGACGACCAGGACGATTGGGACGCGGAGAGAGAGGACGATTCCGACTCGCGCGATGAGAAATGAGCGACGAAGACGGGTAGGCGAAGGCTTGCCCGTCTTTTTTTAGAGAGCGAACGAGGAACTTTTTCGGCGCGACGGCGTCGAAGAGAAGAAGCCGTCTTGTTTTGCGCAGAGTTGTCGCGGGAAGTCGGTCGTAAAATAAGAAAGATTTGTGGAAAATTTGACGCGAATCGGAATCGCGACGTTTTTTTTGGTCGTCTTCCGATATAATTGACGTAGCTTGAATGGGCGCGTTTTACTACAATGCGCGAGAAGGACGCGAGCGTCCGCGTTTCCTTCGCGTCGACTAGAAATCAATAACCGCAGGGCGTCATATAAATGAAGACCAGATTATTTGCACGATTTTTCGAATCGAACTCAAACGACTCAGCGCGCCATTCGCGCCGTCTTTCCCTCGAAACCTTGGAAAATCGCGAGATGCTCAACGCCGACTGGGGCGGCTTCGCGTCGGAGTCTCTTTCGACGTATACGCCCGAAGCGAGCGCGGCGTATAGCGTGGAACTTGGCGCCAGCGTCGACGCGTGCGACCTCTCCGATCTCGACGGGGACGGCTCCTCCGAACTTGTGACGTTTAACTACGGCGCGCGCTCGGTTAGCGTTTATTCCGCAGAAGGCTCCTCGGGCGCTTACAAACTTGTCGGAACGCAAACGCTCGATTCTCTGAGCGGCTCGAAGGGGTACGATTCGGCGATTCTTTCCGGCGATACGCTGACGATTCTCTCCGCCTCTTCCGGCGTCGGCCTCACGGCGACCGAATATCAATGG
>CAKVCP010000020.1 GCA_934725735.1 uncultured Thermoguttaceae bacterium
CTGCCGAACCGGCCCCCGCTCCTGCCGAGCCAGCTCCCGCGCCTGCCGAACCGACTCCGGCTTCTGCCGAACCAGCCCCGGCTCCTGCCGAACCGGCTCCGGCTCCTGCTGAACCGACTCCGGCTCCTGCCGAACCGACTCCCGCTCCTGCCGAACCGGCCCCCGCTCCTGCCGAACCGGCCCCCGCTCCTGCTGAACCGACTCCTGCGCCTGCCGAACCGACCCCCGCTCCTGCCGAGCCAGCTCCTGCCGAATCCGTTGAACCTGCCCCTGCGTCTGAAGACGGAGGGGCCTCCTCTTCAATTGCTTCAATTTTAGCTCCTCTTTTTTTCGCCGCTGAACGTTCCCCTTTGACGTCCCTCGCGTTTGGCGCCCTCGTTCTTGAAGGCGACGTCGAAACTCCCGTCGCGGCGGAGACTCCTGAATCTCAAGAGATTCAAAACGTCCCCGTGGGCGTCTACGTCGTTAAGAATCCCGACGGTTCCCTCCTTGTCTCTTCAAGCGATCCTTCCGCTTTAGAGGCGTTCCAGCAAAGCTTGGCGACGACTGTCGGTGAGTTTAACAGCGAAATGGAGTCAACTCAAGAAAACGTAAGCGCGCCCGCCGACGAAGAAATTGGAGACGCCCTCGACGATTCCTCGGAGTATTTGAATCCTTCTTCTCAGAAATACCTCTCCTACATGACCGACGAGAACTTAAAGAAGGCGCGCGACCGCATCCTTCTCGAAAGCAAGAACTACACGGTTTACCGTATTGAGAACGTCGGCGTGAATCAACTATTGCCGAGGTTGCAGACGTACCTCGCCGATCGTATCAACAACAATAACAACGCCAATCAGTATGGTCTGTATGGCTATGGCTACGGCTCCGGCATAAATATTCGCGATATTTCGCCGCGCACGCCGTTGACCTTTCAAGCGGACGTCGCCCTCAACACGTTGATGGTCTACGGATCAAAGTCAGATCGCGACGCGGTCGGCGCCATGCTTGTCCTTCTCGACGACGTCGACCTCTTCCCGCAACCGATCACCAAACCCTATAAGATCAAGGTTGAAAACACCTCGCCAAGCCGCATGGCGCAGCAGGTCATGAACGCGTTTTCACGAAAGTTCCAAACGACGCTCCTTCCCGGCAACCTGTCGCCGAGAATCTCCCCCAATCCGACCTCTGGGTGCCTCGAAGTTTACGCCCCCGAAGAACTTGCGAAGGAGATTGAAGAGTACGTCAAGGAAGTCGACAAGGAAATCCTTGAAGAAAGCGTGCGTAAAGTCCGCGTCGTTAAGCTCGAGACGATCAACTCCAAGGTGCTCATGCAGTACCTCAACGATCTGCGTCAGCAACAAACGCAAAACGCGATTCTTTCAACTCCGTATATCGGCGGTTTCACCCCGTTCGTTCCGAACTTCAACCCCTACGGTCAAATGAACGCCGCAGCGCGTATGCAAAACCGCGCGATGCAGGCGCCGCGTCAACCGCGTCCCGGAATGTGATTTTCAAAGATCAGCGGTCGAAGCGGAACGTTTCACGTTTCGTTTCGGCCTTTTTTTATTGCAACGTCCCGCGCCATGCGCGTTACAACTCAACATAAAGAAGCGTAAAATGCATCATACCCCTTACACGGTCGACGATTTCGGCAAAAATCCCTTGATGTTCTATTACGAGGTCACCAGAGCGTGCGATCTCGTCTGCAAACACTGTCGAGCGAGCGCGCAAGAGAGCGCGGCGTCTGACGAACTGTCTCACGAGGACTCGATGCGACTTCTCGAAGACGTCGCGCGTTTTCCGCGTAAACCGACGATTTGCTTTACCGGCGGCGACCCTCTCAAACGCGCCGATCTCTTCGAGTTAATTCGTCATGCAACGGATCTAGGTATCGGTTCGGCGCTCACTCCGTCGTCGACGCCCCTCGCCACATTTGACGCCTTCAAAAAAGCAAAAGAAGCGGGCGTCTCCGCTATCGGAATTAGCATCGACGGTCCGAATCCCGAAGTTCACGACGCCTTCCGCGGCTTCGAAGGAAGCTTCAACAAGGCGATGGAGATGCTCCAATACGCGCGCGACCTCGAACTTCCCGTTCAGGTCAACACGTCGATCACGCGTCGAAACTGGAATCTCGTCGACGAAATCGCGGAAATGCTCGAAGACAAAGGCGTTATGATGTGGTCTGTCTTCTTCCTCGTCCCCGTCGGACGCGGCGTTGAAGAAACGCGTATTTCGCCCGACGAATATCGCCAGGTCTTCGCTCGACTCTACGAACATTCGAAGACGCGCCCCTACACCGTCAAAACGACGGAAGCGCCCCACTATCGACGTTTCGTGCTTGAACAAGGAGGCGATCCCCTGGCCGCGCCGAAAAATCGGCCCCAATTCCCTCGCTCCGCATTCACGGCGGCAATGAAAACGCAATCGCAAGAAATCAACGTTGCGCCGCAAGGAAACGAAGGAATGGCGGAAGTCGGTCAAACGCGTCGTTCGCGCGCTCCTCTAGGAATTACCGACGGACGCGGCATCATGTTTGTCGGACATAACGGCGAGATTTTCCCCGCGGGGTTCTTACCGATCGTTTGCGGCGTCTTCCCGCGAGATTCTGTCGTCGACGTCTATCAAAACAATCCCCTCTTCAAATTGCTTCAAAACCCTGACAATTACAAGGGACGATGCGGCAAGTGCTCTTACCGTCACGTTTGCGGCGGGAGCCGTTCGCGCGCTTACGCGCTCACCGGCGATCCATTAGCGGAAGAACCGGACTGCAATTTCGAAGTCTGAGAATAAGACATTACGAGAAATCTAAAGAAATAAGGCTGGAACGTTTGCGTTGATAACGTTCCAGCCTTGTTTCTCCTCCGCGCGGAGGGAAAAGACGCCAAAGGCGTCGACGATCTTCAATTCAGCATGACGTTCAGAAACAGATGGAGACGTATCGAAGCATGACTGAATTCGTCCGGTTTTAGGCGATAAAACGAGCCGATCGCTCCGAGCGAATCAGACTCAAAGGAAGGAAGAAGAACCGAAAGAGGAATCGCTTTTTCAACAAATCCAATCCTATCTCTGAAAGAAGCGCGCGCGCTTGCGGGGGATCTAAAGAAATCGACGCAACAACAATGTCGCTCATGATGGGAACCGTCTCGGCAAAGACGGTTTAAACAAATTCGAACAGCTTCGCGATAGTGAGACTGAATCGTCACCGGATTCATATGGATCAACTCCTCGTCAACGATATGACCGAGTTGACCATGCCATCGCGCTTGATGTTCGTACGGCTCGCAACCAAGGACGAAATATTCTCCAGTGCAAGCGCTATAGACAAAGGACGGCAGAACGGAATATAGCAGGACGCAATACAAGGACAAAGACCACGCGAATATCTTCGCCGCCAATCCCTTTCCTCGCGTCTTTTGACTACTCAACGCCCTCATTCCCTATGCCTTATCCTAGCTGGATTATTTTTCACAATCGTAATGAAAGTTATAAATCACTCTCACGGGACATTCTACTTTTCGTTTCAAAAAAAGCAAGAGGCGTCCCGCGTCGGAGGCGCCTCTTTCATCAATTCCTTCACTTTTTACCGTTTTTTGCCGACAATCTGTTGGTCATAATCAGATATCCGGTCACGGACAAAAGACAGCCGCCGAGGGTAAAGAGGAGAAGAATGTAACGCCAAATTGCGCCGCCCAACATCGCCATATGGAACGGCTTAATTAAACCGCGAATTCTTTCTCCGCAAGGCTTGTCAGAGGGCGATTTCACGCCGAGAAGTTCTCCCGACGAAGCGTCCCAATAATAGACGTCCGATTCATAGGCTCCGCAGATCGGATCGTATTCGCGAATCGAAAGAGCGTTGTCAGACCCCTCTTCGGGAAGAATGATATCGTATCCGGCAAACTTCGGAGTCGTTCGGCTTTGAGCCGAAATAACCTCTCCAAGGACGGCGAGCGCGTCGCCTTTATCTCCAGATTTGAAAGGAGTCGGCGCGTTGAGCATTGCGACAATCTTGGGCTTAACCCCTGTATTACGAGGAGATCGCGCGGCGCGAATTCCAAGTCCGTATGTTGAATCTGGGTACGCGGGGTCGACAGCCTTTCCTTGCCCCATTCCATGTCCGGCGCCCATGCCGTTTCCTTGTCCATGGCCCTGACCTTGCCCTTTCCCCAAGCCTTGGCCCTGACCCTGACCTTTTCCTAAGCCTTGGCCCTGACCCTGACCTTTCCCTAAACCTTGGCCATGTCCCTGGCCCTTCCCTAAGCCTTGGCCCTGACCCTGACCTTTCCCTAAGCCTTGGCCATGTCCCTGACCCTTTTCTTGACACGAGCAGTTCCCCTTACATTCGCCTTTACAATCAGAGCAACTACACGCGACAAGTTGCTGCGAGGGCGCCCGAGGGTGCGCGGAGTCTTTCGATTCGACGCATAAAGCGCAGTCGACCGTCTTCTGGAACCACGGGAGGCAAATCCAGACGCCGCTCAGAGTTATGCATAAAAGAGCAAGCGTCGAATAGAATCCCAACACGTTGTGAAGGCTAAAAACAGCGCGGCGCGATCCCTTGGAAACGACGGGGAGGAAAGAATTCGCCAACGCCTTTTTGTTCTTCCATTGGCTCGGAATCCACATGATTAGACCGGTCAAAAGCACGACCGCGATCGCCAATCCTAAATACCCGACAATAGCGCGCCCCGTTTTCTTTTTCTCCCCCGTCAATCCGAGAGAATCATGCCAAGAGCGAACGGTCGTGAAAAAATGACTCAGTTTTCCAGGACCGTAACTAAGAGCTTCCCCCGTGTATGGATCGGCGGTCGCCATGTAAACCCACGACTCCTTGTCGTTTTTCGCGCCGACAAGGACGCTCCATGCGCGGCTCGTGTCCTTCGACGTCTTTAATTCCAAAACGCGAATCGTCGTCGGAACGCTAAAACTAGACGATTCAAGGCTTTCAAAATTCTTGATAAACGCGTCGGGCGTTAAGATTTCTTCGCCAGGATGCGCGGGCGTAACGTAACGCGACGGCTCCGCGATTCGCTCTATCTCAGGTTTAATGAGGAAGAGAGAGCCCGTGAGACAAAAGAAAAGAAAGACTATTCCCGCTCCCCATCCCAAATATCGATGGAAACAACGAGCAAACTCCTTAGCTAACTTCATTATAGATCTCCTTAATACCGAAACGCTTACGTCCTAATCCAATCTCCTAGTCGTCTGCGCGCGGCGAGTGATGCAAAGCGCTCGAATATCTAGTATAACACATTTCGTCCGCAAAAGCGCCGTTCTAGTTAAACAAATCTAAATATAAGAAATATCTATGACTCAAGAAGATTGTCTCAACCGGCGTTTCTTAAAGAGGAAGGAAAAGATAGATGAACGCGTTTTTTTAGAAGTTTAGACGGCTAAAGAAAAAGAACCGATTCTATCGGAATAGAGTCGGTTCTTTTCGTTTAATCTCTTTTCAGAAAGTCGCTCACGCAAGCTTCTTGCAGATCGCCTCGGCCATTTCTTGCGTTCCGACGGCGGTAGGATCGTTACGGTCAGCTTTCAAGTCGTACGTGACGTCTTTACCTTCGCGAATGACTTCCGCGATGGCGTTTTCAAGGCGATTCGCCGCGTCGGTTTCTTTCAAATGACGGAGCATGAGAACGCCGGAAAGAATCAAAGCGACGGGATTGACTTTGTTGAGTCCCTTATACTTCGGCGCGCTTCCGTGAGTCGCTTCGAAGACGGCGCCGTTGTATCCGATATTCGCGCCAGGAGCGACGCCCAAACCGCCGACGAGGCCCGCGCAAAGGTCGCTCAAAATATCGCCGTAAAGGTTCGGGAGAGCGACGACGTCGTAAAGCTCAGGCTTCTGGACGAGCTGCATGCACATATTGTCGACGATGCGTTCGTCAAATTCGATCTCCGGGAAATCCTTCGCGACGTTGCGAGCGGTTTCAAGCCACAAACCGTCGGAGAACTTCATGATATTCGCTTTGTGAACGACGGTGACCTTCCGACGATTGTTTTCACGCGCATAGTTGAACGCCGCGCGAATTAACCGGTCGGAACGCGAAACGCTAATCGGCTTGATCGAAACGCCCGTTTCTTCATAACCGGTCGCAACGCCGCGTCCCGTCGCCAGGCGGTTGACCTGCTCGATGAGTTCTTTCGTCGCTTCCGTTCCGCGCTCAAATTCGATTCCAGAATAGAGATCTTCCGTGTTTTCGCGGAAAATCACCAGGTCGACGGGAACGGAGCAGAAGTAAGAGCGAACGCCGGGGTAATACTTACAGGGACGAACGCAGGCAAAGAGATCGAGCTCTTGGCGAAGATGTACGTTGATGCTACGGAATCCGGTTCCAACCGGCGTCGTAATAGGAGCCTTCAGGGCGACGCGCGTGCGACGAACGCTTTCAAGAACCGACGCGGGCAGAGGATTGCCCGTTCGTTCCATAACGTCGACGCCCGCTTCCTGAACGTCCCAATTGATCTGAACGCCAGTCGCGTCGATGCATTTGCGCGCCGCCTCCGCTAATTCGGGTCCTGTTCCATCTCCGGTGATAAGAGTAACGTCGTAAGCCATATTCCACTACCTCGTCTTCAATACTAGAAGTTATGTCGTTCCGTTCGCGCGTCTCTGAACGTCCGGAGTCGCGCACAATAACCCTGACGACCTACCTATGCGTCGTCTTATTGTATAAGAAAGGGCCCTTGCGACAAGGGCCGTTAAGTCGGCGTCTCAACGGAAAACGCTCGCCTTTATGCTGTACGGAATCGCCCCCTGACGCTTGCGCCAATCAGGATCGACCGTTAAAATTCCTCCGACGGAAACCGATTTGTTCGCCTTATATTTCACCGACTGTCCGCGCTCCATCTGCACCGCGATCATATCCGCAGGATTCGTCCCAGGCGAACAGAACTGGCAATGCCCCAAAGTGCGCACAAGAGTGAAATTCTCGATCCCCGCGTGCTGTTTCGTCGGATACATAAAGCCTTCAATATAGACCTTATGGCCGTCCAACGCTTTGATTTCGTCGGGAACCTCGCCGTCCTTCGTCAGCGCCATATTGTCGAAAGGAAGAACCTGATATCCCGGAGGCGCCGAAACGTAGAACGCATAGGCGCGCCAGCAACTCGACGTCACGGCCAACACGGCGCTCAGCACGATCGCAACCATCGTCATCGCGCCGCCAGTGATCTCCTCCGGCGCGCGCATAATCTTACGCTGCGCCAAAATTCCCAAAACGAGTCCTAAAATCGACGCGATGATAAAGGGCGTCCAGAAAAAGCCTAAAATACCGACGATAGCGGCGACTAACGCTTCGACGCCGAGGGTCGCGACCTGTTTGTAATCAACGGTCTCCTCCGCCGGCTGAGAAACGTCAATATTATGATAGACGCCCTTGAGCGAGCTGTCAAAAATATCTTTAGCCATATGCGTCATTCCTCGAAAAGCCAAAGGATTAATAATTGACGCGCCGCGCAAGGCGACGCGTTAAAGAACGAGGGAACGCGCCGCGTCAAGACTGAAGCGATTGCGCGACGTCGGTGCGATACGCGACCACGGCGGGCAAATAGCCGACGATCGAAGCAAGACCCGCTAAGCCGGGAATCAGAATCAATTCCGCAAGCTGGAAGTCCCAAGGACGAATCATCACGTTCGCATAGGACATAATCAAAGGAGCGAGCGCGCCGATCGCCAAGTGTCCGATAAGAGCGCCTAACGCGCCGCCGCCGAGGGACAAGAGGATCGATTCGAGAAGGATGATCGACATAACCGTCGAACGACGAGCGCCTAACGCGCGCATAATCGCGATTTCCTGGCGGCGTTCGTTCATCGAGTTATAAATACTAACCATCATCCCTACGCCCGCGACGATGACGACTTGGATCGCAAAGATAATCAAGACGCTCTGAATATTGCCGATGACGTCCTGGAAGAACGCGGCTATTTCCTGCACCGGCGCGACGGCTTGCGCTTCTAACAGCTCGCCGTCGATCTTCGCGGGAAGCGCCGTCACGGCGGTATCGATAACCTGGACGCGGTCGGGAGTGACAATCTGACTTTCCGAGATTTCAACGCCGGGCATGACGGTCGCGGCGTCAATCTCTTCCTTCGTCGCGGCGGCGGCGACTTCTTGATCCTTCGTAATGAGAAGAATCGCCGTCAAACGTCGAGGCTGCGGTTCATGCGCGTGGCCGTGTTCATCTTCGCCTTCGTGGTCATGATCCGCTTCAGCCGCTTCATGTTCCACGTCGATCTCTTCCAAACCGAGTTCGGCGCGTTTCTTCGACAGCTCTTCTTCGCGCAACGAGTAGTCGACCGTTTCCGAAGAGGCGCTGTGTTCGTGTTCCTTGTAGAAACCTTCAAGATTCACGAAGACCGCGCGGTCGTTCGGACTCCCCGTGTGATCGAGAATACCGACGATCTTAAAGGGTTCGTGAAGATCGTCGTCGCGACGACCGCTATTGTGACCAAAACGAATCTCGTCCCCAATTTGTAGCTTATTCTTCTTCGCGACGGCGTATCCGATAACGGCGCTGTAATAATCGACGTTCTTGAAGAATTCTCCCTTTTGGAGGGTGTACGGCTTGCCGTCGGACTTCGTGACGGAACGGAAATACTCGGGGGTCGTCGCCACGACGGGGGAGCCCTGATAATTGTCGCCGCGCGCGATCGGAATCGCCGTCTTAACTTCGGCGGAATATCGCGACGAGCGCATGAGTTCATAATATTCGTAAGGAATGAGTCCAACCGGATCCTGATTATAGAAAACGGCACTCAAAACCAGCTGCAACTTGCTCCCCTTAGCGCCGACGATGAGATCGTACCCTTGAGCGCCCTGCTGAAACGATTTTCCAACGACTCCGTTGATGACCAAAACCGTCACGACCAGCGCGACGCCAAGCGCCATCGACAGCGCGGTGAGGGTCGAAGCCAACGATCGGTGCTGGATACTTTTCCAAGCTATTTTCCAAAGACTCATATCAACGCCCTTGCGGCGACCTTTTCACGGGTCGCTCGTCCTAAATAATGACAAGCGTTCGCGCCCGAAGACGCGACTCAATATAATATATCAAGGCGCGTTCAAACGTCCGCGACGCAAACGTTTAAACGCTTTAAAAATCATTCTTCCGAAGAATCGGAATTTGCGTTTTCCGCGTCGTCCGATTCCAAATCCGACTCGTCTTTCGACGAAGGATCGATCTCGTCGCGCGGAATACGATTCACGGCGACGATGAGGTCGTCTTCCTTCAGTTTCATGAGGCGCACGCCTTGCGTATTGCGCGCGGTCACGCGAATCTCGTCGACAGAGAAACGCTGAATCATTCCCGACGCGGTGATCGTCATGATTTCGTCCCCGGCGTCAACGCGCAAAACGTCGACCACGGAGCCGTTTCGCTTTGACGTCTTCATATCGAGAACGCCCTTGCCGCCGCGACGCTTCGTCGGATACGGCTTGTTGGTAGGCGCTTCGTCGACGTTCGTCGCGTCCTCGAGAGTCGTCGCGTCGTCGTCCGTTTCGTCGTCGGCGTCCGAAGCGCCAAGAGGCGCGTTAGGACCGATCGGGGTGCGTTTTCCAAACCCGTGTTCCGAGACGGAAAGAAGATACGCATTCTCTTCGGCGATCGCCATTCCCACGACGACGTCGTCGGACGCGAGTCTCACGCCGCGCACGCCGGACGACGTTCGCCCCATCGCGCGTACGTTCCCTTGCGGGAAGCGAATCGTGCGTCCAGACGCGGTCGACAAGAAGATTTCGTCTCCGTCGCGACACACGTCGACCGCGACAAGCGCGTCTTTCGGCGTGAGACGTTCTCCCGTCTCCTTCGCCAGCGCTTCCGCCTGCGCGTTTTCTTCCGGCGTCGCATCGGGATCGATCTCTCCGCGCAATTTTATCGCAAAAACGCCCTTCTTACGAGGTTTGCCAAAGGTCTTCAACGTCGTTTTCTTGATGAGACCGTCGCGCGTCGCCATGACCAGATACGCGTTCTCCTGATCGAAGTCGCGAATCGCGAGGCAGCTTGCGATCTTTTCGTCCGAATCTAAACTCAGCAAATTAACAAGGTTGCGTCCCTTGCCGTCGCGCGCGGATAGCGGAATTCCGTAAACCTTCTGCCAGTAAACGCGTCCCTTGTTTGTGAAGAACATCAAATAATTATGAGTGCTCGACACAAAGAGATGGCGAACCGGATCTTCGTCGACAATCTTCGCGCCTTTGACGCCCTTGCCGCCGCGACGCTGCGCTTTGTATTCGTCCAAAGGCGTTCGCTTAATGTAGCCGTTGGAGGTGATCGAAACGACCATCGTCTCTTCTTCGATAAGGTCTTCGTCCTCAACGTCGACGATTTCGTCGTGCTGGATTTCTGTGCGTCTTTTATCGGCAAACTTTTTCTTGACCTCTTCGAGATCGTTGCGAACAATCGCCAAGATATTCGCTTCGTCGGAGAGGATCCTGCGGTATTCGGCGATTTCCGAGAGGAGAGAGTTGTATTCGTCGGCGAGTTTCTGTTGTTCGAGATTGACCAGTTGTCCGAGCGTCATGCGCAAAATCGCGTCCGCTTGAACAGGCGTCAACGTATATCCTTCTTTCACGCCGCGCGCCTTCGTGAAGGCCTCGAAACCGTCGTTCCCCAAGCAACGCTCCAGGAGCGCGGCGGGACATTGGATCTCCATCAAGCGACGTTTGGCGGTCGGCTGATCCGGAGAGGTGCGGATCGTGCGAATGACTTCGTCGATATTGGCGTGCGCGATCAAGAGACCTTCAACCAAGTGTTGCCGACGAATCGCCTTATTGAGCAAGAAATTCGTACGTCTGCGAATCACCGTTCGACGATGACGCAAGAATTCGACGATCAGCTCTTTGAAATTCATCACGCGCGGACGACCGTCGACGAGCGCGAGAAGGATGATCGAGAAGGAATCTTGTAGAGGCGTGTACTGATAGAGCTGGTTGAGAACGACGTTCGGATCGGCGTCTTTTTTGAGTTCCAGAACGAGGCGCACCGGCTCTTTCAAGTCGGATTCGTTGCGAATCGTCGCGACGCCGTTAATTCGGCCTTCGTTAATCGTCTCGGCGATCTTTTCTTCAATGCGGTCGCGCGCCTGTTGATAAGGAATTTCGGAAATGATAATCCGATTGCGTTTTCCCTTAGCGCCGTATTCGATATGAGTGCGCGCGCGAACGACGATATTTCCGCGTCCCGTCATGTACCCGCGTCGAATTCCCTTTGAGCCGCAGATTATACCGCCGGTGGGGAAGTCGGGACCGGGACAGAGCTTTAGAAGTTCGGGGATCGTGACGTCAGGATTGTCAATTACCGCGATCGCCGCGTCGCAGACTTCCCCAAGATTGTGCGGCGGAATACTCGTCGCCATACCGACGGCGATACCGTTGGCCCCGTTGACGAGCAAGTTCGGAACCTTGGAAGGAAGAACTTGCGGTTCCATGCGCGTTTCGTCGTACGTCGGCGTAAAGTCGACGACGTCGGAATTCAAATCTTCCAACATCGCGGTGGCGACACCGGAAAGACGCGCTTCCGTATAACGCATCGCCGCAGGGGGCAAACCGGCGATCGATCCGAAGTTTCCTTGTTTGTCGACAAGGACGTGGCGCATATTCCAATCTTGCGCCATGCGGACCAAGGTCGGGTAGATAATCGCTTCGCCGTGCGGATGGTAATTACCGGACGCGTCGCCGGAAATCTTAGCGCATTTGACGCGTTGAGAGTGCGGACCGAGCCCTAAGTCGTTCATGGCGACGAGAATACGTCGCTGAGACGGCTTGAGACCGTCGCGCGCGTCGGGAATAGCGCGGCTGACAATGACGCTCATCGAGTACGTCAGATAGCTCTCTTTGAGTTCGTCTTGGATCGGCAACTTCACCAACTTCGAACCGTCCGGTAGAATCAACTGCCCGTTCGCGTTATGTATTGGACGAAGCGGATAGGCGTCGGATGGGCGCTCCCCTTCCCCGTTGTCAAAATTATTCGCGTTCAGATCGTCGCGATTCTCGAAATTCTCATCGTCTGCCATTGCGTAATCTTTCTCTTTCGGAACGGCGAAATCGCCGCAAACGCGCTCTACGCGTCAAAAATACATCCTCTTTTATTATATCTCAAAAGAATTAAAGAACAACCGGAGCGGCAGGGCCGTAAAGGGCTCTAAACGCGCGAAATTCGTCACTTTTTCACTTTTCCCTCCCCTGGTCGAAAGACAAAAAAAGCGACGTCGATCGTCGAGATCGCGTCGCTTTAAAAATTCATCGTGAAAAACGCTCATTCGCGTCCGCAGCAATGCTTGTACTTCTTGCCGCTGCCGCATGGGCACGGGTCGTTGCGACCAACGCGAGGCGACTTATTTCGGATCGTTTCGACCTTTTTTTCCTTACTCGCTTCAATCGCTTCTTCTTGCTGACGCATCGTCTTCTGAACCTCGGGAGAAACCGCCGCCTGCTGAGGATGCTGCGCGGCGCCGACGCGATCCGCGTCGGACCACGTGGAGCCGATGAAGTTTTCGTCAAGTTGTTCGACGCGGTAAACGTAGTCGGTGACGCGTTCGAAAACGCCGTCCCACATCGCGTCAAAAACGCGCATACCTTCGCGCTTGTATTCGACCTTCGGGTCGACTTGCGCGTATCCGCGGAAGCTTACGCTCGACTTCAGGTGATCCATTACTTGGAGGTGTTCTTTCCAAGACGCGTCGAGAATTCCCAAAATGAGAGAGCGTTCCACTTTGCGCATCTCGGGATTAAACTCGTTCTCGATCATCGACTCGATCCGGTTTTCGAGGAGGAGCACGTCCCATTGAGACAGCTCTTCCACCGTCAGATTCTGCCTCAACTCGGCGTTAAGCCAGTCGCACAAGTCGGCAAGCGCGGGGGCGTCGCGACGAATCTTGCGCACGTCGTTCGACGTGATGCGGTCGTTTCGCGCGATCTTCTCGTCGCGTTTGGCGCGAATGAGGTCAATGTTGACGTTTTCTTCGTTGAAGAGATTGGCGAGCTTCTGGCGCATCGTTTCATAATACGGAAGCGCCTGTTGCGAAGACTGACGACTCACGTCGTAAAGTAATTGTTCAATCTCGTGACGCTGCTTATTGCGCAACTCTTCAACGTCGAGCTGGACGCCGAAACGTCGGGACGCCCAATCGGCGACGCCGTCGCGGTCGTAACGTCGACCGTTCTGATCGCGAATGGTAAAGTGCGCCAATCCCACCAAGACGGGGAATCTCGCTTCGCGCTCGGCATAGCCTTCGAGGGTCTTTTGACGCGCCAGCTCCATGAACGCCGACGGTTCGAGTTTGACCGCTTCGTCAGGATTGATCGTCACGCCAAATTTGTCGCGCAGCCATCGGCAAGCGGTGCGAACGCCATAGTCGCCTGCAAGGAGCGGAGAACCAGCGGAGAGATCGGTGTTATCGCAGAACTTTCCGGCGCGTTCGATGAGGAATTCGGCGACGTTTTCGCGTCCAAGCTTACGCAACTCCGAGTCGCTCAAGGCGCATCGCCAGCGCGCGTTAGCGGCCTTCGTCAACGCTTGCCAGTTCCATTCCGACTCGGGAGCGTCGTCGGGAAGATTCTCTTCGACAAGGTCAAGAGCGATCGTTTCCGACATGCGACGCGCATGATCGAGCGCGTATTCTATCGCTTCGCCGGAATTCATACCGACGAACTGCTTGGCGTCGAATTCGACGTTCAACTGTCGCGCGGCGTAAACGGCGTACGCTTCCGCGCCGTAATTTGGCGCAAGGAACCCGTCAAGACGCTTCTTCAACTGCGCGTCGATCATCTGAAGAACGAAATCTTTCGTATTGCCGCCGTCGAGGATACGCTGTCGATAAGAATACACGCGCTTGCGCTGCATATCCATGACTTCGTCGTATTCCAGAAGGTTTTTACGAATATCGAAGTTGAATTCTTCACGCTTCTTTTGCGCGCCTTCGATACGACGCGTCACCATCGGGCTTTCAATCGCCTGCCCGTTTTCCATTCCCAAACGCGTGAGAAGATTCTTCACCCAATCCCCCGCGAAGATGCGAACCAGATCGTCTTCCAATGAGAGATAGAATCGCGCTTCGCCCGGATCCCCTTGACGACCGCAACGTCCGATCAACTGCAAGTCGATACGCCGCGCTTCGTGACGTTCGGTGCCGATGATATGAAGGCCGCCGAGAGAACGAACGAGTTCTCCCTCTTCCTTCATATGTTCGCGACTCTCGATTTCCTCGACGCATTTGCGCCATTCGTCTTGAGGAACGTCCAAACGCGTGGGATATTTTGTCTGGAAAATCGACCACGCCAACGTCTCGGGATTACCCCCTAAGATAATATCCGTACCGCGTCCCGCCATATTCGTGGCGATCGTGACGGCGTTAAGGCGCCCCGCTTGCGCGACGATTTCCGACTCGCGACCAACGTTCTCGGGCTTCGCGTTCAAGACTTGGTGACGAATTCCGCGTCGATTGAGCATCTGAGAAATCAACTCGCTCTTCTGGATCGAGACCGTTCCGACGAGGATCGGACGGCCCTTGCGACGAATCTTCACGATCTTGTCGCGCGGAACTTTCACCGCGTCGCGCGCGCCCTTCTCCGTGAATTCGACATAATCGTCCGCCTCTTTGCCAAGAAGACCGTACGCTTCGTTCCCGTCGCTAAACTCTAAGCAGTCCCACTTATGGACGCGTTCGATTTCGTCGACGACGGCGTTGTATTTCTCTTTTTCGGTGCAGTAGATAAGGTCGGGCTTCGTAATACGCTGCACGGGCCTATTAGGCGGAATGGCGAGGACGTCGAGCTTGTAGATCTTCCAGAATTCGCTCGCTTCCGTCATCGCGGTACCGGTCATGCCGCCGATCTTATCGTAGAGTTTGAAGAAGTTTTGAAGGGTGATCGTCGCTAACGTGCGATTCTCTTGCTTGACCTCGACGCGTTCTTTCGCTTCAACGGCTTGGTGCAAACCGTCGCTCCAGGTGCGTCCTTCCATCAAACGACCGGTAAAATCGTCGACGATGACGATCTCGCCGTTTTTGATAACGTAATTGACGTCCTTCTTATAGAGGTGGTGCGCTTTGAGCGCGTTGTCGATGAGGTGAGGCCAATGCATATTTCCGACGGTATAGAAGCTTTCGACGCCGGCGAGACGTTCCGCGCGGCGCACCCCTTCGTCGGTAAGATTCGTCGTATGGTCTTTTTCGTCGACGGTGAAGTCGACGTCTTTAACCAGCTGCTCGGCGATCGCGTTCGCCGCGCGATATTTGGTGACGTCGTCATGCGCCGAACCGGCGATAATCAACGGGGTGCGCGCTTCGTCGATTAAAATATTGTCGACTTCGTCGATGATCGCGAAATGAAGGGCCCCTTGAGACTGCTGGACGTCGGAAGGAAAGTTCGAATCGTTTCTTCGCGCGTAACGCATGTTGTCGCGCAGATAGTCGAAGCCGTATTCGTTGTTCGTGCCATACGTGACGTCGCAAGAGTACGCGTACTGACGATCGGCGGTAGACATATTGCTTTGGATTGACCCAACGGTCATGCCCAGCGCCATATAGACGGGGCCCATCCATTCCATATCGCGCCGCGCAAGGTAGTCGTTTACGGTAACGACGTGAACGCCCTTCCCTTCAAGGGCGTTGAGGTAAGCGGGCAAGGTGGCGACCAAAGTTTTACCTTCGCCCGTCATCATTTCGGCAATTTTTCCCTCATGGAGAGCCATGCCGCCGATGAGCTGAACGTCATAGTGCCGCAATCCGATAGTTCTTCGACTTGCCTCGCGACAGACGGCGAACGCTTCGACGAGCAAATCGTCGAGCGTCTCTCCGGCGGCAAGTCTCTTGCGGAAAAGAGCGGTTTGCTCGCGCAATTCCTCGTCGGACATCGCCTGATATTTCGGTTCCAGCGCGTTAATCGCTTGCACGCGCGGCATTATTTTCTTGAGCTCGCGCTCGTTAGAGGAGCCGAACATCGAAGTGACCTTATTTTCAAACCAACGAGAGAGGTTTCCAAAGAAACCGCTCACGCCGTCAAAGGATTCTTGTAAATCCATAGTAATCCGCGTTTATTTTCTGAGGGTTTATCTTATCGCGATCCTCGCTCCAAGAGTAAAACAAAAAGAGAGAATCTAGGGTATTTTACAAATATTCAGGCTTACGGTCAAGACGACCTATAAGCCTAATAGAAGAAATTATCGAGCAAAAAGAAAAAGAACGTCGTCCTGTTATAGACGACGTTCAATTTCTAAATTTTCAGAGGGTGAACCGCCTCCTAGAGACGGTTCGTTCCATGTTTTAATCAGAGCGTCCAATCGTCGGCGGTGAAGTCGACGTCGAGATCGTCGGCGACGTCAAACTTATCGGCGTCGGCGAAATCGCGTTTCACGGCGACTTGATCGGCGGCGACGATCGTGTAGAGGTTATCGCCGTCGACGTCCATTTCGACGACGTCGCCGAACGCAGTGAAGACGTCTTCACGCGCGGTATTGTGCAACGTCGCGACGAGGGACGACTTCGCTTCAGTCTCGGAACCGAAGACCTTGACGTTCGAGAAGCCGTTGAACGCGCGAGTATTGGCGCCGTTCGTGAAGGTCGCGCTCTGCGCAAATCCTTCGAAGACGTTCGCGCCCGCGCCGGCGACGATAGCGGCGGAGTCGTTTCCACCGCGACCGTCGAAGGTCTCGCTGGCGAAACCGGTCGTCTTGATCGTCGCGCCGGATTCGAACGTCGTCGTCGTGCCGGTAGAGTCGGTTACGACCGTCTCGTCCCCCTTCGTGCCGATCAGGTTAGCCTTCGACGCAGCGGCGCCGGCGGCCTCGATCGATTCAAATCCGAACGCGGCGACAGAACCGTTGGCAAGCGTCGCAACGAGCGAACCGTCGGAAGCGGTTAGGGCTTTGACGTCGGAAAGTTTCGCGCTGTCGGAACCAAGACCGCCGTTAGCGCGAACGGAGGCGAAGTTCTTCGCGTTGAACTCGAAGCCCGCGCCGACGAAGTTCGACGCGCCGCCCGAGATCGTCAACGCGTCGTCGCCGTCGGTACCCGTCATGACGACGGAAGCCTTGCCCGCGCCGTCCGCAGTCGCCGCGCCAAAGCCGGTCGCGGCGAAGGAGAAGCCGAGGGAGTTGAAGGTCGCCGCGTTAGGAGCAAGCGTAACCTTGTCGGCGTTCGACGAAGCGGCAATCGCCAGATCGCCAAGCTTGCCGGAAGCGTCGACAGATTCGAAACCGGTCAGGACGACGTCTTGAGCGCCGCGGAAAGCGACCTTCGAAGCGGAAACTTCGACGGATTCGTTCGACGCGCCTTCGTAGGCGACCGTGTCGTTTCCAGCGCCGCCGTCGACGAAGATCGTCGTGACGCCGGTAGGAATCGCGACCGTTTCGCCGTTGAGCGTGACGACGATGGAGCCGTTCGCGCCAGTAATGATCTTCACAACGTCGTCGCCGTCGGTACCCGCAATGCGGAAGACCTCGGAGCTTTCCGCAGGAGTCGTCGGATCAGCCGCCGCCGGAAGTTCCGGTTTAACGTCGATCGGACGATAGAAGCCAGAGCCGGTCGACTCTTCCGTGCCGTAACGATCGTTTTCGCCGGAAACCACTCCGTCCCCATAAGAGGAGTTGGAGAAGTTCTTACCGGAAATCGTAATCGACGAATCGTTCGAGTTCGCGCCGCCAGGCGTGACGTACTTGTAGAAGATTCGGTACGGTCCGACATACGACGTGAGATCGGTAGTCGTGCCCGTGTTGTTATTATTATTGTTGTTGTTATTGTTACCCGTGCCGCTATTGGTCGTATTGTCGCTCGTTTCGATTTCTTCGGCGGCGTTCTCATTAGGCCCGGCCCACGCGACGACAAATCGAGGAACGGCAAGACCGGTCGTACTGTCGTTGATCCAGTCGAAGACCGCGACGCTCGGAGCAAACTGATCGCCCGTCGTCGTTGTATTGATGACAAATTCGCCCTGATCGCGGTTAAGAACCGTTCCAGGATCCTTCTTGACGGCGACTTCGATCTTTTCATAACCAGTGTCGATCGTCTCCATGACGTCGCCCATGACGTAGACGGGCTCGCCAGCGTAGTTGAATACGCGGCACGCGACGCCGTAGTCATGAAGGTCGGTCTTATTGGCCGGATCCGGATCGTAGTTATATTCTTCCGCGTCATAGGATTCCCAGACAACCACGACGCCGTCGTTATTGCACGCCACGTCGGGAGCGCCTTGAACGTGTTTGACGTAGGTGTTGACAAGAACTTCGTTCGTCGTCCCCATGAACGTCATCGGATTGCCGTAGGCGTCGAAGCGACGGAGGTAAATGTCGGCGCCATTCGCCTGAACCTGGTCGGAAACCCAAACGATGTAGTACTCGCCGGTATCCTTATTCGAGCAGATCTGAGGCGAATATTGTCCGTACGCCGTCGTCTGGTTGACGAGGGTGACTTCAGAACCGGTCGCGTAGTAACTGCCGTTGTAATCCGCGGCGGTGATGACCTTCTGGTAGATATCGTAGGTGCGATTCTTGGCGTTGTACATCTTCCAGATGCAGACGTAATTCATACTGTCGCCAGCGTTGACGGCGGCGACGTCGAATTCCTGGACGGAGTAACCGTCGATCTGGCTTTGAATCTTGAACGCCGCGCCCTTCGCGTTGCCGTTGAGGTCGTAGAAGCGTCCATACAGTTCGTCGGCCTGAGTGTTGCCGTCCTTTGAACCCTGAACCCAAGTGATCAGGACAAGGCCGGTTTCCTCGTTGATAGAGACGTCGACGTCCCAGCAACGCATACCCTTCGTACCGGCGACCTGAATCTGCGTCTTCTGAGCCTGTCCGCCAGGATAGAAGCGAGCGCAGACGCCGTTAAGAGCTTCGTTGCTTTCGCCGATCCACGCCACCACGAAGCTTCCGCCTTCGGTGAGCGCGATATCGGGAGCCATCTGATTGCCGTCGGCGTAAGGATTGACGCGCACTTCGACGCCCTTCTGGCTGCCGTCGGCGTTGAACTGATGCATGACGATATCGGACTCGATACGATACAGAGTACCGTCGATCATAATCGTCTCATAGTAGCCGTACGCCTCAGAATAGCCCGTGGAGGTCGACGCATTGTTGTTGCTAGTACTGTTGTTGTTACCCGTGCCGGTATTCCCAGATCCCGAGGAACCGTCGAGTTCATAGAGAACCTGCTGTTCGGTGACGATAATGAAGCCGTCGGAATTGGAGACGACAATCGGTTTACCTTCGCCGCCATATTCGCCGGTAAAGGCTTCAGAATCGCGAGAAGGAACGTATTCGCTATCGCCGACGGACGGAATGCCGATGTTGAAGTTGACGGAGAAGGAACCGCCAGATTCGCCGTCGTAGTCGCCGTCAAGACGATTCTTTCCGCTCGCGTCGGTTACCTTATCGGAGAGGGTCAAGACGTAGGAGCCGTCGGGCAACGTGTTCTTGAAGAGGATGACGAGTTCGTACGTATCCGTGCGATAATCGGGATCCGCGACCGTCTGGAAATTCAGTTCGGCGATTTCTTCGTCGCTCAAACCTTGAGCGCGGAGATAATCTTCGACCTGAGTCGACGCGTTGAAGCCGTAGAGAATATCGTAGATGTAAGTCGACGTCACGTCTTTGCCGTTAAGGGTCAGCGTCCAATCGTTGTAATTGATAACGCTCTTAACGTTGCGGTTCTCGAGATTCTTATCGTCGAGATAGCTGTAAACGCCGTCGTACATTTCGTCGGGAACGAACGTGTCGCCCTTGACGTCTTCGTTCATTTGCGCGGAGAACATGTACTCGCTGAAGGAGTAGACCATCGAGGTCGGGCCGTGTCCGGAGGCGAACGTCACGCTATTGGAGTAGAGCGAAACCTGCTGGACTTCGCCTTCAGAGTCGGTGTACACGGCGTTGGCGCGCGTGACGTACGGAGGCGTCGTATCCTCGGGGAGCGCGATCGCTCTCATGCAAACGATGGATTCGATATTTTCCATCGGGTGCGAGAGATCGGACCAGACGAAGATCATGTCGCCGTTGGCGTCGACCGCGACGCTTCCGCCAACCTGATCGCCGTCCTCTTCAGGATTGAGGTAATTGAGTTTCGACACGCGGAACTCTTCGCCATTTTCAACGACGTCGTAAGTCGTGTTGTAGGTAACGGTCGTCGTGGTCGTCGTTCCGGTATTGTTATTGCCGGTCGATGACGAGGTCGAGCTGTAGATTTCTTCAACTTCCTTCGTCAGCTTATAGCGACGCGCAAAGATACCAAAGTTGTCGGCAAGGTCGGAATCCTCTTCGCTTGTCGGATCCTGGTAGCTTTCGTAGGTAACGACGATCGAGCCGTTTTCAGCAAACGCGACCTGAGAATGAATCTGATCGTTCGCGGTATATTCGTTGACCTGGAAGACGCGGGAGCCGGTGACGTAAGAAGCGAGGGCAAGGCCGTCGTTAGAGGTCGTCGTAGTCGTCGAATTGTCAGTCGACGTCGTCGTGCTCGTCGTGGTGGAGTCGGCGTCGGTCGACAAGAAGACGCGCATGAAGACGCCGCCAAGACCGTTGTTCGAACCGCCCGTCTGAGCGTCGCCGTTGCCGTCCTGGTTGTAACCGGTCCAGGTGATCGCGAAGGAGCCGTCGCCGCCGCAGGAAACGGAGGACCAGATCTGGTTGCCCTTCTGATAGAAGTCGCTGGAGATCACAGTCGTCGTACCGTTGTTACCGTTGTTATTACCGGTTCCAGTATTGTCCGTAGTATTGTCCGTCGAGATCGTCGCTTCCGTGTTGACGAGGAATTCGTCGCCCAAGCCGCTTAGGATGACGGAGTTGATCCAGTCGACATAAGAGGAGACGCGGACGTCGACCTGGAAGTTTCCAGGTCCGAAGGTTTCGTCGCCGTCGAAATCGGAACCAAAGGAGCAGATACCGGCGATTTGACCGTTAATGAACGACGGGGAACCAGAATCGCCCGGCGCGGTGATCGCTTCGGCGTCGCCCAAACCGAGATTGCGGACGCCGTAGTAATTACCAAGATAGTCGTTCGAATAAGTTCCGTCGTCGAAGTCGTAGATCAACGTGTTCGGATTGCCCGCTTGATCGAAATTCGCGCCGGTGAGTTCATAAACGTTCTGTCCTTGGTGTTTCGTTCCCGCCAGGCGATTAGTCATTTCGTCCTCCGTCTCCTCGACGTCGCCGGCAAGGCCGTAACCAACGAAGGTGATCGTCTGTCCAAGTTCGCTGGAACCGGTGTAGAGGGAATAACCGTCAAGGAAGGACGGAGCCGCCGTGGCGAGAGTCAAAACGGCGAGGTCGACCTGGTTGTCGGAAGGATCGCCCGCGTAAGTCGGATGAACTGCGATCGCCTTCACTGGAATCGAGTAGACGCCGTTCGTAGTCTCGAAGGTGCAGTAGATCGGCGTGTCGGTAACGTCGATCGGAACGCCGTTGTCGTCGCAAACGACGTGCGCGGCGGTCAGAATATGATAACCGTCCGTCAAGAGCGAACCGGTGCCGATCGAAAGATTCGTCGTCGTGCCCGTGCCAGTACCGGTTCCAGTACCAGTACCCGTTCCAGTACCAGAGCCGTCTCCAGTCACATCGCTCGCAGTGCCGCCGACGGTAATCAAGCAGACGCTATCGTAACCTTGACCGGCGTAGACTTCGTTCTGTTCGATCGGATCGGTCGTAATGACCTTCGAGGCGGTTGAATCAGGGGCGAGAGTCTGTTCGGAGAGAGAAGCGACGCCGGCGCTGACAACGTGGTTGGAGGCAAAACGACGCGCGTAAATGTTCGATTCGGTCTCGGAATCGAGATCTTGGCCCCAAGAGGTCCAGGAAACGACGAACGTTCCGTCGCGATCCATTCCGATCGACGCAAAGCGCTGATTATTTTCAGTCGTCTGATTGACGGCGAATTCAGTACCTTCGCAACCGGTCTGACGCATCGCAACGTTGACGCGCAAATCAGAGCGATTCGAAGAGGCTTCGAGCACGTCGACATACTGAGCCGTATAGATCCCGGTGAATTCGATCGAAATCGTATCGGACGCGCTCTGAGCGACGACGATATCGTTCTTATCGAATCCGGCGCCGATAAGGGCTTCTTTGATTCTCTTGACGTTCGTCTTCATTTCGACGCTCAAGTTGACGGTGACGTCGTAATCAAGATCGCCTGCGGAACCTTGGATGCGCAGCGTGTCGCCCTGAACGTTGATCGAGTCCATGAGTTGGATGCTCTGAATCGTGTTGGCGTAACCGTAGGAGAGGCCGTTCGTCACGAACCGACGACCGTAGATTCCCCAGCCGCTGCCGTCCTGATCGTAGCTTTCCCAGACGACGACGATATCGCCGTCGGAGTCCATCGCGACAGACGCGTACTGCTGCGTGTCGGCGGTCTCGATATTGGCGCGAGTCGGCGAGGTCGAATTGCCGTTGATCGACATTTGACCGCCGTTGAAGGCGTATTTAGCGAGGTAAACGTCGCGGCTTCCGTCTTCGCCCTTACCGTCGGTGTACATATCCCAAACAACGGCGAAGGCGCCGCTGTCGTCCATCGCGACGGAGGCTTGACGAGGATCGGAACCGGCGATAAGGTCGCCGTCTTCGTCATAGACGTTGACGTCGCGGTACACGACGATCGGATCGCCGGTCGCGTGCTGCTGGTCGATAACCTGTTCGCGAACGCCGTCGGAGTTAATGACATAGAGCGCGCGATACGTACGAGCGTAAACCGTCTTCGTAACGGAACCGCTTTCGACGGAGCCTTCGGCTTCAATCCAAACGACGACGTAATCGCCGTTGGAGTTGCAAGCGACCGCGTTCGCGGTGTTCGGGCCGTAATCGCTCGATTCTTCGAGGATTCCGTCGCGAGTCGTTTGACTAATCGTCTCGCCGGTTTCTTCCGCTTCCTTGATAGGATCGCCCTTAGAATCGTCGCCGTGTACGTTCGTCACGGGAATGTAAGAATCGTACTTGAAGCCTTCGTTGTAGGCAAATCCTTGAGATTCGTTGAACGGAATCACATTGAAATCGCAACGCCAATCGTGTCCTTCGTATCCGTCGGCGCTACCGTCTTCGGCGTAACCTTGGGCGTACAGGCCGTTGCGCGCGACGTCCTGAACAAGGTTGGAGCAGACGAGGGAGTAATTGCCGTCGGTGAGCTCGAGGCCGTCGGCGAAGTGGACGACCGCTTCCCAGCGATTCGTGCCGTAAGCCAAAGAGCCGTCGTTGATCGCTTCGATAGGATTGCCGTTTTCGTCGACTGTTTGACGCGCCAAATTCATCGACGCGTTCATACCGAAGTCGACCGATTCGATCGCGCCGGTCACTTCAACGCCGTCGCGAAGAAGTTTCCAGTTCTGCGGATTATCGACGGCGTGAATCGTGTTGTACGCGCTCGTACCGTCGCCGACTGTAATCATATTCTCGTCAAACGCGACGACGACGTCTTTAAGCGCCGAAGTAACGGTGTTGCCGTTGTCGATCTTCGTGCCGTCTGGGGTCGAGAAGTTCGTGACGATCGGACCGGCGGTGTCGGTCGATTCAGTGAAGGAACGGAAATAGATGTGCGTGTAGGAGGAATCGAGAGAGTTCCCGATGCTCGGATAGACGTCGTTTCTCGTTTGAGCGTTGAAATTCGACTGCATCGACCAAACGACGACGACGTCTCCATTAGAGGTTGCGGCGGAATGCGCGTTGACTTGAGACGCGCCGATCGAACCATAACGTTCAACCGCCATGCTCGTAAACATCGCGTAATCCATATCGCCGTCCTGACTACGCATCTTCAAGGACGAATTATCATAATCGTACCGGATGTACAACGGCGTGTCGTGAAGATTGTTCTGCGCGGTGATTTGCAACGCGACATAGCGTTCGACCGTTCGAATACCGGTGTATTCGACGTTGTCGATCTTTTCCTTGTAGGGATACGAGAAGGAGTCGGTACGAACGCCGATTTCGCCATAGGTGCCTTCGTAGAAATCGAGTTCGTCGGTCGAGACGAGGCGCACGACAAAGCTGTTCGTATCTCCGCCGCAGATCGTCATTCCGCTGAGCGTCGACTGAACGTAAGAGATAAGACCTTCGTAATCCTCGAGATATCCGTAATCGGAATTGTAGTATCCGCTAAGATCAAGAGTCACGGTCTCCGCAGTCGCGGCGTTGGAAGTCGTCTTATCGGAAGCGGTCAGGAGACCGATTTGCAGGGTCAGCGAAGCGCTAGCAACCTGTTCGGAAGGCAACGCGAGATAGAAGCACGCGTTCGAACCGCTACGGTAATCGCTGACGACGCCGGAAACGACGGACGGATCGGTAACGACCGCAGTCGGCGTGGCGCCGGTCGAACCGGTCGTTCCGGTCGAATCGGTACCGGTACCGGTACTCGTGGATCCGGAAGTTCCGTCGTAGAGGGTCTGGCCGTAGTTGACGTAGCTAATATCGTTGCCGTTGTTGCGAAGAGGCGAGAGGAGCGATTCAAGAACTGCGGTCAAACGCATGATCTGCTCGTCCGTCGCGCCTTCCTTCTGAGCGACCGCCACGAAAAACTTAATATAGCTGTCCGCGTCGACGCAGTCGTAGTTATGAAGCGTGTAGATCGGCTCGACGCCTTCGTCGGTGAAGTCGCCGTATTTGTCGTAGCCCCATCCGAGCGCAAGCTTAATATATTGGATCAAGTCTTCGTTCTTGCTCTCATAGGAGTACTTCTGACCGCGCAGGAATTGCTTGTTTTCATAGACGAGGTTATTGTCTTCGAAATCGCTCCATTTGAGCTGAATGAAGAGGTCGTCATACCTGCTCGAGTACATCAACGCGGGGTCGGAAAGAACCATCTGAGTCACAGAGTGGATATCCATTCCGAAGCCTTGATAGGCGACGAAGACGTCGCCGTCGGCGTCGACGCTGACGGACGGACGGCCCTGATCGCCGACGGTGATCGCGTTCGCGACGGTTGACGAAAGAATCGTCGTGTTTGCGTAAAGAGCGC
>CAKVCP010000021.1 GCA_934725735.1 uncultured Thermoguttaceae bacterium
TAATTGGTGAAATCCATTTTCTCAACTCCAAAAGTGGGAATAAAAGGGCATTGTCAAAGGCGGACGCAGAGAATGGACGCTAGAGAAAGTCAACGACGCTTTTCAGAAACTCGATTTTGGGTAGATCTGCTATCGCGCACACTCCAGTCGGGCGCAGAAAACGACGTTTGACCCTCGAAACGTCTAAATCCCGACCAGGCAGGCTGCGGCGCTTCTTAAGGTTATTGATAAGAACGCCAGGAACGCCAATAAAAACGACAATTAATACAAATCATGATCGACCTCTAATCTATGCGCGTCTTCACGACGCTTGGGGTTATTCTACACATATTGTCGTCGTAATCAAGAGCACGGCGGAAAAATTTATTTTTTATTGTGGAAAACGCGCGTTGGGAGAAAGGGCGAGTCGACGCGCGCATATTGCGGCGCAAGGATTAACGATCGGAGTCGGAGGCCGCTTGTTCGGGATCGAGCGATTCTTGCGCCAATTTCTCCGGTTTCGGCGGCGGCGTTATCAACGCGTAGATCCCGATGAGGATCGCGCCGCAAACGAGGCAGGAGTCGGCGATATTGAAGTTTGGCCAAGGATAGTCCCCGATCATGACGAGTATCCAGTCGCGGACGGCGTGAACAGGTTTGCCGATCATCTCGGTGGAGCAGTTCCATATTTCGACGTCGAAGGAGCTCCACGTCATGCCGTGAAGGGCGCAACGATCCCATAAGTTGCCGAGGATTCCCGCAGTTATGAGTCCGAGAGTGAACGAGAGGTAGCGGCTCCTCGTGACGTCGGTCCAGATCCACCAGCAGATACCCGCCAGGCCGACGAACGAGAGGGCGACGAAAAGGGGAATTTGTCCTTGTCCGACGCCGAAGAGCGCGCCTTGATTGAGGGACGTTTGGAAGCCGAAAACTTTAGGAACGAGCCACCAAACGCCCTTTTCGCCAGGTCGTCCGAGCGTCTCGAAAATCCAGTGTTTCGTCCAAAGATCGCACAGGAGACCGCATAGAGCGACAACTGAAAAAAGGACGAGGCGTGACGCGCGCGATTTCTGCATATTATAAAGTCTCCGGATGCAAGCGTGGATGTGACGGATCGGCAACTCTTTAGAACGCGCGTCCCTAAACGCGCACGGTTAATATTAACGATTATTCAACGCGGCGTCAAATACAAAATCAAAATTTGAATAATTTGTCATATCGCGTCGCAAAGGTTTGAGGGGGGCTTATAGAAACCCTTCTTTGGGGTAGAATAAGCGACGGTTATTAACGAAACGCACCGCGTCGAAATTCCGCGCGCGTCAATGGTCAAAAAGTTTTAGAACTAAAGGAGTTAGAGGCATGACTGCCTTTCAGCGCTGTATCAATCCGAAGTGTCGAGCGACTTTTGGTATCACGGAGGTTCTCCATCGTTGCCCGACATGCGGCAGCTTGCTAGACGTCGATTATGAATGGGACAAGGTCTCGGTTCCGAAATCGCTGAAATACTTTGAACAACTGTGGACAGAACGATCCAACCCCGTGCGTTTTAGCGGCGTGTGGCGTTTCCATGAGCTCCTTCCTTTCGCCCCTATCGGGCAGTGCGTGACGATCGGCGAAGGACAAACGATTTTACAGACGAACGACGCGGTCGCGTCCTTCGTCGGCAAGGACGCCGGGTCTCTCTTCCTCCAGTATGAAGGGTTGAATCCTTCCGGATCCTTCAAGGACAACGGTATGGCAGCGGGTACGACGCACGGTCGTCTCGTCGGAGCGAAGCAAGCGGCGTGCGCGTCGACGGGGAACACGAGCGCGTCTTTGGCGCTCTATTGCGGCGTTTCGAAGTTGATGAAGTCGGTCGTTTTCGTCGGTTCCGGGAAGATCGCATATGGCAAGTTGTCTCAGGCGCTCGATTACGGCGCGCGTACGGTTCAGATACGCGGCGACTTCGACGACGCGATGCAGCGCGTGCAAGAGGTCTCGAAGAAGAAGGGAATTTATCTCCTGAACAGTTTGAATCCTTTCCGTTTGGAAGGTCAGAAAACGATCATGTTCCGCGTCCTTGAAGCGCTCCGCTGGGAAGTTCCGGACTGGATCGTCGTGCCTGGGGGTAATCTTGGCAACTCGAGCTCCTTTGGAAAAGCGTTCATCGAGTTGCATATGCTCGGATTGATCGACAAAGTTCCGCGACTGGCGGTTATCAACGCGGCGGGGGCCGATTCTCTTTGCCGTCTTTACAACGACGAAGGTCTGCGCTGGAACGGCGGAAATATCGACACGGCGAAGATCGACGCGTTCTATGCGCAGATGGATCAGGAGAATCGCCGCGCCGACACGATCGCCAGCGCTATTGAGATCAACCGTCCGGTGAATCTCACTAAGTGCTTGCGCGCGCTCGATTTCTGCAACGGCGTCGTGCGAAAAGTTACCGATCAGGAGATCATCGACGCGAAAGCGCAAGTCGGCGCCAACGGTTTCGGATGCGAACCCGCCTCCGCCGCAAGCGTCGCGGGGCTCAAGAAACTGGTGGAAGAGGGCGTGATCGGAAAAGACGAACGCGCCGTATGCATCTTGACCGGTTATCAGCTCAAGGATCCGAACGCGACGGTCGCCTATCATGGAAACGATCGCGATTTCTTCGAAAGTTATTTGGGCAAGCACGGGATTACCGAGGCTCAATACGCGAATCGTCCCGTCGTTGTCGACAACGATATTGAGAAAATTCTCGACGTTCTTAACTAATTTCAGAAATAACGATTGAAACGAATAGACAAGTCGAATAAAATGAAGACGGTCGAGGGGGAAAGCGCGACTCGTTCGAGCGAGCGTTTGCGCAGTTCCCGTCTCGGCTGTTTTTTATTCCTGGGGGGATTCCTTTTTACGCTGGGAATAACGGCGTGCGCGCTTTTGTTGCGCTATCCGGATTTGCCGAGTCGTTACGGGCTCGCGCCCTATTCCTTTCGCGTCCAGAGTCGTTCGATGGAGCCGAAATGGCGCGGCCCGCGCTATTACGCGACGTGTCCGTTATGCGATTCTGTCGTGGTTGTGTCGACGGACTTTTATCCGTCGGACGACGCTGCGGATCGCGCGTCGACAAAGAGTCGCGCGCGCGAACGCTTTTGGAATTGTCCTTATTGCGGATACGAGCAAGTTCCGACGGATTCCGCCGTTTTTGAGGACGGCGAGCTCTTGTTAGGGTACGGCGTCAAGGGGCGCGGGCGTTCGCCGAAGCGCTGGGATTGCGTCGTTTTTCGCGATCAAAGGGGGAACATGACGCTCAAGCGTCTCGTCGGGGCGCCGGGAGAGCGCGTCGAGTTGCGCAACGGCGACGCGTGGATCGACGGGGTCGTCGCGCGTCGCGATTTGGCGCTGCTTTGGGATACGGCGGTTGAGATATCGCCGATCGTCGAGGGACGAGAGGACGCGCGGCTGAGCGTCGCGAAAGCGGTCTACACGCGCGAAACTTTCTCTTCGCCCCCCCGAGCCGTGAGAACGTCCGTTACGAACGAATCGCCGATTCCCTGCGCGAATGGCGGAGCGGCGAGCGCGGCGGAATTTGCGCGCGATTTTTTCCTGCGGTTTAATTGGGACGCCGAGGATGGCGAAGGGCGTTTCACCGTCTTGGCGCGTCGTCCGGAGCGCGTTTGGAGTTTGGCCTTTGAACCTGAGGAAGGGAAGATTTCCGCGAGAGTTCTGCCTTTGCGCGGGAGCAAGTTGGCGCCGGATCTCCTCGACGCGGTTGACGAACGTCTCTTTGACGCGTCTCTCGCGACGATCGCGCATTTCCCTCCCTTCCGTCCTCAGGGGATATTGCGCGTCGAGGTTCTGACGGCGGACGGCGAGTTGATCTTTGTCGTCAACGAGAAAATTCTGGCGCGTCTCGAGACGGGGGACTTGGAAGACGCGAGCCAACGCGGCGTTTCGACTCCCTTTGCGATTTTGGGAGACGTTCGCCGCGCGTCGGCTCTGAGACTCTATCGCGATTTGCATTATTCGCAAGCGTCGGAGACGGGGACGGACGAAGCGTCGTTAGACGGGTATTTCGTCCTCGGGGATAACTCCCCCGCGTCGAGAGACAGCCGCTTGCCCGAAATAGGGCGCGTCCCCGTGTCGCGAGTTTTGTGCGTCGTTGCGGAAGAAAGCGGCGCTCTAGAGACGCGCGACGAAGACGATTCATACTTTTGAAGGAGACTGACTATGGCAAAAACGAGGAAACCTCTCGATTCGGAGATGGTTCGGCGCCGTGAGCTGTGCGCGAAGTTGGAGATGAACCTTGCGGAGCTGAATTTACAGGTTCGCACGACGAACTGCCTGGAGGATCACGGCATTTCGACCGTTGGAGAACTCCTGAAACATTCTCCCGAGGAGCTTCTGAGTTTCCCGAACTTCGGACAGCGTACGCTCGACGAAGTCTTTTTGGCGCTTTTAGAAATTGGTTTCGTTCGTCGTTCTCAGCGCAAGGGGGAGAGCGCCTACGCGCCGGAGGAGGCGAAGGCTATTTTAGCGCAGATTAGGGGCGAGTCTCAGACATGACGCAAGCGTATGCGGCGCGAACGCGTCGTTAGGAGGGGATCGTGACGGAGGATTTAAAGTCGAAGGCTCAGGAGTGGCTGCAATTCGCCTATCTGGCGCAGTGGCGTTTTTCAGAGGTTTTAGCGCTCTCGATTGTTTGCGCGTTGGGCGTTGTGATTTTGACGGTGCACCTTCTCACGTGGGGCGTTCAAACCTACCAAGAGTCGAAATTTCTTCGTCAAATTCCATGCGTAATCGACGGCGTCGCGGCGCGCCCCGATCCGGAGAATCCGACGGAGTATTTTCGACCGGAGGTCAAGATCAGTTACGAGTTCGAAGGGGAGAGTTTCACAACGACGACGTACGATCGTCAAACGTTGACGGACGACGAGGGGTTCGTATACGACTATAAAGAGGCTCTTTTGAGGATCGCGCCCTTCTGTCCGGGGCAGAAAACGCTTTGTTGGATTCGCGTCGACGACCCGACGCAGGCGGTGCTGGTCAAATCGTCGCCCCTTTGGGGATGGTTATTTTTAATCATTCCGACGCTTTTGATCTTCTCGGCGGGCTCTCTTTTGGCGGCGCGGCTGTACGACCGTCTCTTTTCGGAGGAGGCGCGCGCGAGCGTTAAGAAACAGAGGACGCGTTATCCCACGCTCCCGAACGTGCCGGACGAGGGAACGGCGCCGGGGGTGGCGTTGGCGCATCGTTTGACGCCGCGCGTGAGGCCGAGCTTATCGATGTGGTCGCGCGCTTTTGGCGTGTGCGTGTGGAACGTCGCGTCGTGGACGATCTTCCTGGGCGTGTTGACGACTGCGGAAACGCGCGGCGATTTCTGGTCGGCGTGCGCCTTTGGCGCCGTCTTTTGCGGCGTCGGCGTCGTCTTTGCTCGGCGTTTCTTCTCCTTCTTCCGAACGGTTCGCAGCGCCGGCGCGATGGAGCTCGAAATTTCGACCCTTCCGATTCTGCCGGGACGAAAAATTCGCTTCAACCTCTTCCTGAGAGGACGCGTGAGCGCGAAGCGGTTGGACGTTTTTCTCACCTGCGAGGAAGTGGCGCGATTCGTTCAGGGAACGAATTCGATCACGCATCGTTACGAGGCGTATAGCGCGACCCTTTTTACGCGTTACGGGGTCGAAGTTCCTTCGCATGAGACGCTTGTCGAGAAGTTTACGGCGATCACGCCGATTGGGGCGGCGCCTTCCTTTGTGTCGGAACATAACGAGATATCATGGCGCGTCGTGGTGAAATTGGAATTCGCCGACGGCGGCTCCTATTCGCGCGATTACGACGTTATCGTCTATCCGTTTTTGCCGAAGGAGCGATAACGAAGGGATAAAAAAAAGCGAGTTGAAGAAAAGCTTGAAGAAAAAGGCCGTCGTAGGGATAACCTGCGGCGGCCTCTTTTTTATCTATTTACGGCGCGTCTCTTTTATTTGTTCTGTCCCATATGTTGACCGAAGAATTCGAGCGCCATCGGCAACGCGGAGCGCCAGTATTCCCATGTGTGCCCTCCGTCGCGAACGCGGAGTTCGCACGAGGCGCCGGTCAGACGCGCGAGTTTGAAGAATTCGAGGTTCGCGGGGAGGAGCCAGTCGTCGTCGCCGCAATCGAGGAAGAGGGGCAGCGCCTTCTTTTGCTCAGGAGAGAGGTTGGCGACGAGTGTGAAAGGATCGTTCGCGAAGAAGTAGTCGTCGAAGCGTTCGCAATCTTCCTTCTGATCGGCGGCCTGACGGAAGATAAGGAGGAAGCGTTCGGCGGGCGCTTTTTCCAGTTCGTCCTTCGTGGCGAGTCCCGCGCTCATCGCGTAGCACGCGCAGAACTTATCTGGATGGCGCAACGCGTAGAGAAGGGAGCCGTAACCGCCCATGGAGAGGCCGGTGATTGCGCGATTCGCCGCGTCGGTCTTGCAGCGGAAGCGGCGTTCGACGTCGGGAATCAATTCGTCGAAGAAAAAGGTTTCGAACTTGGCGGAGTCGTCGACGGAATCGCGATACCAGAGGTTTCCGCCGTCGGGCATGACGACGATGCTCTTCTGTTCGGGATGCGCCTTGAAGTATTCGTCGCAAATCGTCTGCATCTGACCTTGCTCGCTCCAGTTCTTTTCATTGCCGTAGAGGCCGTGAAGGAGGTAGATTACCGGATAGTAGAAGGAGGTGGTGCGATAGCCGTTAGGAATATAGACGCGGTAGTTGACGTCGCGTTTCATCGCGGCGCTGGGGATCGAGAGGGAAACGACGCCGCTTCCCGATTCGCCTTCTTTCGGCTGGAGGGATTTTTCGACTTCCTGCAACGCTGCGTACGCGGCGGGATTCTCGGGAAGCGCGTCGCTACCTTGAATCGCGAGAAGGTTGTCGAAGAGGACGTTCAGGATTCCCTGGTAGTTGTTGCAGTCGGAGTTGATCGCGACGACGATATTTTGATCGGGCATGACGAAGCAGAACTGCGAATACATCCCGTCTCCGCGGAAGCAATTATGACGGCAGCGCCAGAACTGGTAGCCGTAACCTTGCGCCCAGTCGCTCTCAGGATTGGATCCGTTGGAGACGTGACCCGTCGTCGCTTCGTCGATCCACGCCGCAGGAATGATCTGTTCCCCGTTCCACATCCCCTTTTGCAGCAGGAGCTGCCCGAACTTCGCGATATCTTCCGTCTTGAGGAAGAGGCCCGTGCCCCCCTTGTTGATTCCTTGAGGAGATTCTTCCCAATAAGGAGGATCGATATGGAGGGGATCGAAGAGTCGCGGCTGAAGATAATCGACGATCTTTTCGCCGACCGCCTTCTGGACGATCGCGGAGCACATGTAGGTGCCGGTCGTATTGTACATGAAGTGTTCGCCCGGTTCGTATTCGATCTTGTGCGCGAGGAAGCGCTGAACCCACGTCGGCTTTTCGTCGGAAAGGATCGGCTTGAGCCCGTAAGTTGTGCCGATCATCTCGGGGGGCATAGGTTCGCTAGCGTGTCCGCAAGACATCGTTAAGAGGTCTTTGATTCTGACGTCTTTGAGTCTAGGATCGGGATTTTCGGGTAGATCCTCGGGGAAGAATTCGAACATTTTCTGATCGACGGAGAGTTTTCCCTCGGCTACGGCGAACCCGACGGCGGTGGAGCAAAAGCTCTTGCTCAGAGAATAGAGCGCGTGCGGGATCGTCGGACCGTTAGGAGCGCGCCACGCTTCGCCGATCACTTTTCCGTCGCGGAGGATCATGACCGCGTCGACGCGGTTGAATTTTTCGTCGAGATCTTTGATCGTCTTTGCGATCACATTGGAGTCGACGCCGACCGTTTCAGGTATGGCGCGCGGTAGAGCGCCGTTGGCGTCCAGGTTTTGAGCGCGCGTCGCGGAGGCGCAGAGAAGAAGCGCGAACGTCGCGGCAAAGAGGAAAATGCGTTTCATAGAGAATCCTTCATGAAGGGAATGAAAAAGGGGAAGAGCGCGACTCTCCCCGACTCATTAGAATGATAAACGAGCGCGTGTGAAAAATCAAGCGATTTGGGAAAGGGAGGGGGCTTTTTCGTCAAGAAACAGAAAACGCGACGTCTCGAGGGAGGCGTCGCGTCAATTTAGATTCTAACTACAGAGGTTGGACTCAGTTCTTTTTGACGTCCTGGAGCGCTTTGTAATATTCATAGCGCTTGTAGATATCGGCCTGAGCTTCGTCCGTGAACTTCTGAGCGGCTTCAGGATTGGCGCGCTTGAGGGACTTGAAGCGGTTCTGCTTGGCTTCGAAGTCGGCGAGCAATCCTTCGGGAGCCTTGCTCGCGAGGACGAACGGCTTTTCGAGGCGCGGGTCATAGGACCACAGCGGCCAGTAACCGCACTTGACGGCTTCTTTCTGGAGATCCATACCGGTCTTCATATCGATACCCTGACCGATGCAGTGGCTGTAAGCGATAACGAGAGACGGACCATTGTAGGATTCCGCGGCGACGAGGGTCTTGATCGCGTGCGCGGGGTTCGCGCCGATGGAGATCTGACCGACGAAGCAGGAGCCGTAAGCGACCGCCATCATGCCGAGGTCTTTCTTACCGGTGACTTTACCGCTGGCGGCGAACTTAGCGACGGCGCCCTTCGGAGTGGACTTCGACGCCTGACCGCCGGTGTTGGAGTAAACTTCGGTGTCGAGGACGAGGATGTTGACGTTGTAGTTGGAGGCGACGACGTGATCGAGGCCGCCGTAACCGATATCGTAAGCCCAACCGTCTCCGCCGATGATCCATTGGCTTCTGCGCACGAGGTAGTCGGCGGACATGGAGATCAATTTCGCCTGATCGCAACTGCAAGCGCAAGAGTCGACCTTCGCCTTGAGTTCTTTGACCCAAGCGCGCTGCTGAGCGATTTCCGCTTCCGTTTCCTGCTTGTTGTTCAGGAGGTTGTCGACGAGTTCGGCGCCGATCTGGTCGCGTTTTTCAGCGATCAGTTCGCGAACGAAGGCGCTCTGCTGTTCGACGGCGACGCGCATACCGAGACCGAATTCCGCGTTGTCTTCGAAGAGGGAGTTGCACCACGCCGGACCATAGCCTTCCGCGTTGGTCGTGTAAGGCGTCGTCGGGAGGTTCGCGCCGTAGATGGAGGAGCAACCGGTGGCGTTCGCGATAAGCATACGATCGCCGAAGAGCTGCGTTACGAGTTTAACGTAAGGCGTTTCGCCGCAACCCGCGCACGAGCCGGAGAATTCGAAGAGGGGCAGAAGGAGCTGCGATCCCTTGACGCTCGCGACGTTGACCTTGGAACGATCGTAATCGGGAATGCTGAGGAAGTAATCCCAAGACTTGCGTTCGGTTTCGAGATGCTTGAGCTGGTTCTCGAGGTTGATCGCCTTCTTGCCTTCGACTTCCTTGTTCTTCGCCGGGCAGACGTAGGTGCACATGCCGCAACCGGTGCAGTCGTCGGGAGCGACCTGGATCGTGAACTTCTTACCGGCGAATTCCTTCGTCTTGGCGTCGACGGACTTGAAGCCTTCGGGCGCGCCTTCCGCAGAATCGTAAATCTTGAGACGAATCGCGGCGTGAGGACACACGAGCGAGCAGTTGCCGCATTGGATACAGACGTTCGGATCCCAGATCGGAATATCGATCGCGATCGAGCGCTTTTCGTACTTCGTGGTGCCCGTGGGGAAGGTGCCGTCCGCTGTGGAGAGCATGTCTTTGACGGTGAGTTCTTCGCCGCGATAGCCGAGGATTTCGCCCAAGACGTTTTGGACGAATTCGGGAGCGTCGCCGTGGATGCTCGCTTCGCGATGGAAGGTGGAGGTAACTTCCGCAGGAACCTTGACTTCCTGGAGCGCGGCGAGAGAGGAGTCGACCGCCTTGAAGTTCTTTTCGACGATCTCGGGGCCCTTCTTGCCGTAGACCTTCTGGATACCGGCCTTAATGCGCTCGATACCTTCGTCGACGGGCATGAAGTCGCCGAGCTTGAAGAAGCAGGTTTCCATGACGGTGTTGATGCGACCGCCCATGCCGGCGTTCTTCGCGACGGTGACCGCGTCGACGACGTAGAACTTCAGTTTCTTGGAGATGATATCCTGCTGCAATTCGATCGGGAGGTGATCCCAAACTTCGTCGGCGCTATAAGGAGCGTTGAGAAGGAAGACGCCGCCTTCGACGATGTTGCTGAGCATGTCGAGCTTCTTGGTGAAGACGAACTGGTGGCACGCGACGAAATTCGCGGAGTGGATCAGATAGGAGCCCTTAATCGGACGAGGCGAGAAGCGCAGGTGAGAGATCGTGACCGCGCCGGCCTTCTTGGAGTCGTAAACGAAGTAACCCTGGCTGTAGTTCGGGGTGTATTCGCCGACGATCTTCGTGGTTTCTTTGTTCGCGCCGACGGTTCCGTCGCTACCAAGACCGTAGAAGATGCAACGACGAACGTCGTCGGCTTCGGAGTTGTAGTTCGGATCGTATTCGATGCTCGAATTGGTGACGTCGTCTTTGATACCGACGGTGAAGTTGTTCTTGATGGTTCCGTTGGCCATCGCTTCGTAGAGGCCTTTGACCATCGCGGGGGTGAAGTCTTTGGAAGCGAGGCCGAAACGCCCGCCGTAGATTTTCGGCATGACGCCTTCCCATTCCTGAGCCATGGCGGAGACGACGTCGTGATAGAGGGGTTCGCCGGTCGCGCCGGGTTCTTTGGTGCGGTCGAGGACGGCGATCTTCTTAACGGTTTTGGGGAGCGCGCCGACGAACGCGGCGGCGGAGAACGGACGATAGAGGCGGACGTTCAAGAGACCGACCTTCTTGTCCATGCCGATCGTGTCAAGGTATTCTTCAACGATACCCGCGCCGCTGCCGATAACGACGACGACGGATTCGGCGTTCGGATCGCCGACGTAGTCGAAGATGTGGTACTGACGACCGGTGAGGGAGGCGAATTTGTCCATCGCTTCCTGAACGATACCGGGAACGGCGTTGTACGTCGGGTTGCAAGCTTCGCGCGCCTGGAAGAAGACGTCGGAGTTCTGCGCGGTTCCGCGGACGACCGGGTGCGCCGGATTGAGGGCGCGGTCGCGGAATTGCTTGACGAGATCGAGATCGATCATCGCGCGAACCGTTTCTTCGGGAAGCTTTTCGAGTTTGCCGACTTCGTGAGAGGTGCGGAAACCGTCGAAGAAGTGCATGAAAGGAACGCGGCTCTTGTAGGTGGAGGCGTAGGAGATAAGGGCGAGGTCGTGTGTTTCCTGGACGGAACCGCTTGCGAGCATAGCCCAACCGCAGGAGCGGGTCGCCATGACGTCGGAGTGATCGCCGAAGATGGAGAGCGCGTGGGTCGCGATGCAACGCGCGGTGACATGGAAGACGGTCGGGGTCTGTTCGCCGGCGATCTTGAACATGTTCGGGATCATGAGCAGGAGACCCTGCGAGGCGGTAAAGGTGCAGGTCAAAGCGCCAGCCTGCAAAGAACCGTGAACCGCGCCCGCCGCGCCCGCTTCACTCTGCATTTCGACGATTTGCGGCACGACGCCGAAGAGGTTCTTCTTACCTTTGGCCGACCACTCGTCGGCAAGTTCGCCCATGGTTGAAGACGGCGTGATCGGGTAAATAGCCATCACTTCATTGCAAAGATGCGCGATCATTGCAGCGGCTTCATTACCGTCGCACATAACAAAGCGTTTTTCGTCGCTCACTGTAGGTCTCCTCTACACGTATTTAATTCAACGTATCGTTCGGGCGTCTTGCCCTCAAATTCCCTTATATTTAGGCGTGTCGCGCGTCAGGGTTGGGCGCCCGACGTCGACGTCCTGCGATTCGAAGAATGAACGCGTGGACGTAGTAACGCCATTAAAAAAATTTCCCCTTCATTCTATCCCCATGGACAAAAACGCGCAAGGGGGCGGGGGATGGATTGTCGCCTCGCGGCGATATGTAACCGTCCTTTTTTCGGCCTCTCTTTAACGGCGAGTAAAGAAATTACGATGATTTTTTTTTGAATAATTTTTATTTCGTGGTAATTATGGCGATAAAAAACGTTTTAACGATTTAAAATGCTCTGTTTTTTGCCATATTTTGGGGAAAAGTCGCATATTTTCTCAATATTATCCGCAACGCTGTTGCGTTCTTTCGCGTATACTGATATAATGTCAAAAAGTAAGACGGCTTGGCGCGCGGCATGAAGAGCGCCGAGTCGGCGCGCGGCGGCGTAGGCGGTTACGCTTTGGCGCGCAAGTGAGAAGAAAGACGGCAGCGTCGATCAGCGTTTAGGCAACTCTGATCGCGTCGACCGTTTTTTGTTTTTTAGGCCCTTAACGACCGCCCCTGAGCTGCGGGAGCGATCGTCACGAATAGAAAGCACACGGCATATTATGTTTGAAAATCAGACGGAACCTACGTTTGGCGCGACGCGTGTCGTTGAACCTAAGACGTCGAGCCTTCGATATCTGTTGTTGGGCTGGTGTAAAATCATTGCGAACGACGTCGTGAAAGCGCGCGCTCTTGAGAACCGTAGCGAAACGGTCGTCTCGTACCTGTTAGAAGCGTTGGAAGCGTCTTCCGCGAACGCGTCTCTCGACGTGAAGTCTCTCGCGAAGCTCGTGCTGCGCGGCGACTATATTTCGCAGTTGGCGAGCGTGATTGCGGAGGAGACGTCCGCCAAAGAAATCGACGCGTATGAGCAGAAAGTTCTCGAGACGATCGCCGAGATTCCGGAGCCCGACGACGCGCAGATTGAAAAATTGATCGCGAATGGGAGCGAGTATTTGCCGGACGCGTCGATCGCGTCGATCGGCGCCGAGTCGTTCGCGTTAGTGGAGACGCTGAGCGCGGGCGTCGTCGGAGCGGCGGGTAATTTGCGCCGTTCTTTGGAAATCGAGCATGACGCGTGTCGTTCCCTCGATTTCGAAGCGCAAGGGCTGCGCAATCACTTGGAGTCGTTGCGTCCGAAGGAACGTCGCGAACGTCGCGCCGAGATCACCGCCGAAGCCGACGCCGTCGAAGAAAGGGCGCGCAATTGGCGCGAAAAGAATAAGTTGGCGCTCGACGGAATCGTCGACGCTTTGGCGCTCCTTGCCGACGAGGGCGCCGACGAGGAGAAACTGTACGACGCGCTCTTCAATATCGGTTGCGTCAACGCCGCCGCTTTAGAGACGCTCGAAGAGGGAATTAAGTGGCGTTACGGCGAACAGACCCCCGAAGCCGTCCTTCTTTCCCCCAAAGCAGGGAAATGCGTCCTCTTCATGGGAGACGATCTCGACGCGCTCATGCAGCTCCTCGATCAGGCCGAATACAACGAAGTCGACGTCTGGACTCACGGCGACTCCATCGTCGCTCACTCCCTCAAGGCGTTCCGCGAGAAGAAACGACTCGTCGGACATTACGGCGGTTCGTGGCGCAATCAGCGCGGCGAACTCGGCGCTTTCCCCGGCGGGATACTTGTCGCCTCCGCGCCTATCGAAGAGCCAGACGGATCCTACGCGCCTTACATCTTCACGACCAAACCGTCGTACTGCGAATCTGTCGCCGTCGTCCCCAAAAAAGCCGACGGGTCGTATAATATGAGCCCCGTGATCCGCGCCGCGAAGGATTCGAGCGGTTTCTTCCGAGGGGCGACCCTGGAGAAGCTTCCCGTGGGATTCGGCGGCGTGTCGAAAGTCCTCGACGCGGTTGAACACGCGGCTCGCGCCATTCGCGACAATCGCTTGGAAAAGATCGTCGTCATCGGCGGTCAGGACGTCAACGGCGATTCGAACGACTACTTTGCTCGACTCTTTGCCGCCGTCCCAAACGACGCGTTCGTCATCTCGTTCGGCGACGTGAAATTCCGATTTGATCGGTCGCTGATCACCCCGACTCCCTATGGCGTGACGAAGCTCGTCGACGTCGGAAGCGAGCGCGACGCCAACGCCGCTCTCCGCTTCGCCAACACGCTGACCGCCGAGCTTGATCGCGATCCTGCCAACGCGCCTTTGTCCTTCTTCGTCAGCTTGTGGGGCGAAACCTCCCTCGCGTTCCTCCTCTCCCTCTGCGCGTTGGGATATCGAGGAGTCGTCGTCGGCCCCAAGCCCCCCGCATGTTGGACGCCCGCGTTCGTCGACGCCTTGCGCGAACGCTTTGGCGTGAGACTTGCCGACGACCCCGCCGCCGACTTGGCTCAATGATCTTCCCTTGACTATCGACCAGCGAAGAGTCCCCTTTTCGCCGGTCATTTTCCTTTATATAGACGTCTGCGCTTGATTTCTTTGCGCAACGAGGTTCTTTTTCCTATGAACAACGCCGCCGACCAAATGAACGCCAAGAGCGCGGAAACGCAGCCCGCGAAGGAGCGCGGCTCGAAAATCTCTCGCCTACTCGGCGCATACGCTCCCTTCTGGTTCGCTCTCGTGTCTCTTCTGATTTACTATGTCTCCTTGCCCCCCGTTGGACTGCGCTACACGATCTTTATCGTTCCGATGATTTGGGCGAGCGTTCTCGTTCCATATCGATTTCAACGCGCGTCTCGGAAGGGCGTCGTCGCGGAATCGCGCGGCAAAAGGGCGCTCCTCTTTCCCCTTCGATTTTGGGGACGCGGAGAGTATCGTCAGTATTGGCTGGCGTTTTTCGTCTTCTGGCTTACGACGGTCGTCTGGGTGAGTTATCCGCACCCCGGCACGATTTTGGGATGGATCGCGCTGAGCGGGTATCTGGCGATCTATTTGCCGATCTTCGTCATGCAGGCGCGCGCGCTCAATCGCGCGTTGAAACTTCCGATCTGGCTCGCGTCCGCGCTCTCGTGGCTCGCGTGCGAGGCGCTGCGTAACGTCGTTATGGGCGGATTCTCCTTCGCCGGGCTTTCTCACGCGTTGTACGACGTTCCCTCCCTTATCCAGATCGCGGAGATCTTTGGAGAGTATGGCGTCGGCGTCATGATCGTCGCGCTGGGGGCCCTCTTCGCGTCGGGGAATCGGCGTTCTCAGAGCGTCGCCGTGATCCTTTTCCTCGCCAACTTTATTTACGGGCGATCGTCCCTTCAATCTCTCGACGAAATGGCGCTTCAGACGGCGTCGCACGGGGCGCGACCGATGCGCGTCGCGCTTCTACAAGACGCGACGGCGTATCGTTTCCCCGTTCCGGAGGAGACGAATAGGCGCGTTGAAGAGTCGTACCTCGCCCTTGCGCATGAAGCGAGCGAAGATCCGGAAGGGTACGATTTGATCGTGTGGCCGGAAGGAACCTTCCCGGATTTCTATTTCGATTTAAGTTGCACCCCGTCGTCTCTCAAAGGCGCGGCGCCGGACGCGAAGATTCTCGACGGCTCGAAACGATACGCGCGAGAATGGATCATGCGCGCGATTCGCAAGACGCGATTGAGCTTTGCGAATCTTTCGTCGCGTCTTAAAACGCCGCTTGTTCTGGGGGCGTCCGCCGCCGTTTTCGACGAAGAAGGCTCCGTCGAATCATTTAATTCGGCGATTTACGTTCCGTATTTCGGCACGGAGGAAGAGTGCGCCGCGCTTGGCCCCGAGATCACCGAAAACGCGCCGACTTCGACTCTCGAGCTTCCGGAGACGACGAGCTTTCGCCGTTACGACAAAGTCGCGCTCGTGATGTTCGGCGAATACGTTCCCTTTGTCGATTATCTCCCGGACGCGTGGAAGATCAAAGCGGTTTGCGCCGACGTCGCGTTGGGACGCGGGCGCGGTCCGTCTCTCTTCCAAGTTCCGTCGCGCGACGGGGCGGCGCGATATCTTGTCGCGCCGAACGTCTGCTTTGAGAGTTCCATCCCGCATTTCATCTCTCGACAAATGGCCGCGTTTCGCAGCGTCGATCTGGACGCGGACGTTTTGCTCAATATCTCTAGCGACGGGTGGTTCCGCAACGGGGCGCAGACGGATCTGCATTTGGCGACGATGGTCTACCGCGCGATTGAGTCGCGCCGCCCCCTCGCGACGGCGACTCACGGCGGGTTTTCCGCGTATATCGACGCGGGGGGACGCGTTGTCGCGAAGGGAAAGCGCGGGGTGACGCAGATAGTCGACGCGCGGATTCCGATTGTGAAGACGCGACCGAAAGGACTCCTTCAAACGACCCGCGACGTGAAGACGGTCGACTTTTGCGTCGCCGACTTGTTGCGGCGTTGCGGATATGGTATATTCATTGCGTGTTGCGTTTTACAGACGGTTTTGGTCGTGATAAATCGTCGCCGCGACGCGAAGGGCGACGAATCATTTTCGGATAGGAGGGAAAGATGCGAAGAGGAATCTCTTTAAGATTTTGGGCGCTCTGCGCGTTCCTTATGACGGCGACGACGTTCGCCGCCGCGTCGGGGCTTGCGCAGGAGGTGAAGTGGACGCCGATCTATCGCGGCGTGGCGTTGACGTCTTTCGAGGAGCAGGAGCCGCTGCGTAAAATTGTCGTAGCGCGCGTCGACGTCAAGGAGCCGGGAATCTCCTTCGTGACGACTGAGCCCAACCCGAACTTTTCCGAAGATAAAAACGAAACGGTGCGGGAAACGACGCGAACCTTCCTCGAACGCAACGGTCTCGCGCTTGCGGTCAACGGAAACTACTACACCCCCTTTGGCGGACGGACGATTACGAAGCCCGGCGACTCCAACTTGCGCGGTTTAGCGGTCTGCAACGGTTTCGTCGAGTCTCGACCTGAACCGGGCTTTCCTTCTTTTGTCGTCAAGCGCGACGGAACCCTTGAGATTCGCGACTACGCCGTCGACGAAGATCTTTCCGACGTCTACATCGCCGTTTCCGGGCCCGCGAGCGTCCTCAGGGACGGCGCCGTCGTCGCGCAAGACAATAAAGACGTCCATCCGCGCACCGCCGTCGGATTCTCGAAGAATCGTCGTTACGTCTACTTTATGACGATCGACGGGAGACGTCCGGAACATAGCGTCGGCGCGACGTTGGAACAGGTCGGGGAGGCGCTCCTGAAAGTCGGCGCGTTCCAGGGCTTGAACCTTGACGGCGGAGGATCGACGACGATGGTCGCGCGCGATAAGGACGGTTCACCCACGATCCTCAACTGGCCGATCAACGCGATTTCTCCCGACGGGCTCCGCTTCAACGGCAATGCGATCGGCGTTACCGCGATGGGCGCGCCGCGTAAAAGCCTCGATCGCATCACGAAGATTTACAACGACGGCTCCCCCGTCGAGTGGACGCCGACCTTCAAAGGGATCGACCTAGCGCGATGGACCGAATACGACGGTCAGCTGCATCAAGTCTACGCCGCGCGAATCGACATGCGCGAAAAGGGCGTCGCGTTGAAGACGACCCCGCCGAACGCGGATTTTGCGTTCGACACGCGCGAAACGACCCGACAGACGACCGCGGGATTCCTCGAAGCGACCGACGGGGTGAAGATCGCCGTCAACGCGAATTTCTATTCCCCCTTCAACGCGCAAACGATCGTCGCGCCGGGGGATTCGAATCTCTGCGGACTCGCGGTTTGCGACGGAGTCGTCGAGTCGAAGCCGGAGAAGGGTTTCCCCTCCTTTATTCAGACGAAGGACGGAAAGTTGTCGATTCGCAACGTCGATCCGGAAGAATCCCTCGACGATATTCGACTCGCCGTCTCGGGTAATATGATCGTCCTCAAGGGGGGCGACGTAGCGCCGCAAGGGGACAAATCGGCGCATCCGCGCACGGCGGTGGGATATTCCGCCGATCAACGCTATCTTTATCTGATCGCGATCGACGGACGTCAGAAGGAATATAGCGTCGGCGCGACGTACGAAGACGTCGGAAGAGCGTTGAAGCTTTGCGGGGCGTGGGACGGTTTGAATCTTGACGGGGGCGGATCGACGACGATGGCGGTTCGCGGCGACGACGAAAAGGCGATCGTTGTGAATCGACCGATTAACGGAACTCCCGACAGACTTCGTTTCAACGCGAATTCGCTCGGGGCGACGGCGGAAGGCGCGATTTTGACGCCGACCCCGGACGGTCGCGACGCGGCGAAAAAGTAAGCGCGCAATAAAAAACGCCTCGACGCGAGTCGTCGGGGCGTTGCGTTTTACCGGAAAGCGTTCTTCAGTCGTCGTAGTCGTCTTCGAGATCGAACTCGTTATCGACGTCGTCGTCGGCGGAGAAGAGCGTCTGTTCGGGGGCCGGGTCTTCCAGTTCGTAGACGTCTTCCTCGTCGTCAAAGTCGTCGTCGGCGGAGGAGATGACGGAATCTTCGGGAGGATCAAGCTTGGCGGAATCCGCCTTCGGTTGGCCTTTGCTTTGGAGACGCTGGAGGAGTTCGAAATAAAACTCTTCCCGTTCCTCAGAAGAGAGGGCGGAGAGGTATTCTAGCGAGACTTCCCTCGGCGTTTTAGAATTTTTGGTTTTGTTCGCGGCCATATAATCAACCTCTTAGTGATAGCGTTAGTCTTGAAAGGATCGATACTTCGACGCCGTTATAGAAAGTTTATCGATAGTATTTGAAAACTCTAGGAGACTAAGGTCAAATTTCGTCGTTTTCCCGCGTCGTAGGCGTTTAGACGCGGAAAGGGAATCCAATGTCCATCGAGAATCTTTGCTGATTTGTCGATCTGCGCGCCTTGGTCGATTTCTCGAGTCAGCGCTCTTTGAACGTCATTCTAAACGTAGAATAAATTAAACGCAAGGGATATTTTGGGAACTTATTGACGTATATTCCATCAATTGACTAGCATTTCAATTTAGAACTTGCCGCAGCGCGCCAAGCAAGGATGGCAAGCGTTCTTACTTATGATTGATTTAGCAGACGTTGTTCCGCTTTAGTCGAAGTCTTGGGAAAGGGACGCTTCTTTTGACAGGAGAATAGTTGCATGAGAAGGATGAATATACAGACCGCGATTTGGCGGCGATTTCTCTGCGTCTGCGCGATCATTATCGCGTGGAGCGCGGGACTCGGGCAAGGCTCGGGCGCCGCTCAGGAGGGTGTTATGGAACGGGAACGTATTGTTAATCCGAAAACGTCGGAAATTCCCCTCGCAGGAATCTCGGCGATCTCCCCCAAGGAGGCGGATAAGCTCATGGAGGGAAAGACTCCGGACGAACTTATGGCCTGCGCTGAAAGGCTCGACTCCGAGAGGCTTTCTAAAGACGCCGTCGTCGTTCTTAAACGCGTCGTCGACGTCGGGTGGATCGACGACGACTCCTTCGCCGCGCAGGTGAAGCGCGCCCCCAACGCCGAGGATACCTATGCCCGCGCGATGCGCAGGCTCGTAAACGCCTATTATCGCACTGACGATTACGCTTCCGTCGACGCGCTCCTGGAGGAACAGGCGATGAGCCACGCGACTAGCTGGCGCACCCTGGCGCTCGTCGCCGATCTCTACGAGCAAACTCCCCGAGAACTTTATCGCGTTTCCGACGAGCTTCAGTTTGAGTTCGTCGACGGAGCGGAAACCGTTTCTCGCGTCGAACGCCTTCGAACTCGTCGATTGCAGCTATACAACGAAGCGAGGAAGCTGGCCCGCGATTATGCCGGGGCTTCCAGAAATATCAACTCGCTCATTACTTCCCTATACTTCAGCTTTGTCGCTACCTTAAAAGAGAATCGTCCGGGCTTCTTCAAATACGAACTTCTCACCGATCTTGCGACTTTGCCCGAGGTTGAACCGGTCTCGTACTCCGCTCCGCCTTACGGACAGGGCGCCCCCGTCGACGAGAATGGCGATCCGATCTTCTATCATGCGCCAAAGAGTTTCGAGGAGGCCGCCAACGACGGCGAGCGTATCCAAGCGCTCTACAACGAGCTATGCGAAGTCGTCCCCTCGCAACGCGCCGCCGTCCTCAAGACTCGCGCTTATGAAGCGCGCGCTTCCTACGGCGTCACGACCCTTGCCTCTTATAACGTCTGGCGTAATTTAGACGACGAACAAAAAAGGGCCGCGGCGCTCGCCTCCTTAGAAGAGCTCGCCGACAACGAGACGGTCGCGCGACTTGCCAACGGCGTCCGCTCCTTCACGCTCCCTGAGGATTATGCGTATATCGATCTGTTCCGAGAAGCGCGCGACGAGTTCGAAAAGTCTGGAAATTTCGAAGAATCCGTATATTGGGCGCTCGCGCAAGAGTTTGAAATGCGCGGCCAATTGGAGCGCGCCGCCGACGTCTTGCGCGACGAAATCGACACGCTTAAACGCAGAGCCGAGCAGCTCAAGCTTGACTCCTACGCCCCTGAAATTATGAAACGCGCGCAAGCGTACCTGTCGCAAATCGTCGATCCGCGCGCAGCTTTCGACGATTCGTCGCAAGTTCTCGGAGCAAAAGCGAAGCTCGTCTTGCGTTCCCGTAATTCAAAAAGCGTCAAAGTCGTCGTTCGGCGACTCGACGTCGACGCGATCTTTGATAGACTCCTCACGGAAGAATCGGAAAAGTGGCTTAATTACTCCGTAGACGGTCTCTTCAACGAGTTCATTAACGCGCTCTCTTTGGGAAAACCGCAGAACGCTCAGGAAAAGAGGTTTATCGCCGACGTCGACCCGCCGAAAAAGTTTATCGGCAAGGAAGTCGCGTCCCTGAACGTCGCTACGGAGAACGCTACGGGTCATAAAGATTCCTTGACCGAATTCGAGATTCCGAATCTGGCGCCGGGAGCGTACCTCGTCGAGGCTCTTTCGAAAAACGGCAAGGAAGAGACGAAGGATTCCGCCGTCATTTGGACGCGTTCCGCCACCATGGCGCGACGCTTGCAAAAAATGGAAGACGGAAGCAATTCCGCGACCCTCTACTTCATGAATACCGAAAACGGCAAACCCCTCTCCAATACGAAGCTTGAAATCACCTCGCTCGGCTGGAATGGGGAAGAGCGGCGCGTTGTTCGATGCGTTAATGACAAAACGACCGATGAGAAGGGCGCCGTCAACGTCGATTTTTTCGAGAACGACCATCGGTTATTTCCAAGATTAACGGTCGTTAAGAAAGTCGACGCGAAGGGGAATAAGGAATTATGCGCGTTTAGCAACTACCTGGGCTTCTCTCGCCTGCGCCCCGAGAGCGAAACGTTCGCAGAGAAAGGGCTGGTAATTACCGACCGCCCGATCTATCGTCCGAAACAACGCGCGAACTTCAAAACGTGGATTGGATACGCGCGTTACGATAAAGACGGGTTTGATAATTTTTGCGCGGATGAAACCGTCGCGTATATAATATATTCCCCAACTGGAGAAATCGTCGCCAAGAAGACCGGCGTTAAGCTCGATCAGTACGGCGGTTTTAGCGACTTCTTCGAGATTCCCGAATCCGCGCAATTAGGTTCTTATCGAATTTGCGTTGGAAGCGAATTCAACGAAAACGACGAGTCGCCTGCGTTGGGGCGAACTTTCGCCTCGGGCTACTTCCGCTTGGAAGAATATCGCAAGCCGGAGTTCAAAGTCTCCGTAGAAGCGCCGACGGAGCCCGTCGCGCTTGGCGATAAGTTCAAAGCGACGATTCGCGCCGACTACTATTTTGGCGCTCCCGTCGCGAACGGAAAAGTGAAATACACCGTCACGCGATCGACCCTCGACGCGCGCTGGTCTCCCCCGAGATATTGGGATTGGTTCTACGGCCCCGGATATTGGCGCATGTCGTACGACTCGCCCTGGTATCCCGGTTGGAACCGTTGGGGCGATTGCGTCGTTCCTCCTCGTCGTTTCGGAGCATCCGAAGTCGTTCTCTCCGGAGAAGGCGAATTGAACGAAGAGGGCGTCTTGGAGCTGGAAATCGATTCCTCTATGGCGAAAAAGCTCTATCCGACGGAGAATCAGTCTTACTCGATTCAAGCGGAAGTCGTCGATGATTCGCGACGCGTTGTGACCGGAACCGGCACGGTCAAAGCGGCGCGCAAGCCCTTCGCGGTCGTCGCATGGTTTGACAAGGGGTTCTATCGCCAGGGCGAAACGATGACCGCGAGCTTCCAGACGCGTCGCGTCGACGGCAAGCCGGTTCTCGGAAAAGTCGTCGTGAAGCTCTACGCGATCGCGTACGACGGAGTCGACGAGGAAGGAATCGCCAAAGCGACGGAGACGGAGGTCTTCCGTGAGGAAACTAGCGCCGATGAAAACGGCGCGGGCTCCTTGAAGATCGCCGCTCCTAAGCCGGGACAATATCGCCTTTCCTGCGCGGTGACGACCGACGAAGGTTTGAGCGAGGAAGGGGGACGCCTGATCGTCGTCTCGGGCTCTGATTCCGCCGCCGTCGGGGAAGTCGGCTCCTGCCGATTCAACGCGCTCGAAATCATCTCCGACAAGCCGGAATATGCGCTCGGCGATACGGCGAGAATTCAAATCTCGTCGAGCAAACCCGACGCGAGCGTCTACTTCTTCACGCGCTTCGGAATGGACGTCGAATCGTCTGTTCCGCAACTAATCACGTTGCAAAACGGAGTCGCGTACGTCGACGTCAAGATCGAAGAGCGCGATCAGCCGAACTTCTACGTCGACGCAATGACGGTCTTCGACGGGCGACTCTATCAAGAAACGCGCCAAATTTGCGTTCCGCCCGTGAAACGCGTTCTCGACGTCGAGGTTCGTCCCGCCCAGGAACGCGTTAAGCCCGGCGAGAAACTCAAGATTAAGTTGCGCCTTACCGATCCTAACGGCGAGCCCGTCGTCGGTCAAACGGTCGCGACCGTCTACGACGCGTCTCTTGAAGCGATCTCCGGAGGGCCGAACGTCGGCGATATCCGCAAGTATTTCTGGGATTGGAAGCGCCATTCTCGCGGCGGTTTCGAGTCGACGATCCTCGCAAGCGTTTACTCTAACGTCTTCTCGGCTCGATCTCCGCGCGTCTCTTACGACGAACGCCTGCGAATCCTGGGAAATATCTACGACTATTCCGGCTTTGTTATGGGCGCAGGCAGTCGTTATCCAGGGGCGACCAAAGCGTACAGAAAGTCTATGGTCGGGCGCGATGAAATCGCCGTAGAGGATAACGTCGCGGAGGAGGGCGCCGTCTTAATGTTTGACGCCGCGCCGAGGGCGATGGCCGCTCCTGTGATGGCGACGGCCAACGGGATGGCGAAGGCCTCCTTCATGATGGCGAAAGATGGAAATATGGACGAGGGCGCGAGCCTTGAAGCGGAGGAGATAGGAGAAGTCCCCGCTGCCCCGGCGCCGACCGAGGAGCTTGCCGAAGCGGTCGTTCGTACGAATCTCGCCGACCTTGCATACTGGGCCGCCGACCTGACCCCCGACGACGACGGCACGATCGAAATCGAGATCGACGTTCCAGAGAATCTCACGACGTGGAACCTCTACGCGTGGACTGTCGCCCCTGGACTGCGCGTCGGTTCCGGAAAATCCTCTTTCATCACGACGAAAGACGTGATCGTCAGGATGGAGAAGCCCCGATTCTTGACGCGCGGCGACGAAGCGGTTCTTTCAGCCGTCGTTCATAATTACTCCGATTCCGACAAGAGCGCGACCGTCTCTCTCTCCTTCCCCGAGGGCGAAGGGAAGGAAGGCGCGCTGGAACTTCTCGATCCTCAAGAAGTGAAGGTCGACGTTCCGGTCAACGGCGCCCAGCGCGTCGACTGGCGCGTCAAAGCGACGAAGACGGGAGAGATCAATCTCCTCATGAAGGCGCTCGCGACGGGAGAGTCGGACGCGATCCAAGAATCGCTGACGATTAACGAACACGGAATCGACAAACAAATCGCCTTCTCCGGAATGAGAACGCGCAAGCCGGGCGAGGACGAGAATTTCGTTCGAGAAATCACGACGACGATCGACGTTCCGGCGGAGCGTCGCGAAGATTCCGCGTCCTTGACGTTGCGATATTCGCCGACCCTCGCGGGCGCGATTCTCGACGCGATTCCGTATCTTTCGGATTATCCTTACGGGTGCGTGGAGCAGACGTTGAATCGGTTCCTTCCCGCGGCGATCGCGCGTAAGACGCTCGGCGATCTTGGTCTTGATCTTGAGACGATCGAGGCGAAGAGGGCGAACTTGAACGCGCAGGAACTCGGAGACGCGGCGGCTCGCGCTCGGCAGTGGAAACGCTCGACGAAGAATGACGCCGTCTTTGATTCGGAAGAGATGGATCGCATGGTTAAAGCTGGCGTCGACTCTCTGACGTCGCGTCAAAATTCCGACGGAGGTTGGGGATGGTTCTCTGGCTGCGACTCCTCCGCGCATATCACCGCGCTGGTAACTCGAGGGCTCTACCTTGCGAAGAAGTGCGATTGCAAGGTGAACGACGCGTCCGTTGAACGCGCCGCCGAATGGCTCCTCAACTACGAACGCGTCCAAGTCAATAAGATTTTGCGCGGACGCGTTTTAACGGAGGAGGAGAAGAACGATCCTAATAATTGGGGAACGTGGAAATACGCCGCGGATTACGCCGACGCGTTTGTATATTGCGCGCTCGTCGAATGTGGTCGCTTGCCAAGCGCGTTTGACGACGCCTTCGTCGACCACAAAGAGGGCAAGTTGACCGAATCGGGCGCGACGCTCGAGGGGACTCTCGCGGTGATGAAGGAGCTCCTCTGGGACGCTCGAGAAAACTTGTCGCTCTTGACGCTGGCGAGCTACGCGGAAGCGTTGGCGCTAGAAGAGAACATCGATGAGAACGCCGCGCTGAGGATCGAAACGGTCTTGCGCATCCTGGCGCAGTCGCGAAAGG
>CAKVCP010000022.1 GCA_934725735.1 uncultured Thermoguttaceae bacterium
GGATATGCGGAAGACTAAGTCGGAGCTTATCGAAAGGGAAGAGAGTCAGTCTGAAGAAATTAGTCAAGCGGAGAAGCTTTTAGAAGAACTTGACAAAGGAATGTACTCTGACGAGGAATTCGCGAAGAAGCATAAAGAATTAGATGTTCGCATTGAGAAGGCCAACAAATGGTATGACTGGTTTGACCTCCACCGTTTTCTAGACCCTGACTACGATATTTTGACCCTCTGGAATCAAAGAATAAACGCCGCTAAAGAGCGCATTTTCGAAGAAGACGCGTTTGTTTTCTCTTTGGAATCGCTGAAGTTTATAGTTCCTGAATCGATCGGGATGAATCGATTTTGCAAACCGTTTGACGTTTTGGTTGACGATCTTGCATCAATAACTTCGCCCTCGCTTGATTCTGAGCTCTTCCGGGAGAATTTGTTGGAGCAAATAGCGAAAGACGACGATAGTCAAACGGAGTTAGAAAATCGAGCGTTCGCCCTTTATTCCGATAAAGAGGAGTTAAGAGACGGTTTCTACATTTGTTTCGTCAATTCGGAATGGAATACCTCGGCGTTTCGCTTGACAGGGAAGGTTATGAAATTCGCTTGTCGCTTTGACGAGAACGGCGCGGACGGAACTTTTCCGGTTTTCGAAAAGGTTGAAGAATTTTCTAAGGTGGAAGAAGCTGAAGCGAAGAGCGTTTTCGCTTTTGTTTTCCAAGAGTCTGCTCGTGACGATACAAGACGTTTAGAAGGGATTGTAGAAATGAGCCTTCCTGACGAAGCTCGCGACGCTCTTGTCGGGAAAATGACCTCCGAGGGACGACAACCTTTGGCGGCAAACGAGACTTTAAAGAATATCGAGTCGACGCACGGGCGGTAGAGAGATCGGAATCAAGTTGTTCTGAAAAGATTGTAATAACGAAAGAGCCATGACGAACGCCGAATTAGTTGAGAAGATTAGACGCATTTGCCAGGATTCGGAGAGTATTCCCGAGAGCGAACACGCGGAAGCGGCGCGCCTTTACGCGACGCGGCTCCGCCATATCGACAAGTGTTTTCGCCGCGCAATCGGACTTTTACGCGCCGATCAGCTCTCCGAAACGGATCGCTTTATGCGCGAAGAGCGCCTGATCGAAGATTACGAGAGCTTGATGACGCCCGACTTCAACACGTGGCAAGACTATTGCCGCGTCTTCTCCTTCGAGACGCCCCCGGAGCTGAGCGAAGACGCCTACGACGAACTCAAAGCGTTTCAAGAGGAGTTTGAGCTCGCGCGGGAACTCTTCGCGCGCCGCAGAAAGTTGGCGTTGGAAAACGCGTCCTTCGTCTTGCAGCTCGAGACGCTGTACGATCTTGAACTCCTGCTAGGAGAACGCGACGTTTTGACGCGTCAGATCCGGCGTCTCGAAACCGCGCGTAACGACGAACTCGTCGCGCTCTTCCAGACGTTCGATCAGAAGACGGCGCTCCAGTTCGATTTTGCCGCGCTCGACGTCGAGATTAATAACGCCAAGAGACGCGTTCCGGTTCCCGCCGAGGTCGTCGCCGCGTTTCGGAAGTGGAACGACTATGCGCAAGGACAGAAGGAACTCAACGTCTTGCGCCAGCTTACGGGACATTGGGATTCGGCGCTCGCCGCGAAGGACGTCAAAGCCGTGTTGGATTGTCTCGCGGTCTACCGCGCGACGAACTTCGACCGCGCCGCGCGCTATATTTCGAATGACGAGCGCCGTCGTCTCGACGAGATGATTCGCGCGACCCTTGATCTCGAACGCGCGGAAGAGAACGCCGAGGCGGCGCGCGAAGCGATCGCGGATTTTGAATCGGCGCTCGGCGACTCCGCGTCGACGATCGACGATCTCCGCGCGGCCCGAGATCGCGCCGAACAAGCCGCCGACGCCGCGGGAATGAAGATTCCGACAAAACTCGAGAGCGTCTACGTCGCGATTATTTCAAACGAGGAACTTCAGCGTCGCCGAAAGACGACCGCGCTTGTCGCCGCCGCCGTCGCCGCTCTTGCCGTTATCGTCGGGGGCGTCGCCTTCGTCGTCTCTAAAACGACCGCGACGCGGAACGCTCGCGAGGCCGCCGCTATGATCGCGGCGCGGCTCGACGCCTTTGAAAGCGGCGACGCGGACGCCTTCGCCGAAGTGGAAGCGCTCGTCGCTCAGAACGCCGAGAAATACCCCGACTATCAAAACGAGGCGCAGTACGCTAAAGCCCTCGACCGCGTCGCGGACGTTAAAAAGGCGGAAGAGACGCGCGTCGGAAAGATCAAAGCCATCGTCGACAATATCCAAAACTCGCACGACGCCTCAGTTCCCGCGGCGGGGCTCCTGGCCGAGCTCAAGACGCTCTTCCGCAGCGAGAAGGAAAAGGCTGAGTTCGGGTACGTCAAGCTATTGCGCGACGACGCGCAATTAACGAAGGAGCGCAAGGAGTCGACGTCGACGCTCTATGAGGAGAAACTCGCCGAAGCGAAAGCGCTTGTCGAGGCCGCGACGGACGTCAAAGACGCGGACGTTGCGGAACGTCGTCGCCGCTTTGACGCGGCGCGTAGCGCGCTCCTGCTCCTCGTTCAAGAGGAGAAATCTCTCGGCGTTTCCAAGCCCCTCGTCGCCCAACGCGAAGCGCTTGATAAGGTTCTTGACGGTGAAGAAGGGCGTCTCGGGCGCGCGGAAGCCAGAAGTCGGTTGCAACCGCCCCTTGTGGCAAACGTCGGAAACGTTGAAGGTTTTGTCAAAACCCTCGTCGAGATGAAGAACTCTCCCGAAGAGCTCGGGGAAGGGGACGACGACGCGGCGAAATCGGCGATTTCAGCGACGCTTCAAAGCGCGATCGATTCGACCGCGAAGGCGAAGCTCGCGCAGAAATGGAACGCGTCCTCCAAGACGAAAACGTCGGTCAACGACGCCGCGTTTGATTTAGACTCATATATTGAAGCGGAGAAGGCGTTCCATAGCGTCGGCAAATTCGCTCCGGAGGAGAAGAATGCGTCGAAAGCCTACGACGCGTTGAAAGAATTCGCGCGAAACGGCGGATATGACCGCGCTTCTTCGAGCCTCGTGAGCGCCTTCGATAAATATCGAAACACTGCTTACGTCGTTTACGATTCGCAGAAGAAAGTCTACTATTACGCGACGAAGAATCCGAAAATCGCGCTGCGCAATATCGAATATTATCTCGCTCCGGAGCGTTCCGTCCCCCAGGATCTCCCAGAATCTGCGATGGCGTACGCGTCCTCCGCGACCGAAGCGCCTCAATACGCCATTTATCGACTTATCGATCCGCTGCGTCAAAAGAACCCGACTCCGAAGATGTGGATCGATTCGATCGAAGGCGCTTTGCGCCTCCTCGATTCTTCGGACGAAACCGTTCTCGACCCGATCATGAAGGCGCAACTTCTCGCGCCGATTATCCGCTCCGCGAAGGGCTTCCCCGGCTTTGATAAGCTGGCAAAATGGGCCGAAGACGATCTGGCGATCTCGGGGCTTAATTTGTCTTTCAACTCGTACGACGTCGAAGATTCCAATATGGAGAAGAATCGAAACGCGGCCAAAAAGGCGCTCAAGACCCTTCCAAGTCTTGCAGAAGCGGTCGCGGGCGCGCGGTCTGCGTTTATGGTAGGGGAACTTCCCAGTATCGCGTGCGAATATCAATGGGTTGGATTCCTCGACGTCATCGAGAAGGATCCGTGCGTCGTCTTCGGAAATTCGGCGTCGGTGAGCGACAAGGCGACTTTGTGGATCTGTCCCGCCGCCGAAGATTACGTCGTCCAGATCGGCGACTACGCGACGCCTAACGCCGCTATTTTCAACGAAGAGCGCGACTGGACGCAGTATCGTTGGTCCCCGGTCTACGCGCGCGTTCCTAAATAACCCTGAATAATAGGAAGAACGAGATGAACAACGGCGATCCGGGATACGATTATAGCGACGTTTTGGAGCCCCCTCCGTCGGCGGATTCTGGCGCGGAATTTCACGCGCGTCGCGCGGCGACGACGAAGATGCGCTCGTCGCGCCTTGGATTCTTCCTCGCGTGCGTAGTCGCCGCGTTCGTCTCCGCGCTATGGCCGACGAACAAAAACGCCGAATTGGAGTTGGCGCTCCTGGCGTGCGCTTGGGGCGCGGGCAAGGTCGCGTCCGCGTTCTTCCTCTTTTACTTCTGGCAGACGACGGACGAGTCGACGCGCGTCGCCACGCCTCGAAAAATCGCCCTCCTCGACCTCGTTCCCCTGTGGAATCTGTTTTGGTTCTTCAAAGCGTACGTAGGAGGCGCTCGCGCGGGCGTCGCGACCTTGGAACTCCTTGACGACAACAGGGCGCGTTTGGCCGCGCCGATTCGGTTGGCGCGAGTCGTCGGCGTCCTAACGATCGTCGCGACGCTCTGTTACGCCGCCCACCTGATTTGCCTGGCGCTCGCGATCCCCGATTTGACGGCGCGCGCGTTCGCGCTCCTCCTCTCGCTCGGCGAAGCGACGAACTTTTATATCGGGTATATGAATTCGCATTACATTTGGGCGTATGTCGCGCGAGTCGTACCGCTGGCGATTCTCGTCGTCCAACTTTGTTTACGTTACAAACTCCTTGCGGCGTTGCAAGGAATCGGAGAATACGCGCAAAGCGCGCGGAATACGGATCCTCTTGCGACGGAGGCGGAGATCGCCGCAGAGCGCGAGGAAGCGCGACGCCTCTTCGCCGACGCGGCGCGTAAGGACGCGGAAAAATAATTTTGAGAAAGAACGTTCTCCTTCTGGAAAGGGGAGAACGCGGACAATAAACGCTCTTATACGAGGTAAATTTTCGTTATGGCTCAGTATTACATCAAAGTAGCGGGACGTCCCTTTGGACCGTTGAGTTCGGAACGCGTGCAAGCGATGATCGCGGCGGGTAAGATTCAAAAAGAGACGGAGCTTTCACTAAATCGTCTCGATTGGAAGGCGGTAGGAGAGATCGCGGAGTTTTCCGGCGCGTTCGCGACCGGCGCCTCGGAGAATAGCTCCGCAGAGTCGAACGGTTACGCCGCGTCGGGGAACGCGACTTATTCGACGGGACGCTCGTCGAATCTCGAACCGAAGGAGTGGTGCTACAGCGTCGACGGAAGGACGGGTTACGGCCCCTACCGTATTTCGGAACTTCTCTCTTTCCTCGATCAGAACAAGATCAATTTCGACTCGTTGGTTTGGCGCGAGGGCGAGGGTTCGCGTCCGCTGCGCAAAGAACCGATCATTATGTCCGCATATGAAAAAACGCACTATGCCCTCTCTTCCGTGACGCCCGAACGTCAGGTCGCCGCGACGCCCGCCTCCTCGGCTCCGAAGACTCCCTCCGATCCGAATGAATTTGACGGCTTCGGGTTCGCCCTTCCGTATCAAATGGGGAAAATCCGTTCGACGTTGAACGTTTGGCACAACCTGCCTTTCATTTTCTTCTTTTTGGGAATGGCGGCGACGATCGTCTATGCGATTTTAGTGGCCCATGACGTTCTATCAATTGGGGATTTTAGCAAATTGTCGTTATCCCTGAAGATCCGTTTAGTGAGCCATATTCTTCTAAAAATGGATTATGAGCTGATAGCAGAAGAATCCACTCTTTTTTGGTCGTTTTGGGCAAGCTGTTTGCTCATCTGTATTGGCATACTTTTGCAGTTCTTTTTCGTTTATTACCTCTGGCAGGCGATTCCGCCGCGTTTCCGGAGAACGACGCCGCTACGCGCCGCGCTTTTCCTGTTGATTCCCTTCTTTAATTACTATTGGCTTTTCGTCGCGTTTGTCCAAGGGGCGGATTGTCTCGATCGGTCGCTGAACCAGTTTTCGCAAAAAGGAAAAAATCGTGGTGAAAGACCGGTTTACGCGTACGGAACGTCGTCGATGATTTTTTGCATCTTCACTGTTCTGTCGTGGGTTTGTAGCTTGTGTGTGTTAGCGTTGCCAATCCTCCTTTTCTTCATAGCGTTGCAACCCCTTGTTTTCTGGATCTTCATGAGATCGATGAAGAGAGCGGCGTTCCAGATCCTTTCGTGGCGCTCACTCGAACCGACCAAGACGTCGAAAGCGAATATCAACGATCTTGTGAACTAACGGTCGGGAACGAAGAAGACAGACTTGTCGCGTCGCGTCGTCGGGACGCGACGTTTTTTTATCGCAAGGCGCGTCGGAACGCGATGAGCGACGCGTGAAGAATTGCCCGAAAGGGGCGCGCTATTCCTTGTAGGAATTTTGTTATCGTTTATACTTTCGACAAGGCGTCCGGCTCGCGTAGTGAGGAACGGACGCGCATGGACGCATTAAAAAGGCAGGTAGAAGATGGCGATTCCGAGTCAAAAGCTTTCGTTTGAAAAACCGATATACGAACTTGAAGCGCAACTTGAGCAGCTCCGTTCTCAGGCGAATTCCCCTGAGGTGCGCGACGAAGCGTTGCGTCTCCAACTAGGCGTCGCGGAATTGACGAAGAAGATTTACGCCAATCTTTCCGCGTGGGAAACCGTCGAGGTCGCGCGTCATCCGGATCGACCCAAGGGGATCGACTATATCAATATGGTCTTCGACGAATTTGTCGAACTTCACGGAGACAAGCTTTATGGAGACGACCGAACGATTTTGACCGGTTTCGCGCGCTTGGACGACTTTCGCGCCGTCGTAATCGCCCAGAATAAGGGGCGCAACTTCAAAGAACGCCAAGAAGCGAATTTCGGCATGGCGCACCCCGAGGGGTATCACAAAGCGATCGAGAAGATGAAGCTTGCTGCGAAGTTTAAATTGCCGGTGATCGTTCTCATCGACACTCCGGGCGCGTACCCTGGAATCGAGTCTGAAGAGCGCGGCGTCGGACGCTCGATCTCGGATTCGATGTACGAGATGGCGCTGCTGAAGACGCCGATCGTCTGCGTCGTGATCGGCGAAGGGGGAAGCGGCGGCGCGTGCGGCATTGGTCTGGGGAATCGCGTCGGAATGCTCCGCTATGCTTACTACAGCGTGATCAGTCCCGAAGGATGCGCCGGTATTCTTTGGAAGAGCGGGGAATACAAAGACAAGGCGGCGGAGGCTCTCAAATTCACGGCGCCTCATCTGCTCGAGTTTGGCGTTATCGACGACATTATTGAAGAGCCGAACGGGGGCGCGCATCGCGACCACCGGATTATGGCGCTCAATCTCAAGAAGTATCTCAAGGCGAAACTCAAGGAATTGTCGAAGCTTTCGGACGACGAACTCCTTACGCAACGTTACGAGCGTATTCGTAAGATCGGCGTATTTTTAGAAGAATCGTCCTCCGACGCCGCCAACGCGGGAGATGAAACCGCGGACGCTTCGCAGTCGCCGTCATGATCCTTTTGTCTAAAGGGTCGCCTCATGCTCACTAAGATTAAAACATACACGTTGTTAGGCGCCGCCTCCTATCACGTCGACGTCGAAACCTATGTCGCCAAACTTCCCGACGATACGAACGAGGAGGGGAAGACGACGATCGTCGGGCTTGCCAAGACGGTCGTGCGCGAAAGCGGGGTTCGCGTCGGGCTCGCGATTCGACACGCCGGGTTCAACATCGGTTCGTGCAATATCCTTGTGAATCTTGCGCCCGCCGATTTGCCGAAACAATCTCCCTCTCTCGATTTGCCGATTTCGCTAGGCATAATCTCTTCCGCTGGATTGGCGAAGTTCAGTTCTCTCGACGAATACGCAGTTCTCGGCGAACTGGATCTTGACGGTCACACGCGACCTTGTCGCGGCGTTCTGGCTGCGGCGCGCGCCGCGAAAAGCGCTGGTTTGCGCGGGATTCTCGTTCCGAAGGAAAACGCCCCGGAAGCCGCTCTGGTCGACGGAATCGAAGCGATTGCGATCGAAACCCTTCCCGAAGCCGTCGGGTTTCTACAAGGTCGCTTGAATATTGATCCGACCCCCGGTTTGACGGGAAACGAATTTGAAACGCATGCGAAATACGACGTCGACTTTGCGGAAGTTCACGGTCAGGAAATGGCGAAACGCGCGATGACGATCGCTGCGGCGGGCGGACACAACGTCCTCATGTTCGGTTCTCCCGGCGCGGGAAAAACGATGCTCGCCAAGCGTTTGACGACGATTCTGCCCCCGATGACCCTCGAAGAGGCGCTCGAAACGACGGAAATCTATAGCGCGGTCGGCAAGTTGGAGGGAAAGGCGCTCGTCGCGACGCGTCCTTTCCGCGAACCGCAACACTCGATCAGCGAACCGGGGCTCGTCGGCGGCGGCGCGTCTCCTACACCCGGCGAAATCAGCCTGGCGCATAACGGCGTTCTCTTTCTCGACGAACTACCCGAATTTAATCGCAAAACCCTCGAAGCGCTACGACAACCCCTCGAGGATCACGTCGCTCGCATCACTCGCGCGAATCAGTCGGAGACCTTCCCCGCGAATTTCGTCCTTGTCGCCGCGCTCAACCCGTGTCCGTGCGGTTATCGCGGCGATCCAAAACGACAATGTCGTTGTTCCGATCAGCAGGTCGAACGCTACATGGCGCGGATTAGCGGTCCGCTTCTCGATCGAATCGACGTGCATATTGAGACGCTTCCCGTCACGTATCGCGAACTTTCGTCGACGGATCCGCAGACTTCGAGCGCGGAGCTCCGCGAGAAGGTCTTGCGCGCGCGCGAAATTCAGACGCAACGCTATCGCGGCGAATCGATTCGCGTCAACGCGCAGATGCGTCGCGCGCATATCACGCGTTACGCCCAGCTTTCCTCCGAATGTGACAAGATGCTTGAAGACGCGATGGAACGCTTCTCCTTCTCCGCGCGCGCTCACGATAAAATCCTTCGCGTCGCGCGCACTATCGCCGATTTGGAAGGCTCCGAGAATATCGAGCAACAACATCTTTTCGAGGCTATTTCCTATCGCGTCCTTGATAGAAAGATATGGAAGTGAACGCCAAGTATGAATCAGCTCCAGGGGCAAACCTTTTTTGATCCAACGAATCCGACGTGGACCCTCTACGATCCCTCGCGCGAGATTCTTGTCGCGCGGGTCGCGTTCGTCGACGGGCCCGACGGCGTCTTCGATTACAAGGTTCCCGACGCGTTGCGCGCCCGCGTTAGGCCCGGAGTTCGCGTCTTAGCGCCGCTGGGCGCGCGCAATCGTTCCGTCGTCGCATACTGTCTTGAGATCGCTCCGCGACGCGTCGAGGAAACGCCGCCCCCCGCGCCCTCGCGCCCCAAACCGAAAGAGGACGCGCCGACTCTCTTCGAACTCGATCCGCGTTCTGAAAAGAAACAAAACGACGCCCCAAAAGCGACCGTCGAAGGGAAGACCTTTCGTCTGAAAGAGATCGCCGCAGTCGTCGACGAAAAACCGATTCTCTCTCCCAAACTTCTGAAACTCGGACTCGATCTTGCTCAGCGCTGCATCGCGCCGATCGGTCAAACTCTCGACGGGATGGTTCCCGCAGGGGTGCGCGACGCGATCGGTTCGCGCTTGACGACCGTCTTTCTTCTCGCTCCCGACGCGGCGGAGCGCCTCAGACGCTTCGACAACGCGAAAGCGGAAGGCGTCCGCGCGTTGACGCCTAAACAACGTTACGTCCTCGACGAGTTGCGACGTTGCGCGGAACCGCCGACCCTCGCGGAACTCTCGCGTCAGGCGAAATGTTCCTCCGCGCCGATCCTCACTCTCAAGAAACTCGGGCTCCTGACGACGAAACGCGTGAAGCGAACGAGTCGCTTTTACGACGAACTCGCCGCCGCGCAGAAGACCGAGCCAAAGACCGTTCCGCACGAGCTCAACCCCGAGCAGCGTCGCGCTCTCGACGCGATTCTCGGCGCCCTCAAAGAAGCTCGAACCGAAACTTTTCTGCTTCACGGCGTCACTGGAAGCGGCAAGACGGAAGTCTATATCGACGCGATCGAAGAGGTCGTTTCTTACGGAAAACAGGCGATCGTTCTCGTACCGGAGATTAGTTTGACCCCGCAGACCGTTCAGCGCTTCAGGGCGCGACTTGGGGATATCGCCGTGTTGCACAGCCGTCTGACCGACCTTGAGCGGAAACTCGAATGGGAGAAGATCGAGCAGGGGAAGGCGCAAGTCGTCGTCGGCGCGCGCAGCGCGATCTTCGCCCCTTGTTCGCGCTTGGGGCTGATCGTCATCGACGAGGAGCACGAGACGTCGTTCAAACAAGACGTGGCCCCTCGCTATCACGCGCGGGTCGTCGCGCAAATGCGCGCGCAAAATGAGAACGCGATCCTCGTCCTCGGTTCCGCGACCCCGTCGTTGGAGAGTTGGCGCAACGCGAAAGCGGCCCGCTATACCCTTCTCGAACTTCCGAACCGCGTGAGGAATCTCCCTCAGCCGCCGGTCTATATCGTCGATATGCGCGATCGCGGCGCGGCGGGGTTCACGCACGGCTCGATGTGCCAGCGTTTGCGGCGCGAGATCGAGCTTGCGCTCGACGCGGATCCGACGAATCAGATCGTTCTCCTCCTGAATCGGCGCGGATACTCCACGCACATTCAGTGCCCGTCGTGCGGCGAAACCCTCAAGTGCCCCGACTGCGACGTCGCGCTCACGCACCATATTACGCAGCAGATCGCTATCTGCCATTATTGCGATTATCAGATTCCCGCGCCGAAAAAATGTCCTTATTGCGGTTTTGCGGGGATTAAATACGGCGGCGTGGGGACTCAACGACTCGAGCAGGAATTCGCCGCGAATTTTCCCAACGCGCCGATTCTTCGAATGGACTCCGACACGACGCAGGCGAAAGACGCGCACGAACGCGGGCTCGAAGCGTTCCGTCGCGGCGAATATCGCGTCTTGCTGGGAACGCAGATGATCGCCAAGGGGCTCGATTTCCCGAACGTCGTTCTCGTCGGGATCGTCAACGCCGACGCCGCGCTCCATCTTCCCGACTTTCGCGCCCCCGAACGTACTTTCAACCTGATTCTGCAAGCGTCGGGGCGCGCGGGACGCGGCGACAAGGAGGGGAAGGTCGTCGTTCAAACGTATAAGCCCGACGATCCCGTTATTCTCGACGCGATGCGCGGCGACTACGTCGGTTTTGCGTCGCGCGAACTGGCGGCGCGTCGCGTGATCGGGCTACCCCCCTTTACGTCGGCGATCCGCTTCGTCGTGCGCGGCCCCGACGAGAAGGAGACGCTCGAATTTGCGCGTCAACTCCGCGAAGCGCTCTTCGAGGCGCTACGCGACGTCAATATTGAACATGGATACGACCCGAAAAATCCGCCGGTTGAGAACGCCGAGGAGGTCGAGGCGACGCGCGACGCGTCGGGACGCAATTTCGTTTCTCTCACGCCGCGCAAACCCAGGCCGCGCGCGCCCCTGATGGGACGCCTCGTCGGCCCCGCGCCGTGTCCTTTTCCGAAACTGCGCGGAAATTTTCGGTTTCATTTGCAGCTTTACGGGGCCCCCGGTCCCTTGCTTCGCGAAGCGGCGCGACGCGTCGCGTTGGGTAAGCTTAAACAGCCGTCGTCGGTGCAATGGATCGTCGACGTCGACCCGATCGACGCGTTATAGCGTGTGGTCAAACGCGCCCTTCGCCCATATATGCTTGATTTTGGAATTTAAGGAGTTATGACGACATGAGCACGATGATTCGTCCTTTAGCGTTGATGTGCGCGTTTATCGTCGGGTGGTTTTTCCCGCAAGGAAGCGCCTTCCTGTGGTCCATCCCGTGGTTTGTGCGCTATATGATATTTATGACGTTTCTGGGTATGAAGTTGCGGCGGAGTCATTTCGCGATCTTGTTCTTCAATATCGCGATCGGAATGGGCGCTTGCGAACTCTTCAAGTATCTCGACCAACCGACCCTTGCCGCAGCGGCGTTCTTCACCGGCCTCGCGCCGACGGCGACCGCCGCGCCCGCGATCGCGTCCTTCTTGCGGCGCGAAGTCGAGTACGTCGTCACGGGTATGCTCCTCACGACGGGGGGAATCGCGATCGCGCTCCCCGCGCTTTTGCCGATTTCGGTCGGCGTCGAAACGGGGGACAATTCCTTCTGGATGGCGTTTATGCACGTTGCGCTGCGCGTTCTCTCGACGATCGTCGCGCCGATCGCCGCCGCGCGGCTCCTGCGCTTGATCTATCCGAACGCGGCGACATGGACGAAAAAGTGTAAGAGCGCCACCTTTTACGCGTGGGTTCTCATGGTCACCGTTCTTTCCTGCGGCGCGTCGGAATTCATCCATAACCCCGTGAACGGCGTGAAGACGACCGTTCTTCTCGAAATGCTCGCGCTCTCCCTCGGTATTTGCGTCTGCAACTTCGTTTTGGGATATTTCCTCGGCGAGAAACATTATCGGCAAGAATCGAGTCAGACGCTGGGGCAGAAGAATACGGGGCTCATGGTTTACTTTGCGATGCTTTACTCGAATCCGCTTGTCGCGCTGGGGCCGACCCTTTACGTGCTGTGGCATAATTCCTGGAACGCGTTGCAGCTAGAATGGCAAGCGATCAAGGACGCGCGTATAGCGCATGAAGAAAAAGAGTCGCAAACTAAGTGAATTTAGGAAGATAAGATGGGAAACGAGACGTTGGCGCTCGAAGAGCGCGTAAGACGATTGGAAGCGCAGGTCAAGGCGCTTTTGGCGCTCCGCGACGACGACGAGCGATATCGCGTCGGCTACGGATGCGATTTGCACCGCTTTACCGAAGGATCTTCTCTCCGCTTGGGGGGGATTGTGATCCCGTATTGTCAATCTCTTCTTGGTCATTCCGACGCGGACGCGCTCTTGCACGCGATCGCGGACGCGATCCTCGGCGCGGCGGGCGTCGGCGATATCGGCGAGCTCTTTCCCGACACGGCGGAGGAGAATCGCGACCGCGATTCCGCCGAAATCCTAATGATCTGCGTGGAAGAGGCGCTCAAGCGGGGATGGCGGGTCGTGAATCTCGATTGCGTCGTTTGCGCACAGCGTCCTAAACTCGGGCCCTTGAAGAAGGCGATGCGCGCGCGAATCGCCGCGATTCTGGACGTCCCCGAGGATCGCGTGAACGTCAAAGCGAAGACGGGGGAACATGTCGGGCCCGTCGGACGCCTCGAAGCGATCGAGACGTTCGCGACCGTGCTGATGACGCACGTTTCGCGCGAGGAGGAGCGAGAGGAATGAGCCAAGAACGCGCCGCGCTTCCCTCCGAAGAAGAAGCGCGCTTAAAGCCGGGATCTTTGACCGTTTATCGCCGTCGCGCGATGGGGTCCGATTTCGAAGTCGCCGTGAACGAAAGCGGCGACGCCGACCGGGAGTCTTTCGCCGCCGACGCCGCGTTAGCCGCGCTAGACGAAGTCGACCGCGTCGAGGAGATTCTCTCCGTCTTTCGTCCCCATTCGACGATTAGTCGCCTCAATCTTCTCGCACCCGAGATGGACGTTCGCGTCGACGAGGAACTCTGGGGATGGCTCGAAACGTCGCTTCGTCTTGGGGTCGAGACCGAGGGGGCGTTCGACGTCGCGTGCGCTCCGCTATGGCGCGCGTGGGGCTTTGCGAAACGCGACGGGGAGTTTCCCTCGAAGGAGAGGCTTGACGCCGCGCTGCGTCTCTCCGGAGCGCGACATTTGCGTCTCGACCCCGACGCGCGGAGCGTCGCTTTCGACGAATCGGGCGTCGAATTGAATTTCGGCGCGATCGGCAAGGGGATCGCTCTCGATTGCGCGGCGACGATCCTCGAAAACGAAGGGCTCGGTTCCTTCCTTCTCCAAGGGGGCAAGAGCGGCGTGATCGCGCGAGGGGGACGAAAGAACGACTTTTCTTTCGCGACGTCGGCGTTGATTCGCGGCGCGGCGACCCTTGCGCCGACGCGCGAGGACGAGGACGAAATCGACGAAGAGAGCGGGCTGCGACGCCATCGACGCGGTTCGACTCAAAAAGACGCGCAAATCGCCGTCGACGTCCTCCTTCCCGACTTTGGCGACGACGCGTTTTTCGAACCCCCCGCCGACGAGCCCGTCGGATGGACGATCGGCGTTTCGCACCCGTTGCATCCGGATCGCCGACTTGCGGAACTGTGGTTACGCGACAAAGCGTTGGCGACGTCGGGATCGACGTGGCAGTTCTTCCGCAGCGGGGGCAAGAGATATTCGCATATCATCGATCCGCGCACGGGATATCCGAGCTTCGGGGTCTTGTCGGCGACGGTCTTGGCGCCGACGGCGACGGAAGCCGACGCGCTTTCGACGGCTTTTTTCGTCGCCGGAGCGTCTTTTACGGAGAGTTATTGCGCGAAGAGAAAGGACGTGGCCGCGTTCCTTGTGTTGGAGAAAGGGGATAGCGGGAGATACGAGCTCGCGTCCTTTAATTTCGAGCCTGGCGAGCTGCGCCTTGTCGACGCGCGTTGATCGTTTCTGAAAATAAAGAAGCCCGATTCTATGACGGAATCGGGCTTTCTTTTGTTAGCGCAACGCGTTAAGCTCAGGCGGAGACGTTGCGGGTCTTCTTCGCCGCCTTAGCGGGGGCGGCCTCTTTAGTCGTTTTCTTAGCGGTCGACTTCTTGGATTTGGAGGCGCGTCGCGCGTCCAGCGTTCCCTTCATGAGCTTGCTGGGCTTAAAGACGACGGTGTCGTGCTCTTCGACCTGAACTTCCTCGCCGGTGCGGGGATTGTGCGCTTTTCTCGCGGCTCGCGTTTGGACGCTGAAGACGCCAAAGCCGCGGAGTTCAACGCGACCGTGCTTGACGAGCAACTTGGAGATTGCGTCAAAGGTCGCTTGAACCGCCGCTTGAGAGTCGACAAGACTGAGCTGAGTCGCGGTGTAGACGTGTCTAGCAATTTCTTTCTTGGTCACTGGTAATTTCTCCCTCGTTCCCCGCGTTGGACAATGACGAATCTTAGCCCTTCGTCTTAACCCATGCTCTAATATTATATATTTGTTGTAAATATTATTGTTTTTATAATTGTTCTATTCAAGCGACGCAAGGAACAACGACAAATGTCTTAAATGAATAACGCATAAATCCGGCGAGTGAAAACCTACAGATAACCTAGGTTATGAATACATGTAAAGGAATTCCCGCCTTGGCGCTATTCTAAAACGGATATTTCTGACGTCAAGTATTAGGCTACAACGAACGATGTTATAATTATTTTTATTTCATACATATGTTAAAAAGACATCTAAATTTATGAAGGATAGTGACCTAAAATGACGGGCGGATTGTTTTTAGATTCATTTGACGAATTTTGGGGATTTGATCTTTTATATTTGATCTTTTGTAACATTTATTCTCCCAACCGGTCTGAAACGCGAAATCAGAGGCGGTTCCGACAAAAAAAAACGCGCGCTCCAGGCGGAACGCGCGTTTGAGTTATGACGCTTTAGTTCGCTTAACGTCTCAGAAACCGATTGTTTGCATCCAGGCGTAGACGCGATTGAGCCAGTCGCCGACGTGGTTGTCGGTGGGATTGCCGCCGAACCCGTGGTTGACCTTGGCGTAAATGTGCATTTCTGCGGGGATATTCATCGTGCGGAGCTTCTTGTAAACGAAGACGGAGCCCATGGGGGAGTAGACGTCGTCGTCGCCATGGATCAGGCACATGGGGGGCGTTTTTTCGTCGAAGGCGAAGTCGTCGACCATCTCGGAGTTGTTGCCTTTTCCGGCGTTAGGGCCGTCGGCGCCGTCTTCAAGAACGTACGCGGGATAGACGGGAACGGCAAAATTAACGTTGCAAGGGATCTTGTCGACGTCGTCGATCGGGTCGTAGGAGTTGGTGAGACTCGTCGTCGAGGACATGAGCGTCAGGTGCCCGCCGGCGGAGAATCCCATAATGCCGATCTTGTCGGGATTAATGCCAATTTCTTTAGCGCGAGAACGGACGACGCGAATCGTGCGTTGAGCGTCCTGCCACGCGGCCATATGCTTCGGAAGACCTTCGCGGCGCGGAACGCGATACTTCAAGACGACGACGGTGATTCCCTTCGAATTGAAATACTGGGCGATTTTAACCCCTTCATGTTCATACGCGAGGCCTTGATACGCGCCGCCGGGGCAGACGATCATGCACGAGTCGCTCGTCTTCGTTTCAGGTTGCCAAATTTCATAGGTCGGCTTGACCGCGTCGGCCTTCTCGCCCGGCGCGACGCCCGCCCAAACGTTATAGACGGCGGGTTCGGCGGCTTGACCGATTCCGCAGGCCGCGACGACGACTGCGAACGCGAGGGTTAGCGCTGCGAAAAGATTTCGTTTCATGGGAATTCTCCTAAGGTTAAGTATGACGAACGACGTCGACGCGACGCCGGTTTACGTTCGACGATTCTCTCTTAGTATAACAAATCGTCGCGCGTTATTCCATAAGGGAACGCAATCTTTGCAAATTTATTACGTCCCATTCTTGCCCGTCTTCCGTCGTTCCTTTGGGCGTTTCGAGGTACATAGGGAGCTCTTTGAAGCGCGGATCGTTCACGATGAAACGGAACGCGTCTTCGCCAAGCGCCCCCATTCCGATATGCGCGTGGCGATCAAGATGCGACCCAAGTCCTTTCACTGCGTCGTTTAAGTGAAACGCTTTGAGACGCTCGAGCCCGATCGTCTTGTCAAATTCTTCGAAGGCGCGTTCGTAGCCGTCGCGCGTCGCTATGTCGTATCCCGCGACAAAAGAGTGACACGTGTCGAAGCATACGCCGAAACGGTCGGGATGATCCGACGCGCGGATGATCGACGCGATCTCTTCGAAGGTCGAGCCAAGGTACGAACCTTGTCCCGCCGTCGTTTCGATCAACACCGTCGTCTTATTCTCCGGAATCGCCTCAAAGATGCGGTCGAAGCTTTGCGCCGCGCGTGAAAGCGCCGACTCGCGCGCGTCGTCCTTCGCTGAACCTGGGTGCATGACGACCCAAGGGATCCCGAGCGCCGCCGCGCGTTCAAGTTCTTCCGTAAACGCCTTGATCGACTTTTCCAAAAGCTCGGGATTCGCCGACGCGATATTGATCAGATAAGAGTCGTGGATTAAAGGACGCGAGATCCCCGTTTCCGCGAGCGCGCGTTGGAATTTCTCCGCCGCCGACGCTAAAATCGGTTTCGCGATCCAGCGCGACGCGTTCGCCGAGAATATTTGGATGCAGTCAAATCCGTTCGCCTTCACCTTTTTTACCGCGGCGTCGAAACCGCCCGAAATTGATTCATGGACTCCAAAATATGGCATAAAACCGCCTTTCTAGCGTTGGCAAATATCTTTACGCGATCTAAGCGCGCATAAAACAAGTTCCGGTCTATTAAAAAGTCGCGTTGGGATCACGCTCGAACCAAGCCCGCGCGAGACTATCTCGCGCGTCTTCTCCATCTCGTGAATCCCCGCCGTATACCGCGGAAACCAACCTTGACCGGGCGCGAAAAGTCCTTCCGGACAAAGTAACGGAAAACGAAACTGCCCCCCGTGCGCGTGCCCGCTGAAGACGAGATCATATCCCCGCGCGGCGTAACGCGCTATCCCTTCCGGGCGATGCGCAAGGAGAATCTCAAAACGCGTCCTATCGCGCGTCCCCTCCAGCGCGTCGAGCCTCGCGTCGACTCCCTCGAAAAAATCTTCCTCGCAAGGCGGATCCGCGACCCCGTAAAGCCGAATCCTGTCGTCTCTGTCCGCGTCCCCGCGCGGCGAGAGTTCGCAGACCTTTCCGTCGAGAAAGATCGCCCCGCTTGCCTCGACGAGCGCCAGCGCTTTCCCCGCGCTCGCGTAATCGAGATTCGATTCGTGGTTACCCGTGATATAGTATACGGTCGCGATCTCTTTCGCGCGTTCGAGAAACTCGCGCGCTTCGACGTCGTTCGGATGGCGTTCGTCGAAGAGGTCGCCGGTGACGAGGATCGCGTCGGGGCGCGACTCTTGCAGCGCGGCAAGGAGCGGCTCGTTTCGCGGTTCGAAGAGCTTTCCGTGCAAATCGGAGACTTGCGCGAGGAGATAGCCGTCGAAGGACGAGGGGATCTTCGCGTCGGCGATTTCGTAGCGCGCGATTTGAATCGCGTTGTTGGCGCGAAAGAAGAGGCGTTCGAGGACGCCGAGCCTTTTAAATACGGCTTCTGCGGCAATGCGTTTTCGCGAGAGTTTTTTGCGCGAGTATCGAGTCGTCGGAGGGGCGTTCGTCATGATCGGCGTTCTTTGTCGCGGGATGGATTATTTTCGTCGCCAGAAGAGGTCGTCGCGTATTTCGAGGGTGCGCCGCGCGTCTTCCGTTTCCTCTCGAAAACGCGCCGCGTCGACGGGGTAGCCTGCGGTTTCGCGCAGCTCTCGAGGCGCGACGGCGCGACTCCAGAAGTCGTTGAAGAGGCGCATCGAGAGTTCGCGCAAGTATTTCGCGACGATCGACGCAAGCGCGGTCGGCGCGTTCTTTTCCCCCTTCGCCGTGAATCGTACCTCCAACTCGACGCGACGCGGGAAGGAGAGGAACGCCCCCGCGCGGTCGATTCCCCCCGACGCGGAGAGACGGTAGACGCTTGCGTCGCGCCCTTCGCGCAAAATCTTGACGTCGTCGCATTGAAAGCGATTTTTCAGCGTCGCGGCGTACCGCGCGGAGCCGCCGAGCTTGTCGCATAGGACGAGCGCGCGATCGGGCGCGGCGTCTCCTAACGCTTGGAACGTGCGGTTGAGGGATTCGACGACAAGGGACGTCGTAATCTCCGCGATGATCGCGCTCTTGAGGCCGAGGCGATCGTCGAGGGCGTTGAATTCGCGCGGTTGGACGCGTCGCGCGGCGAGCAGAAGGAGGCGCGTTTCGGACGCGTCGAGGCGTCGGCGAACCGCTTCGACAGACTCCTCGAGCGGTTCTCGGAGCGTCTTGGAATCGCTCGGAAGCGCGAGATTTGCGTCGACTTCCCACGGCGGGAGGGAATCGGACGCGTCCGCCTGGAGGCGTTCGAGGAGCGTTCGAAAATCGGGAGCGTCGATCCCCGCGAGGGTTTGCGCGATCATGAACGGACGTTCGAGAGTCGCAAGGGCGCGAGTCGCCCCGAAAAGCTTCTTCGAGTCGACGAGGGGAAAGACGCTCTTGCGATTCCCCGCGAAAGGACTCAGCGCGTCGTTGAGCGCGTCGGGAAAGAAGTCCGTCGCGCGCGTCGACGCGTCGGGAAGGAACGCCAGGAGGGAGCCGTCTGGCGCGTCCTCCGGGGTCGACGCGGGACGATTCGGCGCAAGCCAGCACGACGCGCCGACCGTAAGGGGGCCGAGATTGGGTCCGTATCCCGCTTCGTCGGTACCCAGAATGAGGATCGGCGCCGTCATTCTAGAATGTCGGCGTTTTCTAGCGGATCGTTGTAGGTCAACGCGGCGACGCGCAGCGCGAGGGCGGTTCCGGGCACGTCGTGAACGCGCAGAACTTCGACGCCCTTCGTCGCGAGGATCGCGCTCAAAACGCCGGTCTCAAAATCGAGGGTCGCGCGGTCGGGAAGCGCGTTTTCCGGCGCGATTCCGCACTCTTCGCGATAGCGTCGCGCGTTTTCGCGCAGCATCGATTTGCGCGAGTACCCGTAAAGAACCGGCCCCCCCAAGCGTCGAAAATATTCCGAACGCATCGCGAGTTCCCAGTTCTGCTCGAAGGTTTTGCCGAATCCGAGCCCAGGGTCGTAGCAGATCTTATACTCGTCGACGCCCGCGCTGAGGAACGCGTCGCGGCGTCGTTCGAGGAAGGCGCAAACCTCTTCGACAACCCCGAGGGGATATTCTATTTGACCGGTTTGCATCGTTTTTGGGGCGCCCTTCATGTGCATGAGGACGACGGTGGCGCCGTATTTGGCGACGACCTCGGCCATCTCCTCGCGGAACCCTTCTTCATTTTCGTCGGCGAATCGTTTTTCCGACTCGATATATCGTCCGGCGGCGACGTCGTTGACGATCTCCGCGCCTTCTTCCAGTGCGGCGGCGGCGACCGACGGGCGGTACGTATCGACGGAGATCGGGGCGTCGACTGCGCGGCGCAGCGCTTTTACGACGGGAATCACGCGGCGCATCTCTTCCGCCTCTTCGATCGGATCCGTGCCGGGGCGCGTGCTTTCTCCGCCGACGTCGAGAATCGCGGCCCCGTCGCGCAGCGCCTTCTTCGCCGCGTCGACGACCGCGTCAAGATCGACTTCGAACGCGCCGACTTGCGATTCGCGGAATCGACCGCCGTCGGAAAAACTGTCGGGAGTGACGTTGAGAATCGCCATGATTGCCGGTTGGGCGTAGTCGAGCGTCGTTGTTCGCAGACTCCAGGGAGAAAATCGACAACTCATCGGTAGAGAACTCCTTATAAGATCGCCGCGCGTTTTGCGCGAAGTTTGAGATCGTTTCTTAACGGTTATTCTAAAGAATAGCGACGCATATTCAAGCGACGAAATTCAAAGAAAAAGGACGTTCGTCACGCGTGGAGAAGGCGTGGGAACGTCCAAAATTTAGAGGGAAGGTCGGACCGCTTTATTTAGCCGCGAGCTTCGCGATCTGGCCAGCCGACAGAGGCCATGAGTAGACCTTTGCGAAGGCGACGCGCCCCTTGAAAGAGCGGCGTTTATGGCCACCCGGCTCGACGTCGGCGCCGACCGTATACGCGGAGACGACGTGATGCGGGAAGCGCGTCAACGCGCCCGGCGCTTCGGTTCGCGCGACTTCTTCGCCGTTGACGTAGAGAATAGCAAATTGCTCGTTGTAGACCGCCGCGACGTCGATCCACTTTCCGAACGAGATCGGCGCTCCGATCGATTGGTATTCGCCGTCGTTGACGCTGAAGCGGAAGAAGACGGTCTTCTCCTGCGCGTTGACGCACAGTTCCGCGCCTTTGGGGTTCGTATCTCCAAGGAGGGCGCAGAATGGGTCGGATTCTTCCGTCTTTTCGAACGCCTTGAATCGCGCGACGAAGGTTCCGCGATAGAGTCGCCGCGCGTTGATCGGCTTCCCGTGGGCGACGGCGACGCTCTTGCGTCCGTCGAGTTCGAGAACGCAGGCGTCGAGCTCTTCGTCGACGACCGTTCGAGGGGAACCGAAATATTGGCATGGAATCGGCGCGGGGGACGCGGGGGCGGCTTGGTCGGTCAAGCGCCCTTCGAGGATCGAGAGGTCGAGAACGTCGGGTTCGCCTTGGGCGCCGATCGGACGCGCGGGGGGAACTTCGAAGAAACATTCCGCCGACTTGGAGGAGAAGCGCTGATAGCAGTTGATCGGCGTAATGAGCGCTCGATATGTTTTTCCTGGGGCGAGGCCGTCGATGTTGACATAGGCGTCCGACGGAATAGGACGTTCGTAATATTGTCCGTGAAAGTACTGGGGGTCGTAATATTTTGACGGTATCTCGGAATGTTCCGAAATCTGCGCCATGTATCCGAAGGGAGCGGAGCGGAAGGTCGCTTGGGGGAAGCGGAGTCGCGCGCCGTCGTCGAATGTCTCGACGACTTCGACGATCGGTTTGTTGCGGCGCCAATCCCAGTCGGCCTCTTCCGTCTCGAAGTATCGCGCGTCGGAGTAGGGGCGCGGAGCGTCGGGGCCGGGAGCGGCGAGTTCGTAGCAGAATTCGTAGAATTGATTCTGCGCGACGTTCATCGGAGTGATGAGCGACGAATTGTCCGCGCGAACTTCGAGTAAATAACACTCTCCGTAGTTGAGCCCGTCCGATTCGTAGGAGTAGAAGTATTTGTCCTCATGACAGATATAGGACATGGAACTCGTTTGTAGCGCGGTGAAGGAACCCTGCCAAATGCTGCGCGGATCGGTGATCGGAAAGTGAGTGTGTCCGGAGAAGTCCACGACCTGCGGGTATCCTTGCAAGAGGTCGTAGAGGTCGTCGACTCCCCAGTTGTCGGGGGCGCGCCCGCCGGTGACGGTTCCGGTGATCGGCAGGTGCTGGAAGACGAAGATCGGTTTCAACGGGTCGGCGTCGCGCGCGGCTTTGAGCTCCTTTTCGAGCCATCCGAGGGCGTATCGATACGAGCCGTTGAGGCACGAGCCGTCGGCGAGGGAGAGGGCGATGAACTGCGCGCCGTTGACTTCGTAACGCGCGTTGGGATTAACGCCCATAATTCGCGTCCAGCGCGCCGTATCGCCGCCGTAAAATTCGTGATTCCCCATGCACAAGAGAGGCTGCGTGCCGGGGCGCAGAGCGGCGTCCATCGTCTCCTTAAAGAGGGTGAGTTGTTCTTCCGAACCGACGTTGGACATATCCCCCGCGACGACAAGGGCGTCGAATCCCTTGTACGCCTGCTTCTCGGAATAGTCGTAAACGAATTGTATGGCGCGTTTGAAGCGTTCGGGCTCGGGATCGTGTCGTCCGCCTTCGAAGTGAACGTCGCTCATGACGAGCGCGCGCAAGACGACGGGATTCTTGGGGGATTGGGCGAAAGCGCGCGGAACGAGCGCGAGAGAGAACGCGGCGGCTCCCGCTTGCAGGAAACGGCGACGCGACAACGCGTGTTGCGGCATGGAGATGTTCCTTATTTCATTTCTTGGGGTGAGGGGATAAAGAAAAGGGCGATCCGACCTCGCCGCTGACGAGACCGGATCGCGTCGCGCTTCGTCATTTTGCGATTTCCGCGACTTGCTGGGGCGTCAACGCCCACGAGTAGAGTCTTGCGCGTTCGACGCGTCCTTTGAAGAAGTAGCTTCCCGTAGCGCCGGGGGCGATATCGGCGCCGACGGTGAACGCGTTCGCGGTAGTATCCGTCGGGTGCGTCAATTTGCCTTTGAGCTCGGCGCGGGCGACTTCCTTGCCGTCGAGGTAGAGGACGAGGTTGGAGCCGTCGAAGGTCGCCGCGGCGTCGTACCATTTGCCGAATTCGATCGGCGCGTCGAGAATCGTGTACGGCGCGTTGTTCACGGTCGCCCACAGACGCAGCGTCTTGAGATCGTAATCGACGGCGAACTCGATTCCGCGCCCTTCCGTGTCGCCGAAGATCGCGCAAGACCCGGCGCCGTCTTTGGCGGCGCAGAATCGCGCGGAGATCGTAGCGCGACGCAGACGCTTGAGTTCCGCCGGCTCGAAGACGATCTTCGCGAAGGATTTCTCGCCGTCGAACGCGACGACGTCGGTTCCGCGCGTTTCGTCTTTGACGACGACCGGCCCGTCGATAAGCTGACATTCCTTCTGCGTCTCAAGGGAGTTGACGGGCGCGTTGACGAGAACTCCGTCGACGACGCGAACGTCGATCAGATCCGCGGAGGGACATGGCGCCGTCTTGTCGACCGCCGGATCGACCGGTTCGGGGGCGGTTTGGAATTCGAAGGTTAAATGCGTTTCCGCTTCGCGCATGAACGGGTTGAGCGCGTAGACTCGACCGCGGTATTTCGCGTTCGGAACAAGTTCTTCGAGGTTCGCTTCGGTAATCTCGGGGGGCGTGTGCTCATAGTAGGGAGCGCGAATATATTTCGGGGCTTCAGGCTCGAAGGCGTCTTGCTCTAGACGCTCGAGTTCGACGCGGTATCCGTAGACGGTTCCTTCGCACGAAGGATTGGGGATCGTCAGCGCCGCGCTCGCGTCGGTTACGTCGTCGATCTTGAGGGCGTCTTGCGCGTCGCTTCCCCACACGGGAAGAGGAGAGTTATAGTATCGCGCGTCGGTGTATTCGTAAGTCGAGGGATCGCCCGGCTTGGCGACGCGATATTTGACGTCGTAGAAAGCGCCCTTCTCGACGTCGTAGGGGAGGAGATCGACGGAATTGTCCTCATGGACTTCCATGACGTAACATTCCGCGTAATTGCCGCTACCTGCGGGATATTGCTCAAAGCCCTTTCCTTCGCCGCCGTGGCAGATATAGCTGAGCGTGCTCGTTCCAAAGGCGCTGAAGTTGCCTTGCCAGGCGATGCGCGGGTCGCGAAGAGGATAGTGGGTGTGACCCGAGAAATTGATCACGCGCGGGAAGAGTTGCAACGTCGAGAAAAGGTCGTTCGCGCCCCAGTCGTCCGCGCCGCGCCCCCCGTAAACCGTCGGAGAAACCGGATAATGCTGGAAGACGAAGATCGGCTTGTCGGGACTGAGCTTCGAGACGTTTTCGAGTTGCGTCTTGAGCCAGCCTTCAGCGTAGAGGTAGTCGCCGTCGGCCATCGTTCCCTTTTCCGGTGAGACGGCGATGAAAGAGAAGCCGTTGACTTCGTAGACGTCGTTCGTTTTAACGCCGAAGACGGAGCTCCACAATTCGGGACTGCCTCCGTAAAATTCGTGGTTCCCCATGCACAGGAGCGCTTTTGTTCCCTCTTTCAGCCGGAGCGCCTTTTTGTCTTTTTCGTAGACACTGATCACACGATAAAACGGCTCTTTCGGCTCTGTAATCTTCTGATATTTTACGCCATCTTCGAATACAAATTCCGCAGTATTGCCATTCAAAAGAATCGCCGCAGCTCCTTCTCCGTACACCGGATCGAATACAGCACTCCACACCTGCTCATATGCCACATAATCTTCCTCCGATACAAAGAAG
>CAKVCP010000023.1 GCA_934725735.1 uncultured Thermoguttaceae bacterium
AATCCATGCGTTGAAGAAAGAATCCACGTCGACGGAGCTAAATTCAGGCGCAGGCGGGCGCGCAAATGTTCGCACTGCGACGATCATCTCATAGGCGCGTTTCGTTTGATCGAGAATCGACGTCAAAGAACGACGTTTTGACGCGTCCGTCTCATTTTTGAGGAGAGCCTGGGCGTAGCCGCTGATGACCGCAAGAGGATTGTTCAGCTCGTGACCGACTCCGGCGGCAAACTCTGCCATCATCTCTAAAAGGCGCTTGTTATCTACAGCCTCTATCGCTTCAAAACAGTTCCTATCGCTCAAAACATGATTCCTTATATTTCCTTGCTTATCTATTTTAACAATACAAGGCAAAAAAAGAACGTTTTCACATGGTAGAAAAAACGTTCTCGGGAGATTCGGAAAAGTTTACAACTTCAGCGTCGACAAGATCGACGCCTCTTGTGAAAGAATCAACAATCAACGACTGTACAGAGACTCAACGTCGAGAAGCCGACAAATATGCTCGATCAGATTATCCATATTGAACGGCTTAGGAATGAATTCGTCGGCGCCGGCTTTGAGAAGTTCGTCGATCTTATCTTTTTCAACTTCGCCGGAAACGCAGACAATCTTGACGGATTCGAGCGTCTTATCGCTTCGAACGAAAACGCAGACGTCGCGTCCGTTGATATCGGGCAACATAACGTCAAGAATAATCAAGTCGGGACGATACTCGCGAACAAGCATACCAGCTAGGAAACCATTGTTGGCCGTACGCGTTTCAAAACGTCCGTCGCTCTCGAGCACCTTCACCAAAAGTTCGACCATCTCTTGGTTGTCGTCGACGACCAAGATCTTCCTCTTACCGCTCTCAAGCGCGTCGGTCGGTATATTATTCTCTTTCATAAAGGTCAGCAGACATTCACGCGGTATGCGACGAAAGCGACTTCCGGGAACAAGAAAACCTTTAAGAGCGCCGTTGTCAAAGCAACGAATGATCGTCTGCTGACTCACTTTACAAATCTTCGCCGCTTCGCCTGTGGTAAAAACTGTCTTGAACGCCATCGTCCTAATCCATCCCTCTATCTAACCGGATCGTCAGCCGTTTTTATCTATCGTCCATAAATATCCGACATGACGCTCTTCAATTAATACTTCCTTCTACTAAAGAAATCCCGCAGGGAGAGAGATTCCGAGACTCTGCTCTTGAGACGTTGCAAATCGCAAAAAAACGACGAATATGCGAGTTCACAAGAGTTAAATCGCCAGAATCTACTCTCTTTCCGGATTTATTAAGTAGTCCGATTATAACTATTTTACCACCTCAGTCAATATCACTTTTTTCACTCAGAAAACCCAGTCTACCTAACCGGAATTGCTAATTCAAAAGCGAGACTAAAGTCTGTTGTAAAGTTCCGCAATTTACGAAGCGCGCGTTCATAACGAAAGAAGCTTTATCCCCTCTTTCCTCATCTATTGAAAAGAACGAAATCAACGTCAATTGCAAAATCTACCGCGTAATCGCAATAGCACGTATTTTACATATTCGTCTTTTCCATTCCATTCCTTCATGATTTTATTCCAGGTTATTTTGAAAAATGAGGAAATTCGCGTATTTCATAGAAATTATCCGGTTTAATAAGTAAAAAACCAGTTGGAAGACTAAGAAGACTCAATTGTCTTTAGAACAAAAAACGCTATATTCATTAACTATGCGAAACGTCATGAATACGCGTCGTTGGCAAATATAACGTCTTGACGCATTGTTCGATATATAAACAAGGAAAACTCAACATGTCCCAACGCAAAAACCTCGTCGTCGCGCAGAGCGGCGGCCCGACCTGCGTGATTAACAGCAGTCTTCGCGGCGTGATCGACGCCGCGCGGGAATTTGACGCCATCGACGTCGTTTATGGCGCCTGTCACGGCATTGAAGGCGTTCTCAAAGAAGAACTTCTCAATCTTACCGCACAGCCCGAAGAAGAAATCGCTCTCCTGCGATACACCCCTGTCGCCGGCTCAATCGGAACTTGCCGTTACAAGCTCAAGTCCTGGCAAAACGAAGACTTCGAACGCGTCGTCGAAGTCTTCAAAGCACACAACGTTGGTTATTTCCTCTATAACGGCGGCAACGACTCCATGGACACCGCCAACAAAATCGCCCTCCTCGCGGCTGAAAGAGGCTTGGAGTTGCAGGCGGTCGGCGTTCCGAAGACCATCGACAACGATATCGGAGACGCTGAATTCAAACTCATCGACCATACGCCGGGATATGCTTCCACTGCGAAATATTGGACGCACATGGTTCAATATGCCAACGAAGAAAACAAAGGCTCCTGCCCAGCCGACCCCGTCCTCGTTCTACAAGCAATGGGACGAAAGATCGGCTTCATTCCCGCGGCGGCACGACTCGCCGATCCGAAGCGTGAGAATCCCATCCTGATTTATCTCGCGGAATCTCAATGCTCTCTCGAAGAAATGGCGGAACAGGTCAATTCTACTTTAAAACAAGCAGGACGTTGCGTCGTCGTCGTAAGCGAAGGGTTCAATGTCGGCGACGTCGGCGCCGTCAAGGATTCTTTTGGACACACCAACTTTGGCGCGAGCAAAATCACCGTCGCCCAAACCGTTGTGAATTACCTGAACTCCGTTGGTTTGGCCGCAAGAGGCGCCGCGCGATGCAACGTTCCGGGCACTGATCAGCGTCATTCAATGGGATACGCTTCCACTGTCGACTTGGACGAGGCCTATCGTCTCGGACAAAAGGCCGCCGAACTGGCCGCTACCGGTCAAGGCGGATATATGTCCACCATTCTTCGCGAACCTGGCCTAATCTATAATGTTCGTTATGACAAAGCGCCTCTCTCCGAAGTCGCCAACAGTGAAAGAACCTTCCCAAAGGAATGGATTCTCCCGAACGGATGCGACGTTTCCGACGACTTCATCAAATACCTCAAACCGCTCGTCGGCGAAGACATGTTAACTCTCCCGATGCTCAATGGACGCCAGCGCCTCACTCGTTTCGAGCCTATCTACGCGGAGAAGCTCTTGCCTGAATACATTCCGCAGGCCGATCGACAAAGCAAACCGTAAAAATTGCCGCAAAGCGTTGAAACAGAAGGCGTCCTCGTCTTGACGGACGCCTTTTTCTTTTCATTTTGTTTCTTTCTAGCTCCTAGCACAGTCGGCTTCGCGCGCTTTTTTGAAAATCCGACTTGTACCGTTTCTCATTATTATGTATCCTCGGAAGGTCTCTGTAGATTACTCGGGCGCAGTCGACATGGAAGCCGACAGTGGAGAGTGACGTCTCAACCCGAATAAAGTGAGGGACGCTTCGGTTCATCAGGCGTTCAGCGCCTTTCAAAAAGGTTCGATAAGAATGGTTTTTTCATCAGACGCAATACAGTCCGATCTAGAAAAAGACGTCCTTTTCAGGGAAGATGGCGCGCGGTTCGTTCAGACTCGTTTTATGGGCAAATTTCGCGCAAACTTTGTAATTTTCTCAGTTGCGGCGGTTCTTCTCTGTTCAGGAGCGCGTCAAGCCTTTTCACAGTCGACAAGCGCGAGTAATTCCAATAAACGCGAAACGCTGGAAGAAACCTCTGGAACCTCTATTCGCAATTTCGACGCGTTGCGCGCCCTAAGCTCCGACTACCTCAACAATCCCGATGGGGGGGAAACGCCTGTCGACGAAGACGACCTATGGATTCCAAATATGTCCTTAGGTAAAAAGCCCGAATCGGCAAAGAAAAACAACGTCCGCGTTATCTCATACAATAACGGTAAAACGACGACGGAAACGCGTCCCCTTGCTTCACCGTCCTCCTCATCGACCGCTTCCTCAAAGACGGGCGTCGCGACGGCTCAGTATTCTGCATCTACCGCCGCCAAGGCCGCTCCCATAAAGCAAACTCAAAGCCTTCAGTCCGTCGGCGGCTTCAGCGACTATTCCCTTAATTCGTTAAATCAGGAAACGACGCTTCCTAACTCCGTCGGGGGCTTCGCCGATTATCAGTTAGACGCGACGCAAACGCCTTACGTCGCCATGCTCAATCAGGAAGACGGCGCCTCCGACAATCTTTCAAACGCCAACGTCGATTCCTCTTTTCCGTCTATCGACCGTTTCGACGAGACGTCGACGTCCTCCGACTTCTCAGCTCCCTCCTCCAATACCCTCGACGAAGTTCTACCGATTGGTTACAACGACGCTCCATTCGTCAATACGGGGCTCGACGACCTGCTCTCCGACTCCGCGCCGGTCGATTTACCCGAAGCTCCTGCTCCGACCCAAAATCAGGAAGAAAGCGTTCAGCCTGTCGTTGATTCGACTCCATTTCCGGAAACGGAACTTCCGTCCTTTGACTCCGCTCCAGTCGAGACGGCGGAACCAATCGTCGATTCGCAGGAAACCGAACCCATTGAGGACTTCGCAACGCTTCCTACGCAAGAATATACTCCTATCGATCTTCTAAGCGAGCCGACGGAAGATCATACGGTCATCAACGACGCCGAAGCGCCTTTCCGTGAATCGTATCGCGTCTCAGAGATCTCCAACCCCGAAACTCTTCCCGTCAAGGACGAAGGAAACGAAAAGACGTCCCGTAAGGAAAAGAGCCTTGAAGACGCCAACTTTACCGAAGCGGAATTGAAAAATCTCATCGTCGAAGACGTTCGAATCTCCGGTCTTGAAATGACCGCGCAGCAATTCAACAAAATTGTCAAAACGCGAATCGGCGCGAAATTCAATCAACAACGCTTAGAGGAAGACAAAAGAGCGCTTTTACAAACGAAACAATTCATCGACGTCTCGGTTTCGACGTCATGGTCGCCAGACAATCCCGCTAAGGTTATCGTAAATTTCGATCTTACGCCTCGCCGCATGATGCGCTATATCAAAATCGTCGGCAACCGTAAAATCTCCAAGCACGATATTCTCGAAGAGCTTTCCCTCAAACCGGGCGAATCGCGCATGGATCCTTATGAAGTGGAAAATGGTCGCCTGCGAATTATTGAGTTCTACAAGAGTAAGGACTACGGCGAACCTCACGTGGAAATCCTTCGCGGCAACCGTCCGGAAGACGTCGGCGTCGTCTACCTTATCGACGAAGGGATGAAACAACGCGTCTTGAAAACGACTTTCGTGGGAAACACGATCGTCAGCAGCGCGCGTCTTCACAGCCTCGTCTCCGTTAAGCCCGGCGTTCTGTATTTCATCGGCGGAACTTTCACTCGCGAAAGACTCGAAGCAGACGTTGAAAAACTCCTCGAGTACTATCGAAACCTGGGATATTTTGACGCGCGTATCGACCGTGAATACGAAGAGAGCAGATGGTTTGCCGGTCTTGGAAAAGACAACGCCTGGGTTTCCGTCCGATACATTATCGACGAAGGACCCCGATACAAGATCCGCAACTTCCTCTTTAGCGGCAACCGCGTCGTTTCCGACAAGGACCTTGAAGCGAAGCTCAAGGTTAAAAAGGGCTCCTATTATCGCTTTGACGAAATTGAAGCGGATCGTATCGCTCTACGCTACAAGTATCAAGACTTGGGATATGTCCGCGCCGATATTACTCCTAACCAAATCTTTACAGACGAGGTCGGCGTTGTCGACATTCGTTACGACGTCGTCGAAGATCACCGCTACCGCGTCAGAGACGTCATTGTCGACTACGTGGGAACCGAGTCGCGCACAATGACTCCCGTCGTGCTCAATATGCTTGACGTTTCCCCCGGCGAACTCCTTAACGGTAAAAAAATCCGCATGAGCGAAAACACCCTCCGTCAGTCCGGTTACTTTAACGACAAGCCTGACGGTCAGTTGCCTGAAATCGCCGTTATTCCGGATGAAACAAAATCCTATCGCTTAAATAGCAAAGGTTCCGTTCAGGTCGCGCGCGAAGGTCTCGATAAGGAAAAAGACAAGGAAAAGAAGGATAACGAGGAAGAAACGACGCGCGGCCAGAGCTCTCGTCGCGTAACTCGAGGACAATCGCCCGTTTTGACAGACACTTCGACGCGTTCCTACGAGTCGTATGAGGTCGCCCAAACGACCGGTTCCACCTCCCAAGGGTTCCTCGCGTACGCCCCCAGTCAAAATTCCGCTCAAAACGAAATCATTTCGCACCCGGTATCCTCGAACAACGCGACAATCTTGGGACAGACCCGTCAGATTCCGAGCGGCTTCTCGACCTATACCACGTCGCAGTCCGCCAACGCGTCTTCCGGTTCATACCAATCCTACGACTCTATCCCGACGACAGGATCTCAGTTCACCGACGGACTCGACTACGCGAACAGCTCTTCGGCGAACCTTTTAAACGCGAACGTCGCAACGAACGGAAACTCGCGTCTCAACTCGGGATTCGTCACCTCCGAAAGCGAGACGGCGCCAGGTTTTTCCGACGGAGTCTACGGTTCCATCGGGAAAGAAGTGTTGGATCCCATCACGCCGGACGAAGATGAAATTTATGACGGCGACGTCTTGGTCAAGGTTCAAGAAGGACGCACCGGGATGTTCCAAGCGTCCGTCGGCGTCAACTCCGACTATGGGCTCGTGGGAAATCTGAGCTTCACGGAACGAAACTTCAACCTTTTCCGATGGCCGACAAGTCTCTGTCGTGCGGACGGCTGGAACAACGCCTTCCGCGGCGGCGGGCAGATCTTCAGCTTCCAGGCGAGTCCAGGTACAAACGTCCAGAGTTATCGCGTCTCATGGGACGTGCCGAACGTCTTCAACACGAAGTATCTCTTCGGCGTCACGGGGCTGTACGGAGAGCGTTCTTACGACGAGTGGTTTGAAGCGCGATATGGCGGAGAATTGCGCGTTGGTAGACAGTGGACGCCTCGATTCAGCACGACCCTCAACGGGGGAATGTACAATGTGAAAATCAGCGATCCGGCAGTCTCCTTCGTTCCTGACCTCAATGAAGTTTTGGGCGTCAACCGAATGTATACGATCGGTCTCACCGCCACCTACGACACGAGAAACCATCCCTACTCTCCGTCGGCTGGATACTTGATCAAAGGCAGCGCGGAGGCGGGTCTTGGGGACTACAACTTCCCTCGCGTAACGCTTGACGGACGTTATTACAAAACGTTGCGCCAACGCGTCGACGGAACGGGACGATGGGTTTTGGGCTTCTCGACTCACATGGGCTGGACGGGAAACGACACGCCGATTTTTGAAAGATACTACGGAGGCGGTTCGCAAAATCTTCGCGGGTTCGAATATCGTGAAGTCACGCCTCGATATCAGCAGTCGGGGTTCGGCGTCGGCGGCAACTTCGAATTCTACAACACCGTTGAATTCTTCGTCCCGATTTCCGGCGGCGACGAATTCCAACTCGCCGTCTTCTGCGACACGGGGACAGTCGCAGAAAGCATAAAGAACTGGGGACGTTACCGAGTTGCGCCCGGCGTCGGACTGCGCTTCTCGATCCCGATGTTGGGGCCCGCGCCTCTCGCGCTTGACTTCTCCTTCCCGATTAGCAAGGATCCGAACGACGTCACCGAGGTCTTCACATTTAACCTAAGCGGTTCAAGATAATACTTAATTCAACAGAACAAAGGCGAACCTTAGCAATGAGGTTCGCCTTTTTATTTGCGTCTTCCTATCGCCAATCTTCCGCTTTGACTACCTACTAACTAAATTTCTTCCCCCCCATTTTTCTACATTATGACTATAATATACTGCTTTAAAACAGGTAATCAACGATGAACGCTCTTACTTACATAACAGAAAAATACAGGCAACTTGAGGGTCTCTTAGTCAATAGATATGGGGCTCAAGGAAACAGTCTTGGAAGGCGCGCGCAATCGCTCAAGGAACGTCTTCCAGAACAAATACGTCGTAAAATATTGGAAGTCGCAGATCTCCGAAATTCATTGCAACATTATCTGAAAGAAGTAGAGGCAACGCCCCTGGATCCTGATTCTATAGCGCGTAAAGAATTATTCAACATTCAAAGAAAGGTAGACTACATCCTCAAGGCTTGTAGTTATCCAGAAGTAGTGTTGGCCCGAATCGACGTAGCCTTTAAAGAGCTTGAAGAGGCGCGTAGTAAAATTACGACCTTGATGGGCTCTTTTGGTATTCAGGGGAATACTTTAGAGGAAAAATTAGACAAAGTCGAAAACGAACTCTCGGTAGAAGCGTTATGGAAGCTATGCCAATTCCGTGACTATTTCGAACGCGCCGTAAACGACGACTTTGCCGACGCCCTTCGGTACTCGCAACAGACTCAAAATCTCTACGATGAGATCACAAAAGATCTCAAAGGAAAGAACGCCTCGCCGAACGAAATCTTATCTCAAGAACACTACACCACTGATAAAATCAACGACGATGTAAAGCTAATTGATGAAATTCATCAAAAACTTCTCCTTCTACTGGGAACGAACCTCAAAGCGCCAACATTTAACATGCAAACAGTACTCAAATGCGTGTACAAAATCGTTGACACGACTTTTACCCAAACGCTTTTATGCAAAGCTGGAGAAAATCAGAGTTGCGTCTCTACCCTTATCCCTACGACAGAGCCCTTATCTCCAAAACAGATTATAGAGAATTTACGCGTCTCCCTTGCAAATTCATTAGGCTCTCAACTTCACCTCAAGGGGAAAAATCTACAAGAAAAAATTGAAAATGGTAAATCCGTAATTCCTTCTTCACTGCTTTCAAAAATAGATCAATTCGACAAACCCCTAGAACTCGCTGTACAAAATGGTGAAATTGACGAAAAGAGACTCGAAGAGCTTCAAAAACTCTATAAAGATATACTTTCTAGCGTAGCGGTAGAAACTATTTCCCCCCAAGACAATTCCACGAAATTACCATCCCAACCAACTCCCCAAACGTCGCTAAAGAGGGCGTCGTCAACGGAGCTGGAGACAGTCAGGAACATGCAACGGGAAATGTTTGAATTTTTAGGGGTGCAAGTGCACTGCGCTGGCAAAACCTTGCGAAATAAGATCGACTCTTTAAGAAATAAGATCGACTCTTTAAAACAAGAAAAAGGCGTTTCAACGTCAGTCATAGAGAAACTGGATCAATTTGAAACGGAAACTGCCGAAGTTTTGACTCATAATCTCATTAAGCTAGACGCCGTCTCTAAACTACAAAAACTCGATCAAGAAATTCGGCAGCTTCTTCAACCGGCGATCAAAGCCATTCGAACACAAAACGCTTCTGCCCAAAAGAAGTAAAATCTCGCGCTTATCGCCCGAAACGCAACGCCTTAACTCGATATCGCGGGGTCTTTATGACAACGCCAAAAGCGCGAAAAATTAGGAAACGACGATTTAACTCGATAATTTCGCAAGGCGTTTCGTCTCCGTTGTGAAACCAGAGGTAGTCTTTCGCTCCATTTTTCGAGCGTATTGCCTCGCATAAGACGCTCGCCTCTTCGGGATCAACCGGAGGAGTCAAAACGACGCCTATCGTTGCAAGGCGCGGATAGGAGTCCGCGCCGCCGATAAGGTCGTTCTCTACGTCAACTTGGTTTTGAGAGATTCCAACGACTCGACCTACGCTTAGAACTTTTTCTCCCTCGGACGACTCATCCTCCATGTCTCGAATCAACCACGATTCGCTAGAAGGAAGGGTGGAAGCTCCCCACGAAGCTTCTAACGCTAAATATCCTACGAAAACAAGGACGCCTGAGATTAAAATCGCTTTTAGCCCAAACAACTGTTTCCTCCCTCTTTCCATAGAATTCATTGAAAACCCAAAGACAAATCTTCCCCGATAGGACAATGCGTCGCGAAGAATTATCCCTCTACTCCGACCGATCGTCAAGAATTTGAAAATTAAATCGTGTCACAGAGGGCGCGTCTTTATTTTTTTGCTATACTTAGTTATTAATTGGTCATGAAGCGCGACTCTTACAGTAAGACGCTTCTTAGTTTGTAACTCGCTTGAAAAGAGAAAATAGATTGCCATGAACGACATTGAAGGCGCCTCCTCAACCACTCCTAGACCAGAAGCTTCCGCCGCCTTACCGGAGTCCAACAAAACCCCGGCGCCCGTCGACGAAATAGCGCAAACGTCTCAAAAAGAGCGCCCTAACGCCATCTCCGAAGAAAAGGTCAAACGATTTGCCGCGCTCTATGCAAGTTTTTCAACCGAAATCGGCAAAGTCTTCGTTGGACAGCAGGAACTCGTTCTTGCCTCTCTCGTCGCCTTTTTTTCGGGTGGGCACGTGCTTCTGGAAAGCGCGCCTGGTCTTGGCAAAACGCTCTTTGCCTCCGCCTTAGGAAGGGCTCTCGGATGCGAGTTTGGAAGAATACAGTTCACTCCGGATCTCATGCCTTCAGACGTCGTGGGAGCGCCAATCTTTAATCTGAAAACGCAAGAGTTTCACTTTCATCAAGGGCCGATCTTCACGCAGATCCTTTTAGCGGATGAAATTAACCGAGCCCCCGCAAAGACGCACTCGGCGCTTCTTGAAGCGATGCAAGAACGCGCCGCTACGGTTGACGGCGTCACCCATCCCCTCCCTTCTCCCTTCTTTGTCGTCGCCACCCAGAATCCAATCGAGTCGGAAGGAACATACCGACTTCCAGAGGCGCAGATCGACCGTTTTATGTTTAAGATTATCGCAAACTATCCTTCGGAAGACGACGAACTCAAAATTTTAGCGGAGCACGGGAAGAACATCGACTCCAAAGAAAAGCTTCTCGCAGTCAACCCCATTTCGTCGGCAAACGAAATCCTCGAGTTACAAAAGGTCGTAAACGACGTCTACGTGGCCCCTCAGCTCCTCGACTACGTCAATAAAATAGTGCGTTTAACGCGTTCTTTTCCGCGCCTTGCTTTCGGGGCCTCGACGCGCGCCGGACTTGCGCTCATTCAAGGAATTCGTACGCTCGCACTCTTCCAAGGTCGCGCCTTCGCCACTCCGGACGACGTCGCCAAATTAGTCGCGCCAACACTTCGTCACCGAGTTTGCCTTTCCCCCGAGGCGGAGATTGAAGGACGAGACGTCGACGAAATCCTCTCGGTTTTGGTTCGGTCTATTGAAGTGCCGAGAATGTAGTCGCGTCGAAATTTTGGCATAGTCGCCGCGGCGTGTTTATTCGTCGCGTTCTTACTGATATGAATGTTTAAGGATCGTTTACTTTGGACGCTTTAACCCAAATAATGAAGATTTCGCAAACCTTGGAGAAACGACTCGAAACGCGGTACGGCGCGACGGGAAACGGGCTAACCCAAAGGATACGAAGTATCGAAGACAAGATTCCAAACCATATTTGTCAAAAAATCAAACAAATCGCTTACGTGAGAAATCAGGCGGCGCATGAAGACGTGTCAATCGCGGAAAAAAACCTTGCCTTCGTTAAGGATAATTTCGATTACACAATGAACGCGCTGAACTATACGGATTCAGTCCTAGCCAAAATAGGGGATGCGTTAGCGCAAATTATCGACGTTAATAAAAAACTTTGCACTCTCCTTGAAAAACGCTATGGCGCGTCAGGAAACGGACTTCATCAGAAGCTCAATAGCGTCAAATCAAAAGTGCCTTTTAGAGTTCAAGGAAAGATCCACAAGATCGCAACGATCTATACGAAGGCGGCGCATAAAGATTATGCCGTCGCTCTCCGTTCGCTTAAAGACGTTCAGAAACTAGACGATGAAATTTCCGCTATTTTGAACAGGGCGGACGCCTCGCAACGTAAGAAAAAGGGTCTTGGTAATAGTGGAAATAAATCGCAAAGAGCAAAGTTTGGTTTATTTGCCTCGACTTCTAAACAAAGGCGCAACTCTTCCAACTTCGATAGCTCTTACGGAACCTCAACGGCGCGTTTCAATCAAACGCAAGCTCCTCTAGCGCACGGCAACAGTCAGAGTGATGGTCGCCGTTCCACCTCGAGCCCATCAGGACGCTATCGGAAAAGAGGCGGCAATTCTCGAAATCAACTCAAAGGAGGAACCTTTTCTCTCAAGCCCTTGCTTGTTAGCGGAGGAGTTTGTCTAGTCGCGATCCTTTTGATCGCCCTCCTAGTAATGTGTTTGAAATAAATTAACGCGTCATAGGTCAAGAGAAAAAAGAGAGTCTGCGGAGCGAAAGCCTTCCGCAGACTCTTTTCTTTTTACGGATAATGGAACGCGAACTCAGCCACGTTCCGTTGTCGTACGTTTAAACTCAAGCCCAATACTTGATATAAAGGAGGATCGTAAGAACGACCACCACAATCCCGAAGAGCTTCGCGTTCTTGGAATCTTTGAGGAAGTCGGCCCACTTTTCAGCGGACATTTTGTGCGAGCGAAGATTCGTAAGACGAGTCTTTTCTTCCTCGGAGACGCCGTCGGCGGCAAGCGCCGTCGCAAGTTCGGCGTCAAGCGCTGCTTCCGTCGGATATTCGGGCATAGGCTGAACGAAAGATTCTTTTCGAGGAGAGATGAAACGCATAATGAACGCGGCGACGATAAGGATACCGAAAACGACTCCCATTCTGTTCAAGAAGTCAAGCTCAGGAACGAACTTCGAGAAGAGGAAGTATAGAATCGGGCATCCGACCAAAGCGACCACGCCGTAGCTATTAGGCGCCTTTTTCATCCAGAAACCGACGACAAACGCGGCGAAGATACCGGGAGAAATGTATCCCTGGAATTCCTGAATCGCCGTGAAGACGCCGCGATACTTAGGATCGGCCCAAATAGGAGCGACGATGCAACCGATCAAAACGAAGACGACGACGGCCAGACGACCAATCGCGACAAGCTTCTTTTGACGCGCTTCTCCTTCGATCTTCTTAGACAAAATATATTCGTTGAAGATATCCATCGTAAAGATGGTGGAAGCGGCGTTCAACATCGCGGCGACAGAACTAATGATCGCGCCCAGAAGCGCGGCGAGCATAAAGCCTTTGAAACCGCCGGTCGGAATCACTTTGCTCATGAGGAGCGGGAACGCGGAGTCGGTGTCGTATCCGCTAATCGTCACGTTGTCAGCGCCCCAAACAACGTTTTTCGGAGCCTTCTTCTGGAGCTCCATTAGCGCGAGGAGGTATTCGTCCTCAACGGCCATGTTTTCTCTACCCGCTGTCTTAACGTTAGGAACTTCGACTCCGAGCGCTTTCGCATCGTATTCGAGCATTTGGCGAGCCTTATCAGGCGCAAAAGCGACGTAACTGCGGTTGAAGAGGAAAAGGGGCTGAGAGGGATCTGGATTAGCGGCTAGCAGTTCAAAACGCTCGAGTTCGGAAAAGGAGTGTTCGAGAGCGGTTTTATTCATCTCCATATGATAGAGATTGAAGGCAATCATACCCGGGAAGATGACGATGAAGGGGATGAGCAGTTTCATAAACGCCGCGAAGACAAGACCCTTCTGACCTTCGCCAAGGCTCTTCGCGCCAAGGGTGCGTTGGATAATATACTGGTTCAACCCCCAGTAGTAGAGATTGGGGATCCAAATGCCAAAGATCAACGCCGTAACGGGAAGAACAAGGTCCCATTTTGGAAGATTCATGCGCAGTTTATCGGCGTTAAGAGCCTGGAAACGATCAATCGCGCCGCCAGAGAGGCTTTTTACGAAATCGCTAAATTCGGGAGTCCCTTCGACAAAGCCCGCGCCCTGAGCAAGAACGACAGGATCCGCGCTACCCAGCTGACGCATTGAGAAATATAGTACCACGGCGCCCGCGACGATCAGCGCGGAACCCTGCAAAAGGTCAGCCCACGCGCACGCTTTGAGTCCGCCCGCGAAGATGTAAAGAGCGGCAAATATGCCAATCAGCCAGCAGAAGAAACTCAAATCGAGCGATATGCCGGCAAATACCTGTCCCTGGAAGAAAACGGAATACGCTTTCGCGCCTGCGTAGGTCACAATCGTGATATTAACGGCGACGAGCATAATCATCATGAAGATCGACATGATCGTGCGCGCTCCGCGATTGTAACGCGTCTCTAAATACTGGGGAATCGTATAGATACCAGCCTTGAGGAAGCGCGGCAGAAAGAAGAAAGCGACGATAACGAGAGACAAAGCCGCGATCCACTCGTAACTAGCGACCGCCAAACCAATATAATCGGATCCGTTTCCGGACATACCGACAAATTGTTCCGCAGAAATATTAGCGGCGATTAACGAAAAACCGATCAACCACCATTTAAGGCCGCGCCCTGCAAGAAAATAGGATTCGCTATCTCCCGCTGAATTACGGCTCATTCCAAAGGCGATAAAAATTACCGCCGCAAGGAACAGGAAAAAAACGACGAGATCGCACACCCCCCCGAAGGAATTCGCGGCGGATGCTTGCGTAGCCTCTGTCGCTGCAAAAAATAAGTTGGACATATGTTACCTACAATCTTTTAGCTTTACGTTCGCTAAACAAAAAAGACGGCGTTCCCCCCTTAAAAAGAGGGAACGCGACGTTCTTACAAAACTTCCGTAATTTACTTGCTTAAATGGAGGAAGCAACCTCTCTTGTTCCCCACGAGAATATCGCCGACTCCGTCGCCGTTGATATCTTCGACAACAACCTGAGTTCCAACTCCAGATTCGTCGTCGATCTGGTGCGCGACGAAGGAAACTTCGCCATTTTCGCCGCGTTTCGTTTCGAACCAGAGGAGCAACGCAGGATCGTTAGTGGCGACGTCCCCTTGCGAACCGTGCGCCCACCAGCGCTTACCGGTGACGACGTCGACGACTCCGTCGCCGTTAATGTCGCTGAGAGCCATGGCGTGAAGCTGGCTGACTTTCGGGAAGAATTCGTCGCTTGGCTCGGTCGGAATCAGCCATTGGGGCGTGAAAGAAATCGTTCCGTCTTCCGCGCGAGTCTGAAGCCAGCAGACGAGACCGTAGAGATGGCAATGCCACGCGGTGAAGACGTCGTTCAAACCGTCTCCGTTGAAGTCGGCGACAAGAATGTTAGAAGCGGCCTCGGAGAACTTAAATTCATGGAAAGTCCAAGGAACGTTTTTGAGGTCTTCAGGCTGTTCCCACCATCCGTCCATCTCGATGAGATCGACGCGACCGTCGCCGTTAATATCGCCGGAACCATTTCCGTGGAAATAACGCTGATATTTTCCATTTTCCGTGGAAATTGCAATGAAATCCCAGGGGCCGTCGGTTTTAGGTTTCGCAAAACCGTACCAGTTGTTACGATTAAAAATCAATTCTTTGGCGCCGTCTCCGTCAACGTCGTCCCACGCCTGAGATTCGTTTCCAAGTTCGATCGTGGACTCGTGTTTCGGCCACATCCCTTCCTTATTTTGAGGATTTTCATACCAAAAACCGTCGGTTCCAGGATGGGGACAAATAATAACGTCATCCCAGCCGTCTCCATTCACGTCGCCTACAAAATTGACGAACGAATTAGAATAGCTCTCGGGATCATACTGATCTTCGCCTTCCATGAACTGGTGTTCCGTCTTAAAATCAGGGCCCTCGTACCAGATGTGTCCCGAGACGACGTCCATTACGCCATCTTTATTGAAATCGCCGAACGCGGCTCCTTCGCTACGAAACTTCTCCGTAATAACGATCTTCTGCCATTCAGGGGTTTTCTGCGCTTCTGATTCCGACACATAGGATAAACTTACCGTCCCAAATCCTAAAGCGACAAAGACCAGCTGTAAAATTCGATGATTCATTCCATTCTCCATTTTTGCAAACGCCTCCACGACTATTAAACGCCCACCGTTCGAAAAGTAATAAGAGGAGGTCTGAGGCGCAAAACGCCGTCTATAAACACGATTAGAACAGATAAATAGAACTGTTACAAGTCATAGAAAGAATTTTTTCGCGTTTTTCTCTAGAGATTCCCAACATATTGGCGCCTTTCTCGCTATTATGATTATCGCAGGATCCCATTCTCCGTCTGAATCCGCGCTAACTCTTCAAGGCGTTCCGTCGCGCGTTGACGAATCGACTGTAACGTAGGATCGTCAGCCATTCCTTCCTGAGCGTCGTCGAGAACGGCAATCGTCTCGGCGTAGTTTCCCTTCAGCATCGTCGTTTCCGCCAGTTTGGCGCGATAATCGATAGATTCAGGTTCATAACGCACGGCGATTGCATACGCGGTTTCCGCCTCGGAATAGAACCCCAGTCCCACGTAGGCGCGCCCCTTCGCCGCCAAAACTTCCGCCGGTTCGTGATTCGTTGGATAAAGTCGTTCGAGACATTGGAGGGTCGCCAAGCTGGAATCGTAATCCTCCAACTCGAGCTGAAGCGCCGCTATTTCCAGTAAGATTTCGCGATCGTCCAAGGAAAAATGCCACGCGCGTTGCAAATCTAAAAGCGCTTCTTTCGTATTCTCCAAGGCTCGATTAGCGCGACCGTGCAACTCCCATCCTGCGACGTCCTTCGGCGACTGCGCGACAACGCGTTCCGCATAAACGAGCGCCTCGTTCGGATCGCCCAACTCTAACGCCTTCTCGCCAATAGAAATATACAACGACGTCTCGGCGTCTAACGCGCCATGCTTACCGACGGCGTTTCTTAACGTCTCAAGCGCCTCTTCACGTTTACCGAGCTTCCAAAGCGTTTCGCCATAATAACGATTCGTTTCCACATCTGATTCGTTTAGACGCAGCGCCTCGGCAAACTTCTCCTCGGCAAGCGATAGATCGCCCCTTTCATACGCGACAATCCCTTCGCGACGCAACGGAAGGCTTTGAGAGGCCTTGCTCGTCATTCGGTAAAAGGGGGCGTTGCGGCAACCTAGAAATAGAACGCTTAATAGAATAAAGAGCGCCGTCGACCGCCAGCCCCTGTCTGATACGCCGCATATTTTCATGATCTATATATTATTGCGTCCCTGCAAAACAAACGTTGACAGATTAATCCGTGCGCTATTTTAAATTATTCTATCGCGAGGGGGTAGACCAAAAAACGGCGTTTATAAAAATTTCGCTTGCCTTTCTCAATCCGCCTCGCGACGAAAAAACGTTTTAACGCATCTCAGCGTAAAAAGAGCGACGGCAAGAGCGACAAAACCAAACGCGCCTATTCCCAGAATAAAGACGGGATCCTCAAACCACGACGCAAGACTTTCCGTAAAATTCTCGCGAAAAACGACGTATACGACGGTTGCCAACGCCAGAAAGGGACCGTACGGAATTTGCGGTCCCGATGAGAAGAAATGCCTGATAAAGCCGAAAAAAAGACCAAAAAATGGCGCAAGGAAAAAGACGACCAACACGCCCTGCCAACCGATATACGCGCCTATCATTCCGGTTAATATAACGTCGCCAAACCCCATCGCTTCAACGCCAAGCGCTACGCGTCCGACGATCCGAACCCCCCAAACCAAAACAACGCCGACAAGAAGCCCCAAAAGAGAGTTGAATAGATAATCAACCGAGGTCAGAGCTTTCCCCGAGTTTTCTATTTTTGACGCATAGAAGAAGAACGCCAGCCCTAAAAGCCATACGACGCCAATGATTCGCGTTAATGAAGATCGCGCTATTCGACGCACAAAGATGAGAGTCGCTTTTTTTATCCCTAAACGAAGATAAAAGCGGCGATCTAAAAGCGCCGCCGACCAAAAAGTCCAAGTCAGGGCGAAAAAAAGAAAAAGAGCGCGAGCCGTAGAAAGCGAATCGCCGCCTCCTCTCCTCGTTTCTAAGAGTCGCACGATAAACGCGCGCGCGCTCTGAGTCGTGTCGCCCGGCTCAAGACTCAAAGGAAGAAAGGTCGGAGTCAAAGGGGTTGCCGATGTGAAAAAAAACGCCCCTAAAATTCCCAAGACTGCGCCTGGAATCGTAAAAAAATCAGGGATTACATAGTCGTCCAAGTCGACAAGGGACGCGCAGAGGAGGATCCAGAAAAAAAACAGCTCGATCCCCCACGGCGCTAAGGCGTCAAAAAAAGTTCCTTCTTCGCGAAGCGTGACAAAACGCCAAGTAAGAAAAAGCGCGAAAAGGAGTTCCGTCAGGAAAGGACGCAACCAAAAACGAGGCGATTCCCAGCCCGCGGGAAGAAGGTGAACGCGTTTATCCCCCCGACGCTTATGCGAAACGCCCCGAAGAATAATGGAACCGACAATCGGAATTTTCGCGCTCCATGGTATCTCTTTCTCCAATGGGGAAAATTCACGCGGAAAACGACGCCACGCGGAACGATAGCGAGGAGTCCAACCGAACTTGTCGACAAAAAAATTCGCGACGCCCGCAGCCAAGGCGCCTATTGCAAAAACAGCTATGAGAACTGCGTTGCCGCTATTGGCTGCAAAAATTACCGATCCCATTCGACTTACTCTATTCCCTTTTCTGCCGCGCTCTTCGGACTAGGTCGATCATTTGAAGGAAAGCGTCGCCACGATCGACACGTGATCGCTCGCGAATCGACCATTGGAATGTTTCACGGGGTTGATCTTGAATTTCTCAACGTTCACGCGGTCGTTCACGAATATAAAATCGATTATCGATCCATTCTCAGGCTTCACCTTGCCCCAGTTATGGAAGGTGTAGTTTTGGGCGATTTCATGTTCTTTCGCAATCTTGTTGGTATCAAACAAGCCGGGAACGTCGTCGACGCCTTGCGTAATCGCTCGATATGCTTCCGCCTTCTCCGTCACATTAAAGTCGCCCGTGACAAAGTAGGGAAATTCACCGTGATTCGTTAGTTCCCATCCCTTCTTCAAAAGGAGCTGAGCGCCCTTTTCACGCGCCGCTGTGCCGACGTGATCCAAGTGCGTGTTGCAATATACGAACTCTTTACCCGTCTTTTTACACTTGAATTTTCCCCACGTCGCAGTGCGGAAGCACGCAGCGTCCCAACCTTTACTCGGCTTCTCTGGAGTCTCGCTTAGCCAAAACGTCCCGGAGTCAAGCAACTCAAGAGCGTCTTCCTTATAGAAGATCGCCATGATTTCTCCAGTCTCTTTGCCATCCTCGCGACCAACGCCGATTGAACGGTAGCCCTTGAGGTTTTCGTCAAGATACTTCTTCTGGGGTAGCAAAGCTTCTTGAACGCCAAGAAGAAGCGGATCGCTTTCCTTCACCACTTCCAGGAGCGTTTCTTTACGATTCTCCCAATAATTGTCTCCGTCAGCTTGCGTCGCCAGGCGGACGTTAAAAGACATAACGTTGAAAGCGCTCGATTGAGGGGCGTCTTGTCCGGCGCAAAAAGTTGAAAATGCGCTAACAACCCCAAGAACAGCCGACAATAAAAGACAGGATTTAAAAAATCTCATAGCGTTCCTTCCATTCGTCAAGAAATTAAACGACGTCGATAAAAACCGGCGCCGTTCTAGAAACTATATTTGATAACAAAACAAGTAAAAATTACTTCTGGATCGCCTTTTCATGAATCGGACGCAGCACGGCCTCGAGAGCGTCCGTCATGCGATACATTCCAAGATCGTTCGGGTGGGAACAGTCGACTGTTCCGTCGGAATCAAGATCTTCGCCTAAAAGAGTGTCCGCAGGAAGATAGAAGAGATTATCCATCTCTTTTTCGAGAATAGCGAATCCGTTCTTCATCGCTTCATGATTCGCCGCGTTCGTATTGTGACGATGCGTCACTATCCAGTGATTAGAGTACCAACGATCTTCGACAAGAACGATCGGCGTGTCAGGACGTAACTCGCGGAGTCTCTTCACAAAGGGAACCATTCGTTCGTTAATAAGCTCCGCCGTCATGTTAGGCGCGGCGTCAAGGACGTAGATTTCGGCGTCAAGCTCGCCCAAGAGGTCGGCTATGGCCATTTCCATGCGCGCGTTGCCAGAAAAACCAAGATTAACGACGGGAACGTCTAGTCGACGTCCCAACATCGCCGTATACGCGTTGCCGGGACGCGACGCGCAACCGCCATGCGCGATCGACGTTCCATAATACACGATCGGCTTGTCTGTTCGCGGAGAAAGAGGAACAAACTCGCATCCCTCGGGGACGCCAAAGGAGAGCGCTTCAATCCCGTTATAGAGGGGAAGATACGCCATATAATCTCGAGACTTCTTCTCCATACCGGAAATCAGAACGCCGTTGAATTCACGAGAAGACGGTTGCGTGCAAGCCGCCCAACGCCAGGTTTGCGTCTCGGTATCCCAGGCGTAAAGATCAACGCCGGAGACGCCGGTCGCAGGCATATGGGGCATCGCGACAGAACCGTTTAGAAGCGTATATCGAATCTTAATTTGATCCGTGTTAGCGCGGAAACGAACAACCTCGCCAGCAGAATGTTGAGAAAGCCCCCACACTGCGGAGGGAATAAGCTCCTTTGCGCGACCGGGGAAACGGGCAAAATACCGTTCGACGTCAAGCCAGCCTTTATTTTCGACAGGCCATTTCGTCGCGTCATACCATGCCCAACCGTCTTCAATAATCGGCTCGACTGCGACGGGCTCCTGCGCGCGAAGGGACGCGTTAAAAAGGAGCGCCAGCAGAGTCAAACCAGCCAATACGCAGGGGATTCGTTTCATAGCTAACACCTCAAATAATTACATTCTTTCTACCGTTTGAATTCCTAAGAGGTTGAGTCCTAGGCCTATCGTACGCGCCGTCAAATCGCATAAAAGAAGGCGATTGGAACGAATACTTTCATCCTCGGTCTTAAGGACGGGGCATCGTTCGAAGAATGACGAATATTTATTGGCAAGATCGTAAAGATACGCGGTAAGGAAATTCGGACGATAATCTTTAGAAACGTTTTCGAGCGCCGACTGAAAACGCACAAGCTCAAAGGCAAGAGCGCGTTCAGCGGGATCGTTCAACGTCAACGTTCGCGTTCCATTCGCATATTCCTCACGAAGCGCTTCGACGTCGACGGCGCCCTTCGTAAAGATGGAGCGCACGCGCGCGTAAGCATACTGCATATACGTCGCCGTATTGCCGTTCATCGCCAGCATCTTGTCGAAGCTAAAGACATAGTCGCTCTCGCGATTTTGCGAGAGATCCGCGTAGACCAAAGCTCCAATGCCAACGCGACGAGCAGTCTCACGCATCTCCTCTTCGCTGAAACGTTCGCCCTCGGGACGAGAGGCGTTATTCTCGGCAACGACCGCATATGCGCGCGCTTCCGCTTCGTCAAGCAAAGACTTGAGTCCGACCGAGTCTCCCGAACGCGTCTTAAAAGGCTTTCCGTCGTCGCCAAGAACCGTTCCAAACTTAACGTGAGCCAACTCGACATTCTCCATGCCGATAAACTTCGCGGCTTCAAAGAGTTGTTCGAAATGGTGCGACTGACGGAAGTCGACAACGTAAAGAATCGCATCCGGATGGAACCGATCTCGGCGGTATTCGAGAGTGGCGAGGTCGGTCGTCGCATACAAGAACGCCCCGTCGCTCTTTTGAATCAACATCGGGACGTCTTGATCCGGGAAAAAGATACCTAGAGCTCCCTCCGTCTTACGCGCGACGCCCTCGTCGACAAGCTTTTGCACGAGAGGGCCGAGCATGTCGTTATAAAAACTTTCGCCAAGAGTTTCGTCGAAGGTTACGTCAAGACGTTTATAAATCTTGTCGACCTCGGCAAGACACAAGGGGATAATTTGTCGCCAAAGGGCGCGATTCTCCGCGTCGCCGTGATGAAGTTTCGACGTCTCCATTAAGACGTCCTTGCCGATTGTTTCACGTCCGGCGGCAAGTTTCGCAAGCTCCGGAGAACTTTCGACGGGGGCAATCTTACCGCGCGCGCTCTCGACGTTTTCCTTCGCGGCGGCGGTTTGTTTGGCAAGGCGCTCGCGTTCCTTTGCGATCGCCTTCGGATTTTCTCCGCTTGTCTTCGCGCGTTCAGCGGCCTCCGCTTGCGCCTTTTGCGCCGACGCAAGCGCCTCTTCGAGCTTCCCAATCTTACCTTTGGCGTCATAGTAATCAACAAGCTGACGCGTCAAACGATAGAGTCGCGCAAGTTCGTCGACAGGAGCTTTCGAATAAGCCTCCGCGTCTAGGAAATTGCGATACCCGTAAAAAATCATGCCAAACTGGGTGCCCCAATCGCCTAAGTGGTTGTCGGAAACAACGTCGTTCCCGAGAAATCTCAAGATCCGCGACAAAGAATTACCGATCATCGTCGAACGGATATGTCCAACATGTAGCGGCTTCGCGACGTTGGGAGCCGAGTAGTCCAAAACGATACGGCGCGGTTTAGCGACGCGTTCGACGCCAAGACGTTCGTCGTGCGCCTCCTTTTGAACGAGTTCGGCGAGACAATCCGTTTTCACGCGAAGATTGATAAAGCCGGGGCCGGCAATCTCGGGCTCTTCGAAAAAGTCGGCGTAGTCGAACTTGGATACGATTTCCGCCGCAACTTCACGCGGTGATTTTCCAAGCTTTTTACCTAAGGGCATTGCAAAATTCGCCTGGTAATCGCCAAATTTTGCGTCCTGACTCGGTCGAATAAGATCAAGATAGGGAGTGGGATCGACTCCGATCCCCTCAAGAGCGACAGAAAAACGATCCGCTAGTATTTTAATAACGTTCATTCAAGCCCCTTTCCTCATTCCTCGGATTTTTTCTCGTTTTGAGTTGCGGGGACGTCTTCGAGCGGAACCTCTTCCCCCTTCCCCCAAAGATCTTCAAGGGCGTAAAATTCGCGAGTTTCCGGCTCGAAAAGGTGAACGACGACGTCGCCGTAATCGAGTACAACCCAGCGGCTTTCTTGGTACCCGGCGACGCTTCTTCGCGCGTCCCCAAGTTGTTTTTCAAAAAGATCGTCTATTTCGTCGCTAATCGAATGGAGCTGACGACGACTTGTTCCAGAGCCAATCACAAAAAAATCAAACGCTTGGGTAACGCCTCGAAGATCAAGAATCTTAACGTCTTCCCCCTTGTTGTCGATGATCGTGCGAGCGGCCAAACGCGCGCGCTCAAGAGACGACGGCAAATTATTCCCCTGTTGTAAATCAGTCACAGTTTTTATCCTTTATTCGTAAAAATGGTAAAACGCACACTCGATCAAACGGCCTTCACACGTCAAAGAAAACGGACGTCCGTCATATCATTACGCAAGATCCCAAGAGCCGACCACGTCGGTATTATATCGTGAGACGCGCCCTTTTACAAGAGTGGCGCAGGCAGACCTCATAGGTCATAACGCCCATAGAAATAAAAAAGGTCGTCCAAAAAGACGACCTTAAATAGCGAGGTTGACGGGAATCGAACCCGCAACCACCGGATCGACAGTCCGGGACTCTAACCAATTGAGCTACAACCCCACGCTGTTTCCAAAATTCATTAACTAATAGCGAGGTCGACGGGAATCGAACCCGCAACCACCGGATCGACAGTCCGGGACTCTAACCAATTGAGCTACGACCCCTCGCCTTAATTCCCACAAGGAGAATCAACGGATCTTTATAATTTAACGAGGTTGACGGGAATCGAACCCGCAACCACCGGATCGACAGTCCGGGACTCTAACCAATTGAGCTACAACCCCTTGTAATTCGTCGTCAGCATCGCTAACTTCAAGTTACAGGGATTAGTTTACTCGAGATCTAACCTTTGCCAAGGGGGCTATCAAAAATATTTCCAAAAAGGCTCGTTCAACCTCATTAGTCTCGACGACTCTCTCGTTATGCGTAAAATTAAGACGTCATTCTCTTTTCCTTTTTCCACTATGTTTTTGTAACGCGTTCGAAGCGTCGGCGTCATGTCGGAACAAGAAAAAACAATTCAGGCGACGCCTCAGAAGCGTCAAAAAGAACGAAAAAAAGGGAACGTCCCTATAAGCCACGATCTAGTCGCCGCTCTTTCCTTTTGCGTCGGCGCTTTCGTTCTCCTTACCTCCGCTCGAACCGCGGCGACGCGCGGAGCCGCGTTCTTTTCAGACGCTCTTGGCGCGGAATACGTTTTGCAGATGGACGTCGAACAATTCGTCGCAAAAATACTGACGCTAACCTTTTCTGTGTTGAAACATTGTTTATTCCTTTTCCTTGCTGTAGTCGCTAGCGTCGTAGCGACTACGTTGCTTCAAACGCGCGGACTCTTCCTCATAAAAAAGGCGGCTCCTGATTTCACTAGGCTCAGCCCCGCCAAATATGTCAAAAGACTATTCTCGGGAGAAACAATCTTTCAAGCGTGCTTAGGTCTTGGAAAAACATTTCTCTATATTGGACTAATCGCGCTAGCAATTTACCGCGACGCAAAGACGCTCGTAAGCCTTCCGTTCGGCGACCTTCCCAATATACTCC
>CAKVCP010000024.1 GCA_934725735.1 uncultured Thermoguttaceae bacterium
AGTCGAGGGAGGCGCGGGCGGCTTCGATCGCGGTCTCGACGCTCGCGACGGATCCGGTCATCGTGAAGTATCCCTTTCCGCCGAGCATGGTGGCGGAGACGATTTTGAGGAGGGTGACGTCGGCGGCTTTCGCGGCGGCGTCGGCGGCGATGAGCGCGGAGGAGGCGGTTTTCGTCTCGACGACGCCTAGGGACATGAGCTTGCCAGGAGGAAGCGCGACCGTTTGCGCCATCGCGGGGAAAAGTCCGGGATGGGCGTTCGCGACGGTGAGATAGTCTTCGACGAACTCGCCGCCGACCTTTCGCGCGGTCTGTATCGCGGTCTCGACGTCGGCGATCTTCCCCGAGTAGACGATGAAAAATTTTCCGGAACAGACGTGTCGGGCTTGCAACACGACGACGTCGGCGGCCTTGATGAGCGCGTCGAGTACTTCGTAACCGGCGGCGACGCTCGTGAGTTCCACCGTTCCGGCGGAAACGTTCGCGGACATATCGATCAATCTCCTTAATGAATTAGGTTGACGCGCGCGGGGGCGTCAGTTCAACCACCCTTGATTTTCATACCATAGCGCGACGCGTCGGAACTTCGATTCGAGGTCGGAGGAAATGGCGACGCCTAGTTCCTTCTCCGTCTTGGCTGCGGAACAAATCCAGGGGCCGCTGAGCGCTTCGACCGCCTTGTTCAAATCGACGGCAGGAGCGGAGTTGAACCACGCCTTCCGGACTTCGCCGACGACTCCGGCGCCGATCACCCCGACGGGGGGCACGCGAAAGACGCGCGCGCCTTTGCGTCCGAAGGCGCGTCCGACCATTTTGCCGTACTCGGAAAAGAGGATCGGTTCGGGAGCGGCCGCAAAGTAGATCCCCTTGCCGGTACAGGCGGGGGAAGCGGAACGCGGATCCGCGACGGTGGTCAAACTCGTCGGCGTCAGGCGCTCTCCCTGGCGCATCGCGGCGATCAGGACGTCGATAAGATCCTCGACGTAGACGAAGGAATAGTGTCGATCGCGCCAACCGGGAATCACAAAATTTCCGCGCTTCTTCGCCATGACGTAAAGCTGACGCGACGCGGCGTCCCCTTCGCCAAAGACGTACGGAGGCCTCACGACGGTGATCGGCAGTTCGTTAGCCAGCTGCTGGAGATTGTTCTCGGCGGCGAACTTACTGCGACCGTACGGAGAAATCGGGCGCGGGGCGTCCGTCTCCCGACGACGACGCTTTCCCTCGTAAATCCGCTCCTGCGTGTCTCCGCTTAGCGCGTCCGCCTTCACTCCGACGCCTGCGGCCGCGAGGGACGAAACGGTCGTCAAGACGGGTCGACGCAACGCTCTGGCGCAAATCTGCGCCAGATTCAGAGTTCCCCCGCAGTTGACGCGCATGAAATCCCCCGACTTCATCTCGCGAGTAAGCCCAGCGAGATGAAAGACGCCCTGAACTCCCTCGACGCCCTTCGCCAACGCGTTCATATCGTCAAGATCCCCCTCGACAAACTCCACGTTGAAATTCTTCAGGCGTTCGCGGTTCGAATTAGGTCGCGCCAAGCACCGAACCCTGGCGCCCGATTCCGCCAAGCGCCGCGCCAACGCGCAGCCGATAAAACCTGTCGCTCCCGTAATGAAATAGGAGTCCATACTCTGTTCCTTGCTCCGATTGTTTTTATAAATCCTCGCCGACCTTCGCGGTCGCGTCGGTCGCGCTTCCGGGTCTCGTCAAATCGCGAATCCAATCCGGAACGGGGATGATCTTCCCCTCTTTGCTGACGTAGGCAAGCTTGACGCGCCCCTTGACGAGGAGCTCGCCGTCGCGATAAAGCTCGTGTTCGTGCTCGATCGACGCTTGCGAAATTTTGGCGACGCGCGTCTTTAAGGTCAACAAGTCGTCGTACAGAGCCGGCTTAATATACGCGCATTCGACCTTGACGACGACGAGCATGCCGCCGTGATCCTCGACGTCGCGATAACTGACGCCCGTCGCGGCGCGCAAAAGCTCGGTGCGCCCCATTTCAAAGTATGTAAAATAGTTGCCGTGATAAACGACGCCCATCTGATCCGTCTCTTGATAGCGAACGCGGATCTGAATTTCATGCTCATAACCGATCGACGCGGCCGGCTTCTTCTTCCCCGCAAGAGGGCGCTTTGGTTCTTCTTCGCTCATTTCTTCACTTCTTCGTTTTAGGCGGAAATAATTGATTGAATAGCAGCGCCAGGATTCCCTTCTCTTTCTTCGCTTTTTTCTCTTTGTCCAGCTCCTCCTCGCGGCGACTCAGGATATTTGGGCCGCCGATCGCGTCGAAAATCGCTAGAAGATTGAGCATACCCGCGACCATCGTGTAGAGAGTTCCGATTTCGAACCACGAATGGAGAGTTCCCCAGAGGTCGTTCGCGGTCGGCTGATTCGGCCTCGTTCTCTCCTCGCCATGGCGCTGAGGGGGCGCGAAGGCGGTCGACGCGATCGATTCGGTCGCGTCTTGGGGATGACGCGCCTGTTTAAGGGCGGGAAGCGCCATGATTCCGACGCAGGACTGGGGAATGAACGCGAGACGCATCTCGCCGGAACGCCACGAGCAGTAGACGACGCGCGCGAAATGGCGTCTTGTCGAGCCGTCGTCCATCTTTTGCGTGTAACTTCCCATCCACCATCCGGCGATCATGCACGTCCAGACGGAGAGACCAAAGACGGCGGCCTTAAAATATCGCCGCTGATAGAGATGCCCCGCGCCTGGAATCAACCAAGCCAAAGCGCCCGCCAATGCGGGGACGCGCAGTTGAGGGCTCTCTTCCGCCGTAATCTCTTGTCGCTCCATAATACCATCGTCCTCTCGATCGATAAAAATGCGCTGAAATAGAATAGCCGCAGTCATTTTACAGCGCGAGACGCCGCGCGTCAACGGGCGCGGAAGCGTAAGAGAGGGAGTAAACAAGAAATAAAATAAGGAGCGCGTCGAAAAAGACGGCTCCTTACAAGTCGGGGCGACACGATTCGAACGTGCGACCCTCTGCTCCCAAAGCAGATGCGCTAGCCAGGCTGCGCTACGCCCCGATTGCGACGATATTACGCCGCAAAGTTCTTTGATTATATTCAGAACGCGCGAGAGTAAAAGGGGTTATTTTCAAAAAGGGGGCAAATCGAACTTCAGAGGAAGTCCTCATGGCGCAAGACGCCCGACTCTTCCTCAATCTCGGCGTGGGTCTGCCATCGCCACCGGCGAGGAGCGCGTCGACGCTCTTCGCGCACCGCGTATCGCGGCTTCACTTCAAGTCCGAGCGCCTCTTTTATATGATCCCAGAAGTTCTTCGGCAACTGGTATTCGACTTCGACGATCTCGTCGGGACGCTCCGGTTCCAGGAAGAGTTTGCGCACGGAGATCTTTGGGCCGAACTCTCCCCCGCAAATTTTGCAAGGAGTCAAATTCTTCGGCTCGCGCACCGCATGTCCGCAACTCGTACAGATATAGCGATACTCCCAAGGTCCGTAACCGTACCGTCTCTCTTTCATTTTGCGTCCTCTATGTGCACTAGAGCCCCAAAATATCGAATATGCAACCGTCCCGCTGGCTACCCCAAAATCCTCAATTGTATATTATAACATTCTCGTTTTTTTTTGTCGAGGGGGCTGTCGTCATTCTCTTCACTTGCCTAAGAATTTATTTCCACTCGATAAAAGTTTGCCGTAAGACGCGCGCGCCCTGTCCCGCCTCGTCGTACGCGACGACCGTCCAATCGATTCCGCGATCCCGCGCGAACGCGCTCAGCGCGTAGCGAAGATCGCCCCCCGTCAAGAGGAGGCGCGGGGCCGTCAAGACGTCGAGCTCGTTGCCCGCGGCGCGCAGCGCGTCCGCAAACGCCTTCGCGCGTCCCGAATCGAGCGCCAAATACGGCTCGCCGGTATCGCGTCGACGGAGCGCCTCGCGAAGTTCGTCGTCCCACTCGGGAGCCAAGATCGCCGACTGAAGTTCGTTATCCTCGCTGAGGAAAGGCGCGACGATCCCCTTTCCGATCCGCGCGCGAACAAACTCCAACGCGCGGAATTCGTTCGGATCGTCCTCGCGCAAAACCAAGTCGTTGTACGCTTCCAGAATCGCGTCGAACCGCCGTATCGAGACGCGTTCCGCAAGGAGGAGCTTGAGAACCGCGTGAATCTTCGCGATCGCGCGGCGCGGCCTCGCTTCGTCCCGGTCGTCGGAGGCGATCGCTTCGTCGACGAGCGCGGGATCCGTTTCTCGAAGGCGATCCAAAAGGCGTTTGACGGCGTCGCGGGAGAGGAGCATATGCGCGTCGCGAGTCGCCGCCTCCACAAGGGTCGCCTCGATCAGATCGCCCGGCGTCATGATCTCATAGCCTTCGTCAAGCGCGGTCTGCTCCGCGTCGGGCTCGATCCAAAACCCCTTCTTTCCCCCCGGAGCGCGAAGGGAAAGCCCTTTGAGCTCCGAAAACGCGTACCCCGCGTCGACGGCGACGAGCATCTGCGGATAGAGGACGCCCTGCGCGGCGACAAGTCCGTTAAAGCGAACGACAAAATGCGAATCGTCGAGGGTTAAATCGTCGACGACGCGCGTTTTGGGCAAGATTACCCCCAAAGAAGCCGCCAACTCGCGCCGCGCGCGCTTGACCCTGTCGAGGAGCGTCGGCCCCTCCTCGGGAATCGCGACGCTCGCCAACCCCGGCCCGATCGCGACGACGCACGGATCCACGCGAAGGGACTCCTCCAACTCTTCGTCTTCCTTCTTCGACGCGTCGCTTCCCGACTTTCCGCCGCCGTCCTTCGCGCCCGACGCGTCCGCGCTCTTTCGCGCCGCGTCCTCCCGACGCTTCGCCCCCCACGCCAAGACCAAAATCCCCGCGGCCATTGTCAAAAGGGGAAGCGCCGGCAACCCCGTCGCGGAGAGAAAGAGCAAAAACACGCCCGTCGCGCCCAAGACGACCGAGCGTCCAAAAGTCTGGCGCAAAACCTCCTTCGAGACGTTCTGCTCGCGCGACGTTCGCGCGACAAGGAGACCCGTCGCGAGCGAAATGAGGAACGCGGGAGCTTGCGAAACGAGCCCGTCGCCGATCGTCAGCCGCGCGTATAAGGACGCCGCTTCCGAGATGCTCATTCCGTTCTGAATCAGACCGACGCACAGCCCGCCGATAAGGTTGATAACGACGATCACGAGCCCCGCGATCGCGTCGCCGCGCACGAACTTACTCGCGCCGTCCATCGCGCCGAAAAAGTCCGACTGCTCCGACAATTCCGCGCGCAGCGCCTTCGCTTCCGCTTCCGTGATGTTCCCCGCGTTGAGGTCGAAATCGATCGCCGATTGTCGACCCGGCAAGGCGTCCAACGTGAAACGCGCCGTCACTTCGCTGATACGCGTCGCGCCCTTCGTAATCACCACGAACTGAATCACGACGAAGATCAAAAAGATGACGCCCCCCACGACGATATTGTCCCCCGCGACGAATCGGCTGAAGGCGTCGACGACGCGCCCGGCGTCCCCTTGCGTCAAAATGAGACGCGTCGTCGAGACGTTGAGAACGAGACGATAGAGGGTCGTCGTGAGAAGAACCGTCGGAAAGGAACTGAATTCGAGCGGTTTGCGGACGAAAAAGGTCGTGAGAAAGATCGAGGCGGAGATCGCCAGATTCGCCGCCAGGAGAATATCCATGACTCCCGTAGGCAACTTAAAGAGGAGCGCGAGAAAGCTTACGATCGCAAACGCAGGAAGAGCCAGGTCTTGCCACGCTATATTTTTTAACCAGCTCTTCATCGTCCCCGAATCCTTCCCTCATGCGAACGCGCGTACGCGCAACTAACGATCACCGACTCGGGTAGTATAGAGAGAAGGAGCGTTTTCCACAAGCTCGATTTTAGGGGCGGCTCCAATCGTCGTTGCGCGTCGAAGCCGCTCGGGGCCGCCGGTTAGAACTCCGCTCGGGACGTCTGGGCATCGCCATGACGAAGAGGAAGAGGATGACGACGCAGAACAAGACGTACGCTTCGAGAGGGGAAAAGGTCTTCTCCGGCGCTTCGGGAGCCGACTTATTGGGAAGGGGGGCTTCTGAGTAGCGGCGCTCCTCTTTTGATCGAACGACGGCGGCGTTCATAAACTGGGGGGATTCATCCTGCGCCAATTCTTCGTCGATATCGAGGGCGTCGCGCGGGTCGGGGACGCGCAAATAGAGTTCGCGAGCGCGCCGCATCGCGTCGGCGTCGAGCGCGAGAAAGCTGTCTTGAGTCGCCAACTCGGGAAGATCGGCTTGACGGAGGAACTGCATGCCCACAACAGAGGGGGAGTAGATCGGGGGGGACGGAGGCAACGCGCCGGGCTTTTGCACGCGCCAGAAAGCGTCCTTCACGTTTTTGACGTGGTCGATCGCGTCCGCGCCAAGCGCGCGCAACGCTTCGGGAGTATCGACGCCGTTTCCCGACGCGTAGACGGGTTTGTCGGACGTCGGATAAAGGGTCGCCAGGGGCAACGCGCGTTCGATCGCGGTCGTCTTCGTCTCTTCGTCGACGCGCGGGTAGCGCAAATCGGAGCCTTCCCAGTCGTCGACGCGGTCGGGATCGTCGCCAGGTTCCGCTAAGACGATCTTCTTGGCGCGAAGCTTCGCCGCTTCTTCGATCGCGCGCATCAGGAAGAGCTGCAATCTTCCGCAAGGGGTTCCCATAGAATTGACCTGATCGGAGCCCCACAAACACCCGGCGACTTCTCCGTATTCGTTAAAGATCGGCCCCCCGGAATCTCCGGATCTGACGCCGACGTTAATCATCATCGTTTCGTAGAGGAAATGGTCGACGTCGTACTGCTCGTCGTTTCCAGTGGCTCCCGGCGCGCCAAGAGCGACATAGTCGACGAACTTTCCTTCCTGGATTTCGAAATCGGCGAGACCTTCTTTCGGGCCGTACCCCGCGGTCCACAGCCTCTCGTTCTTCCCCTTCTTGGGCATCTGTCTCGAGATAGGGAGGGGAACCAGGTCTTGCGGCTTCGGAATGATAATGGCGGCGAGATCCCACAGATCGTCGAGAAGAACGACGCGCCCCGGATAGGTTCCGCTCGGAAAAACGACGTCGATCGACATGTCGACTTCGCTCACGACGTGCCAATTCGTCAAGACGATTCCCCACGAAGCGTACTGCGCGGCGTAAAATCCAGACCCGTAATAGAGAGGAATCGTGACGACGCCCTCTTCTTCGCCATTCTTAGGACGCGACCTTCCAACGATCTTAGCGACGCTCGGGTATCGCGTCTGAACTCCGTCTTTATTAAGACCGAGCTGTTCAAGCGCGACGCTTTTTGTCCGCGTCTTTTCCGTCGGCGCCGCCCCCTCGGTCGGAGAAATCGCAAGAAATACAAAAACGCTCCACAGGCATGCTATCGCGCATGTCAGTCTTGCGCTTCTCCCAATCCATGAGCGCTTCCCAAGGTTCTCGTTACGATTGTCTGGAATCAACATCCTCTGTCCTTATGAATCCCGATTTTCTCCCGACCAAGTATTGGAAATACTGTCAGAAACCCTTATTAAATATCTATCGACAGTATTTTCAACTACTGCGACTCCCAAGACTCAAATTAATGGACAAAAGCAGATAAAAATAATCCGCATTTTCAAAACAATCGTTATCATACCAACTTGCGTTGTCATTAAAAACAACACAAATTACGTAACCATCCAGACTTTATATCTTTACGAAGCGGTCCATCTTTGGTATAATTCGTCGTTGCCCGTCGCGTCGCCTATCCCCGATAGGGGTAAAAGGGGAGTTTCTCGTTAAAAAAGGTAAATAGCGCGACGTCCCTTAGCCGATAGGCGCAGAATAGCGCTTCATGTCGGCGAAAATCGTCGCGAAATAGCGCGACGAAGTAGCTAGGAGAAAGAAAATGAAAAGAATGGTCTTAGCGGGCCTCTTGGTCGCGCTTACACTGGGTTTAGTCGCGGTAGGTTGCACCCCCGGCTCGGGAAATCGCGAAATTTTCAACGTGTCGTACGACCCAACGCGAGAACTCTACGCGGATTACAACGCGCTCTTCACGCAGCATTGGCTCGAAACGACGGGGGAAACGATCGAGATCGAAAAGAGCAACGGCGGCTCGGGAGCGCAGGCGCGCGCGGTGACGACGGGTCTCGAAGCGGACGTGGTGACGCTCGCGCTTGCTAGCGACGTCGATCTTGTCGCCAAGGCGGGGCTCTTCTCCCCCGGCGCGGAGGATCCCGCGAGCGATCAATATTGGCAGAAACGCCTCCCGAACAACAGCTGCCCTTACGTTTCGTCGATCGTCATCCTTGTTCGCAAAGGGAATCCGAAAGGCGTCAAAGGTTGGGACGACCTTGCGCGCGACGACGTGAAAGTCGTGACGCCGAACCCGAAGAGCTCCGGTGGAGCGCGTTGGAATTACCTCGCGACGTGGGGGCACGCGCTCAATAAAGCGCTCGCCGACGAAGGCGGACTCGAAGCGCTCAAGACCGGAACCGTCTCCGCCGAAAAGCTGGCGTCGGCTCAAAAAAGCGCCTACGAATTCACCAAGAAAGTCTTCATGAACGCCGCGCAGCAGGGTATGCAAAGCGGGGCGCGCGGCGCGACGGACGACTTCGTTAAGAACGGGGTCGGCGACGCGTTCATCGCGTGGGAAAACGAAGCGATCTTGGCCAAAGAATACTCCCAAAACGCCCTCGAAATCGTCGTTCCCGAACTCACCATTAAGGCGGAGCCCCCCGTCGCGGTCGTCGACCAGGTCGTCGACGCGAAAGGCACGCGCGATATCGCCGAAGAATACCTCAAGTATCTGTATAGTCCCGAAGCGCAAGAGCTCATAGCGAAACGGCATTATCGCCCCTCCGATCCGACGGTTCTCGCCAAATACGCGGCGGATTTCCCCGAAACGACGTTCTTTACGGTCGACGAAATCTTCGGCGGTTGGGGTCGCGCGCAAGACGAGCATTTTGGCGACAAGGGTAAGTACAGCCAGATGCAACTTGAATTTGTGAGTCAGCAATAACGCCCGCCGAGGTCAGTCATGAGAATCGTTCAGCGCAGCGTCCTTCCCGGCTTCAACGTCACGATGGGTTTCACCCTGACGTATCTTTGCCTCGTGGTGTTGATTCCGCTGTCAGGACTCTTCGTCGTCGCGTCCGGAATTTCTTTCCAGGAAGCGAAAGAGATCATGTCCAACATCTTAGTGAAGAAAGCGTTCTTCCTCACGCTTCGGACGTCGTTTTTCGCGGCGTGCGTGAACGCGTTCTTCGGTTTGATAGTCGCGTGGACGCTGGTGCGCGTACGCTTTCCAGGGCGCCGCGTACTCGACGCGATGATCGATCTTCCTTTCGCGCTCCCCACGGCGGTCTCGGGAATCGCGCTCGCGCGCCTCTACTCCGACGCGGGTTGGATCGGTTCGCGCCTTCCCTTCGCGGTGAGAAACACGGAGCTTGGGGTCACGCTCGCGCTCGTCTTCATCGGGCTTCCCTTCGTCGTCCGGACGCTTCAACCGGCGATAGAAGAACTCGATAAGGAGATGGAAGAAGCGGCGGCGAGCCTCGGCGCGTCGCGCTGGCAGACCTTCTGGCGCGTGATCTTCCCCACCCTCCTTCCGGCGCATATTAGCGGCTTCACGATGGCGTTCGCGCGCGCGCTCGGAGAATACGGCACGGTCATCTTCATCGGCGGCGTGATCCCCGGCAAGACGCAGACGATTTCGAGCATGATCTTCGAAAAGACGGAAGAAAACAACCTGGAAGCGGCGGCGATCGTCGCGCTGGCGACGCTCCTCGTCTCCTTCGCGCTCCTCCTTGTCATCAACGGCGCGCAGGTCTGGGCGAATAAACGCGCGATGGGGGAATAACAGGGCGCAAAAGACCTTGCGCTTGCGGCGAATATTGCGCATGATTCAGACGGAAATCCTCGGTTCTCCGAAGATCTTCCGTCTTTTTTTTGCCATAGATTAGTCGCAACGCAGCACGAAGGAGGGCGTTATGTCGAAGAGACCGATCGATTCGGTCGCGCCATGGGAAGAGGCCGAGGAAGTCACGCCGATCGCGGAACTTTCAGAATTTAGCGATTTTACGGAACCATACGAGTCCGACGGCGTCGACGACGACGCGCCGATTCCACCCGAGAAAGAGCCGTTAATCGACGAGATCGCGTCGGAATTTGTCGGATTCTGGAACGTTCTTGTCAGCAAAACGAACTGGGAAAAGGGGAAGGTCGTTCATTCTTGGCGCACGAAATTGCAAGAAGCGGGGCTTCCGCGCCGGGTCTACTCCGACGAGGCGATCGCCCAGCGCATCGGCGGCGTTTCACCTCAGCACGTGGGACGTTTGCGACGCGTCTACGAACGATTCGGCGCCGAGCCGCCCCTTCAGAATCTCTATTGGAGCCATTATCAGGCGGCGCTCGACTGGGACGACGCCGACGAATGGTTGCAACGCGCGTCCCAAGAAAAGCTCTCCGTAGCGCAGACGCGCGTCGCGCGATGGGAGAAGTACGGGCCGACCCTTCAGACGCCCCCGCGCGACGACGATGACTCCGACCTCGTCGTGGACGAAGACGTCAATCCTTCCGACGACTCGAACGCGCCGATTAGCGGCAAGCCGACCCAAACGACGAAAGAGAAGGACGACGATCTCGAACCGAAAAATGCGGCGAAGAAGAAGGCTAAGAAGGACGACTCCGCGTCGCTAGGCGAATTCTCCGGCGAAACGGAGCCGTGGGAGACGGAAGACCGCCCGAAGATCTTGACCGCGTCGGTCTTAGGCGAACTGGGCGCGCTCGACGAACTTCCCGCCGATCTGTTGGAAGCGATCGACGCGGTCAAGGTCGCGATTCTCACGCGCAAAGTCGAACATTGGCCGGACGTCGCGCCGGTTCTCGTCGCGTCGTACTTGAGCGTTCTGAAAAAACTTATAGTAGCCGAAGACGCGTGACGCGTCCACGATTATGCCGTCGAGTCGCCTAGTCCAAGCCTTTTCGCGCCTCCTTGCGACGCTCCTTGTCGCGCTTGTCGCAACGCAATGCGTCGGGTGCATGCTCCTTTCGACAGGTCGCTACAACGCCGCCGATCTGCGCTTCGCGCTCGATCGTCCCTCGGGGCCGACGCCGAGCGCAAACACGACGTCGACGTTGCAGGAGTACGCGTTGACGCGCCCAAAGAACGCGGAGGAACTCGCGTCTTTTCGCGAATTCGTCTCCGCGAATCCGACGGCGGATCTCGTCTACGCTTACGCGGAGTCGGCGTATATCGAAGCGCGGCGTCATGAAAAGAGGCGTCCCCTCGCCGCGCAGCGTCTCTATTTCGACGTCATAATCTTCTCGTGGCATTTTCTTTTCAATCCGCATTTTGAAGAAGAGCGTCGTCTCGCGACATGGAACGGGCACCTCGCCGACGCGCTTCTCCTCTATAACGGCGCAAGCGAACGCTTTCTCCACCTCGCGCTCGCCGACGTCTTCAAAAGAAAGACCGACGCGCATTTCCCCTTCCGACACGACGAATTCGCGCGCGTTCAGACCGAAACCTCGACCGTCAACGTTCGCGTCAAAATCGCCGACGGCGGATGGCGACCCGACGAATTCGGGGAATTTCGCGTCGCCGCAGACTGCCCCGTAAAGTCTCTCGCCATGAATTTCCGAAAATCCGGACTCGGAACCCCTCTCGTCGTCCAGCGTCTCCGTCCAACCCCCGCGCGACTCGAAGAAAAATACTATTCCCCCGACCTCTTCTTCCCCGCCACTGCGCTCCTGTGCCCCGTCCTCCCCAACGACGAAGAGTTCTTCCCGTCCCTTCAGACGCCAACCGAGCTCGTCCTCGAAATCTACGACCCGCTCAAAACCCCCGACCTCGTCGTCAAAGGCTCCGTCTTCCCCCTCGAATCGGATCTCACAACGCCCCTCGCGTATCATCTCACCACGCGCGACAAACTCAATAGCGCCGCGACGCGAACGAGTCTTCTCAACCCCGAAGAGCTTCAAGCGACCTTCTCCGTCGGGGACGACGCCCAAACGGAACGTCAACTCCAGGGGCTCTACCTCTTCGAACCGTACGATCCCAATAAAATTCCCGTCGTCATGACGCACGGTCTCGCCTCCTCCCCCGTTACTTGGATGGAGATGTACAACGCCGTGCGCAGCGACCGAGGGCTCCAAAACGGGTTTCAATTCTGGTTTTTCTTCTACCCGTCGGGGCAACCGTTCTGGGCGTCTGCGGCGACCCTGCGTCGCGAACTCAACGCCCTCGAAGAACTCGTCGACCCCAACGGAGAATCCCCCGCGCTCAAGAATATCGTCCTTATCGGGCACAGCATGGGTGGCCTCGTGTCGAGGATGCAGATTCAGGAGAGCGGGGATCGGATCTGGAATCTCGTCTCTCAAGAGCCGGTCGATTCCTTCAATTTCAACGACGCGACGCGACGTCATATCGAAGAATGGTTCTTCTTTGAGCCCAACCCGAACGTTAGGCGCGTGGTGACGATCGCGACGCCCTTTCATGGGAGCGACTTTGCGAACGCGTTCACGAAATGGATCGCGGAACGCGCCATCGACGCGCCTCAAACGGTTCTTGGCGTGATTCGCTCGTCGATCGTCGGCAAGAAGCAACGCCTCAAGTACGATCCGACGCTCCTTGAAACGACGACAAGCGTCGATTCCCTCGATCCCGACTGTCCGATCTTCCGCGTCCTCGACTCCCTCCCGATCCCGTCGAACGTCGCGCTCAACAATATCGTCGGCGTCTTGCCAAGTCAAGCGAATCGGAAGTACAAGCCTAAAAAGACGGACGGAGTCGTCGACTTCGACAGCGCGCGCCGCAACGACGTAGAGTCGGAATTTGAAGCTCCCGCGAGCCACACGACGGTTCACGCGCATTTCGACACGATCAACGAAGTGCGGCGCATCCTCGGACGGCATCTTGCGCTCTACGATCCGTCGCAATTCCGAAGCGCGCCGTCGACGCGTCAAGGCGCCGTCCCGACGCCCTCCCCTTCTCCCTCCCCGTCGACCCAACCGACCCAACCAACGAAACCCGGCCCGACTCTTCCCCCGGAATTCTACTCGCGTCCCGTCGCGAAATCGCGCGTCTACGGCCCCGTTCCCCTCGGAGAAGAGTGAAAAATGGAGACGAGACCTGCGCAAAGACGCGCGGCGGGGTATAATTCGAGCGTTCGTATTTCATTCCCGTTAGAAACCTAAGGAGTATCTCATGATTACCGCGCCCCATTACGCCGTTCCCCTCTCCCGCTTGACCGCGACGGAAGCGACGCCCCCCGGTTCGAAAAGCCTTACGAATCGCGCGCTCCTTCTAGCGGCGCTCGCGCAAGGACATACGACGCTAACAGGCGCGCTCGACGCGGAAGACACGCGTCTCATGCTCGACGCGCTCCGCGCTTTGGGCGTGAACGCAACCTTCGACGCGCAAACGAAACGCGTCGACGTCGACGGAATCGGCGGCGCGGGGTTCCCCGTCAAGACCGCGGATCTTTACGTCGGAAATAGCGGGACGACGGCGCGTTTTCTCACTGCGGCGCTCGCGTTCTGTCCCGACGGCGAATATCGAATCGACGGCAAAGAACGGATGCGCGAACGCCCGATCGGCGATCTTCTCGCGGCGCTCAAGACGCTCGGGGCAGACGCGACGTCGGTCGAAGGGAACGACTGCCCTCCTCTGCTCGTGCGCGGTTCGCGCCCCGAAAACGCGGCGTCTCATGTCGAAATGGCGGCGAACGTTTCGAGCCAATTTCTTAGCGGACTCCTCATGGCGGCGCCTCTCGCGGGGCGTCCGATCGAAGTGAGCATCGGCGGGGCGCTCGCGTCGAAGCCTTACGTCGCGATGACCCTTGAAGTGATGCGCGCGTTCGGCGCGCGTTCGGAAAGCGACGCGGATCTGCGCCGCTTCTGGGGGTTCGATCAGGGAAGTTACGTCGGTCGCGAATACGCGATCGAACCTGACGCGTCGGCGGCGAGCTATTTCTTCGCGCTTCCCGCGATTCTCGGCGGCTCGATGACGATCCGCGGACTTTCGCGCCGCTCCCTGCAAGGCGACGTCGCGTTCGTGGATTGTCTCGAGAAGATGGGGTGCCGCGCGACGTGGCGCGAGGATTCGATCACGGTGGAACGTCCTTTCGTGAGCGAAGGGGTTCTCGCGCCTCTTCGCGGAATCGACGCGGATATGAACGCGTGCAGCGACGTGGCGCAGACCCTTGCGGTCGTCGCGCTCTTCGCGGGGTCAAGGACGACGGTGCGCAACGTTGCGAATATGCGAGTGAAGGAGACGGATCGGATCGCGGCGCTCACGCGGGAGTTGCGCAAACTCGGGGCGACGGTTCACGAAGCGGACGACGGGTTCACGGTCGTACCGGCGCCGCGTCTGCACGGCGCGACGATCGCGACGTACGACGATCACCGAATGGCGATGAGCTTCGCGCTCGCGGGGCTTCGCGTGCCGGGAGTGACGATCGAAAATCCGTCGTGCGTGAGCAAGACGTATCCGGAGTATTTCGAGGATCTTGCTAAAGCGACGCAATCGCTTTAGTCGATAGAGCGTAAGGGCTTCCGCGTCTTTAACGCAAGTCGCGCGTCCCCGTCCTTTTCAGGGAAAAAGGGCGGCGTATAATCAAGGAAAAACGAGGCGCTTAGGGTAGCGCCAATAGCGTATTATTATAACGTATACGGAGAGTAGCAGATGAGCGATCTTATTCTTTATCACGGAGGGCGTACGACGCCGGTATGCCGAGAAATAGCCGCAGACGAGGTCTCCGCGCGTCGCGAAGCGGCAGCAAGCCTCGTGAAGGTACCAGTGAGCGCGGCGGATCTTTCGACGGTCTACCGCTGGGGAGACGGCGCGTTGACGCCCCTTTCCGGTCCGATGGATTCCGAGACGTTCAACCGCGTTCTTGACGAAGCGGTCATCGAGTATGAAGGCAAGAAGTACGCGTGGACGATTCCGCTCTCCCTTCCCGTGACGGAAGAACAGGCGAAGACGCTCAAGGTCGGTCAAGAAGTCGCGCTCGTCGCCGAAAGTGGCGAAATCGTCGCAACGCTCAAGATTAGCGACGTTTTCCCTTGGGACAAGGCGCGTTATCTCAAGGCGGTCTACATGACGGATCGCACGGATCACCCCGGCGCGGATATGGCGCTCGTACACGACGCAGCGTACACGTGGCTCCTCGGCGGCGAGATCAGCGTCTTCCCGCAGAAGAAGAACGCGAGCTTCGGCAAGTACATCCTTTCGCCGACGGAAACGCGCGCGCTCATCGCCCAACGCGGTTGGAATCGCGTCGTCGCGTTCCAGACGCGCAACCCGTTGCACCGCGCGCACGAATACGCGCTCGTCTACGGGCTCGAAAAGCTTTTGAAGGACGGCTATAACGCGGGCGCGTGCCTCAATCCTCTCGTCGGCGAAACGAAGGGGGACGACGTGAACGCGGAAATCCGTATGCAGACGTACGAAAAGCTCATAGCGGATCGCGCCCTCGGCGAAGGGGACTCCGATCGCGAACTCTGGACGAAGCTCGGCGAAGAAGTTCCGGATCGCGTCATTCTCCTGGGTCTCGACATCAAGATGTTCTACGGCGGCCCGAAAGAAGCGGTCATGCACGCGATCTACCGCCAGAACTTCGGCTTCACCGACATTATCATCGGTCGTAAGCACGCGGACGCGCCGTATAAGGACGGCACGGCGATCTGGGGCGACTTCGACGCGCAAGAGATCTTCTCAAACCTCAACGGCGAACTCCTCGAATCGCCTCTCAAGGTCGGTTTCGCCGCGTATTACGAATCGATCGGTCGCGTCGATCTCATGGAGTATCACCAGGACGAGAAGCCGGTCTTCATCTCCGGCAAGGCGGTTCGCGCGACGCTCCAGAAGGGAGAACAGGTCGATCCTCGCATCATGCGTCCCTCGACGTCGGCGATTCTTGCCGCCGCGATGAAGCAGAACTGATTTTTCAAGCGACGCGGTCGTCGTCGTAAAGTATAGCGCGCGAATCTTCTACGCAACGTTGGCGAGAAATTCGCGCGCCCTTTTTTATCATTCCCACACGTTCAGCGAGTTTGAACCATGAAATACGAACGCGTATGCATCGAAGCGATCGAATGTGCGCTACCCCCGGAGATCGTGACGTCGGAAGAGCTTGAAGCGCGCCTCGCGCCCCTTTACGATCGCCTCAAGCTTCCCTACGGACGAATTGAACATATGACGGGAGTCGTGGAACGCGGGCTCTGGGAACGCGGCGAACTTCCGGGAGATCAAAGCGTTCGCACGTGCGCGAAACTTCTCGCGACGACGGGAGTCGATCCGCGAAAAGTCGGCGCCTTCATTCACGCGTCGGTCTGCCGCGACTATCAGGAGCCCGCGACGGCGTGCGACGTTCACCGACGCCTCGGACTCGGCCCCGAATGCGTCGTCTTCGACGTGAGCAACGCGTGTCTGGGGCTCCTCACGGGGGCGATCCAGATCGCGAATATGATCGAATTGGGTCAGATCGAGGCTGGAATCGTCGTCGGCACGGAGACGAGCCGCGCGCTAATGGAGACGACGATCGAAGAACTCAACACGGATTTGAACTACACGCGCCGAACGATGAAAGACGCGTTCGCGTCCCTAACGATCGGCTCGGGTAGCGCGGCGATCCTTTTGACGAACGAGAAGATCAGCCGCACGGGGAACCGTTTCCTCGGAGCGGTCGCGCAATGCGACACGCAGGGGAGCGCGCTTTGCCGCAGTCAGGTCGACGTGACGGCGGGAGGTCGCGCGTCGGGTCAGACGATGAAGACGGATTCGGAGAAGCTGCTGCACACGGGCGTGGAGCTTGCGAATCGCGCTTTCGAGGTTTATCGACGCGAATTGGGTCTCGACGCGACGAGTCTCGACCGTCTCTTCTGCCACCAGGTCGGCAAGGCGCACCAGAAGCTTCTCTTTGAGACGCTCGGTCTCGATTTGAATAAAAATTTCGCGACGCTCCCGTATTTGGGGAACACGGGGAGCGTCGCGCTTCCGACCGCCGCAGCGCTGGGAATCGAATCGGGCTTCGCGCGTCCCGGCGAGACGCTCGGATTCTTCGGAATCGGGTCGGGAGTCAACGTGGTGTTGGGGGCGATCGAATGGCATACGACGCTTCCCTCCTCCGCCCCGACGCCGAGCGAAACGCTTTCGCGCTTCCTTGCGCTAAACGCTCCCGGCGCTTAGAACGCCTTGCGGAAAGTCGCGGCGGGAAACTCGTCCTCCCACGCGAGCGCGGCGACAAGGTTGGAGTAAAAGAGGAGCGCGCGTCCTCGCTGTTTCGGGGAAAGCGCGGCGACAAAGCGTCGCGTTTTTTCCTGAGCCTCGGCGTCGAAAGGGGCGAATTCGTCGCGCAAAAAGGGAGATTTCGGACACTGCAGAAAGCTTTGCTCAGACTCGAAAAAGTTCGGGAACGGACGCCCGGAGCCAAAAAGGATCCAGAGGGGATCGACGTCCCAAACGCGGCATATCGCGTCGACTTCGTCGGCTCCGACGGGATTTTCGTTCTTCTCCCACTCCTTGACGCGCCGCCAATCGACGCCGAGCGCCTCGGCAAAAGCGGCGCGAGAATACCCCAGCGCAAGTCGCAATTTCTTCACCCTCTCGCCGATCGAGTCGGCGCGACCGGGCGCGTCGACGCTAATCTTCGGCTTGCGCGCGCGCGGCGTTCGTTTGACGGAAGAAACGCAATCCGTCGTTTCGCAAAGATTCTGTTTTGTCATTTTGTGTCCTTTCAGAAAAGACGCGTTAAAAGAAAATCCTTTTCTAAGCATATCAAATGCGGTAAGACGACGCGCGTCGACAAAATCTCCCCGAACGGAAAGGTCTGAAAGAATAAAAGGACGCGCGTCATAGTCTGAAAAATTAAGAGCCGCGCACACATTTTGCGCGGCGGTTCCTCATGAAACTAAGAAACACTATACCTGCGGAAATCGATCTTACAAGAGAAAAAAATTAACGTCGTCCCTTCCCTGTAGGTCAAAAAAGGTAAATTCTCCGGAAAATACGGGGGTGAAAAAATTTCAGAAAAAAAACGCAAACCGTTTCAGCTGCGACGTTGCAAGACCTCTCTTGTTTCGGTCAGCCGAGACGTCTTTTTAAGCGGTAGAAGCTTGCTTCCGTCGGCTTTGCGAAGAGGAGAATAAAAAAGCGGCTCTTCCCGAGAGAAGAACCGCTTGAAATCGCAACGCGGGGATCGATTACATCATCGCGCCGCCGCCGACGCCCATGCCGAACTGATTGGAAGAACCGTCGTAACGGCTCAGTTCGCGCGCGTCTTCCTTCAGCTCGCGCACTTGGAGAATTCCGTTGGGTTCAAGAATCATGATCTTGCCGGGGGAATTGAGGCCTTCGGCGTTCGTTTTGACGCCGCCAAGCGCGTCGACGACCGTAATGTCGGAGACGTGGTCGACCGATTTAGTCGTGTTCCCGCCCTTGCCGCCGGCGCCCTGCATACCGTACATATCCGAAGTCATACCGCCGGAGACTTGCACAGGATTATGCGTCTGCTTGTAGAAGTTCGCGACTTGGCCGCGCTTCATGCTCAGGTTCTGGACGATCGATTCGGAGGCGGATTCCGCGTCGAAATAGACCGACGAAAGAGAGATGCGCGGTTCTTGTCCAGGACGGGTCGCCGCTTCGACGGTTTGCGCGAAGACGCGAGAGTCCGCGCCGAGGGAGACGGGGTTCGACGCCTTGCTGAATTCCGTCTCGATATAACGCTTCGTCACCGTCGCAGGATCTTCGACAAACTCTTCTTTGACGCCGTAGTTCGGGTTCGCCAAGATGAGTTTGACGCGATACTGATAGGTCTTGTCGGGCTCGACGTCGAAGTCGAAATAGCGGAAGAGGTAGTAGTCGACGGAGACTGCGGCTTGCACGCGCATTCTGGAACGATTGACCGCGTCTTGGTTAATCATCCAGTCAGAGGCGCCGCCGTTGTTCATCCCGCCGCCAGCCGTCATTCCGGAGCCGCTTCCCATAGTCGAGGAAGAATCCATGCCGCCCATCATCCCGGCGCCAAGACCCGTGCCGCCCATGCGACCGGCGTCGGCGAAAGGATCGCGCTCCAAGAGAGAAGTTTCGTCAAACTGATTCATCTCGTCCTGAAGCTGGTTCCACTCCTTGATTTCCTCTTCTTGCATCGCGATTTGTTCGGTCGAGTTCAGAGGAATGTTCGGGAGGTTGGCAATTTCTTCGCCGAAGGGCTTCGAAAGCATCGGCGGGCAATTCATCGCCATCGGGGGGAAGCCTGGAACGGTCGGAGGCATATAGTTGAAGCCGACCTGATCGGAGCCCATACCCGCCCAGCGGTTATTCTCTTTCTTCATCGCCTTGATGACGTCGATCTTCTGCCAATTGACGGCGCCGCCCTTTCCGACTTCGCCGCGTTCGAGCTCGTAGTAGACGTATCGCGGCATATCGCGCACGTCGTCGACATACTGAGCGCCGCTGAAGAGGTCGCCGTAGATCGAGGACTGCTTGCGGATCGGAATCGAACCGGTGACGGTAATCCAGTGCCGACCTTCGGTCTTACCGGAGCCGGTCATTCCCATGCCTCCGGCGCCGCCGCCAGCCATCATTCCCCCGCCGGCGCCGCCAGCCATCATTCCGCCCCCTGCGGCGTTGGCGTTGCCGTTAGCGGTGATTTCGTTGTACATAATCGCGCCGACGCACGCTTGCGCGCGAAGGTTTTCGAGAGGCAACGGGGTCACGTCGGGACGTTTGTTTTTGTCGGGGAAGAGGGACTGTTCCCATCGGACGGGGGTCTCGTACGCGTTGACCTTGACGGCGGTCTTAATCAGATCGGCGTATTGGTCGTAGGGGTAGACGACGACGCTCTCGTCAAATTCTTGGGGAGCGACCTTGCTGTTGGCGATCGTTTCTTCCGCCTTTTTCGAGGAGGAGTTGATCTGATCGGCAGTGAGGGTGAACTTTTCGAGTCCGCCGCCCATTCCGACGAAGGCGCCAAAAAGGACGACGCCTGCGGCGACAATGAGTTTTTCTCCGTGCAGAACGAAGAAGTTATATTCGTTTGGAGAGGATTGTCTTTTCTTTGGTTTAGCTTTCGCTTTGGCGGCCTTGGCTTCCTTTGCGGCGGCCTTAGCGGCGGCTTTGGCTTCTTTATCTAACTTAGCTTTCGCGCACATATGGCGTCCTCGCTGGATCTATCAAAAATACAGAGTTAAATTCGAAGAGTGCCGTCTGCGCCCGCCCAGGATGCGGGAGAACGCAGACGTCAACCGATAAGCCGCCGTGTTATGGAGCGGACTGAGTCGCAGGCGCGGGAGCCGCGTTAGGATCGGCGGGAGCCGTAGGAGCCGCAGGAGCGGGCGCCGGAGCCGCTGGGGTCGCGTTGGCGGAGGCGTCCGGAGCGGTCTGCGTCGCGTCGACGGAAGCGGAATCGTCGTCGGCGGTCTGAGTATTTTCGTCGGCGGTAGAGTCTTCACCGGCGAGGATCTTTTCCGCCTGAGAATCGGCTTCTTCGGCGGCCTTACCCGTCGCAAAGTTTTCTTTGTTGGGTTCGTTGTAAATATTGATGACGCCGTAGATTTCGACGCGAATCGTATCGGGGCCATATTCGCTCTGGCTGAGTTCGGAGCGCCCGATTTCGACGCCGCCGCCCATATCGCCAGTTCCCGAACCGGAGCCGCTCATTCCGCCTGCGGCGCCGCGTCCGCCGGACATACCGCCAGCGCCTCCAGCGCCCATGCCGCCCGCCGAACCGCGATTACCCGCGGAGCCGCGACCGCCGTTGCGTCCGGCGGAAGCGCCCGCGCCGCCAACGCCGCCGGAACCGGAGCCCGAACCGCTCATCATACCCATGCCGCCGCTCATCATACCCATGCCGCCCATGCCGCCCATGCCGCTCGAGTCGGAACCGGTCGTATCAACGGGCATCGTGAAGGGGATGTTGTTGTCAGGGCAGACGCGCACGTGCTTCACGTCGATAGGCATGGAGCTATTGGCGCAACTGACGAGGATCTCGGGAATGCGGCGCTGATCGACGGCGAGCTTGAGGCAGACCGGCATACGGTTAAATTCCGCAAAAGGCGGTTTGTCGTCAGGCATAAGAGGCGAGCCTTCGTCGTCGATATAACGTCCGAGCAAGATCTTCGTCAACGCCTGCTCTTCCGCAGAGCCGCTGAGGGAGAATTCGGAACCGCCCATCATCCCCATGCCGCCTCCCATCATCGAGGAGGAAGAACTCATCATGGAAGAGGAAGAAGAGCCCATCATATCCATCGAGCTTTGCGCGCTCTTACCGGTGAGGTCGCCGATCGTCGTCTTCAGATTCGTCCATTCGACGGCGGCGTTCTGACCGATGAGCATCTGTTCGACGCACTTAATCGGCGCTTTGGAGATATTGTCGGGATAAGGAGCGTTCGTTTGCGCGACGATGCGAATGAGCGCTTCGTAGACCCAGAGGGTTTCCTGAGCGTACCAGACTTCGATCGATTCAGGATGCGGAGCGGCGGAATCCCACGTCGGGAGCGAATAGACTTCAGGATCGGGCCAATCGACGTTTCCGACGATTCGACGACGTTCCTTATAGGATGGCAAGCCGGGGAAGACCTTCTGCGACCACGTCGGATCCTCCGTTTGTCCGTTCATCGCGCCGCCGGAGCCTCCCGTCAAACCGCCGCGACCTCCCGTTCCGGAACCGGAACCGCCAGCCATCGCGCCCGCGCCGGTCATGCCGCCGCGCATACCGGTAGCGCCCGCGCCGCCGCCAAGCTCTTCAAGAGACGTGCCGGAGACTTGCTCCGCGGCAAGGTCCGTGCCGTCGCCGGGAACGGCGCCCGTTCCGATCTGCATACCGCCGCCGGAGCCGCCCATCATGTCGGCGCCGGCGCGCGCGGAACCGCGAGCGCCGGAACCGCCCATCGAGCCGGAGCCGCCCATCGAACCGGAACCGCTCATGCCCATGCTCGCGCCGCCGCCCATCGAACCGGAGCCGCCGGAACCTTCCATACCGGCCTGCGAGATCGCCTGGACGATCGCCGAAAGGTCGGAAGCCTGCACGTCGTACATAATCATATCTTTAGGATAGAGGATCCACGGGTCGACGTCGCGGTAGTAGCTTTCGTGCTTGGCCTGAGCGATGAGAGAATCGTGAAGCGTCGAGTCGGCGATTTTGCTCACGACGTCCGTTTCAAGATCGATCTTATAGGCTTCCTTCAAAGCGGAGGTCTCGTCCTCCATATTCGAATGAATACCGACGTAGAGGAATTCGGAACCGTCGGCCAAGGTCGTCGTATAGACGGGCCAGAAGCGTTCCTCGTATCCGTTCATTTCGAGGGCGGTCATTTCGGCTTTTTTGAGCAACTTGTATTCGCGCACTTGGCAACGGCGACGATTCATTTCCTTAATGAGGTCCGGAAGATGTCGCGCGATGAAGTACCCGTAGTCTTCGAGGAGGTACGGCTTGCCGACGCCGATAGGGTCGCGGAACTTGAGTTGATTTTCGACGAGATCGAGGAATTCGCGCGAGAGTTGGCGAGGCCAACGGTTGCGGATCTTCTGATCGTCGTACATGAGACTCCACGCGGCGAAGACGTTGTCGGAGAGGACGGTCGTTTCGTCGTTGATCGCGGCGATCGTTTTGTCGTTCGGATGCTTCGAATTATTGGCGACCTTGTCGGCGCCGTCCTTTGCGGACTTAATCGCCGTAGTCTTTTCTTCGTACGCCTTCTTAATCGCGCCCTTGGCGACGAAGGCGAAGATAATCATCAGGAGAACCAGAATCGGTACGACGACCCAAAAATAATATTTTTTGATATCCTCTGGTTTCAAACCGCCTTTAGCTTTTGCCATTGCATTAAACCTTTCGGCGAACGCCTTGTTCGGCTCGAAAGCCTTGGCGTTCGATGGAATCCGCTCTGATGGAGCGGGGCGTCAAATCGGTATGAGATCGCGCGGCTGAAACGCGTCGCCGCGCGTTGACGTTCATGAGAGGAGTCGCGAGGTAGAATCCCGCGCGACGCTCGAAGGCGAGTCGCCTAATCCGTTACGGCGCGGGCGTCGCAGGAGCGGGGGCCGCGTTAGGATCGACGGGCGTCGTCGCAGCGGCGGGAGTCGCGTTGGAATCGGCGGGCGCCGCGTTAGGATCGACAGGCGTCGTCGCAGCGGCGGGAGTCGCGTTGGGATCGACAGGCGTCGTCGCAGCGGCGGGCGCCGCGTTAGGATCGGCGGGAGTCGTCGTATCGACGGTTGGCGTCAACGTCTCGTCTTCGGAACCTGCGGTTGAGGAGGAGGAGGAAACATTCCCTTCTTCTTCGGCCTTCTTGGCCTCTTCAGCGACCTTGCGACGTTCGTCGCGGGTGCTCGGAGGCGTTTCCATCCACACGAATTGAATGACAAAGTCGTAGCGACTAAGGTTAAGAATCTTGTCGGAGGAGAGCTGACCGGCGATTTGGTTGTTCATCGAACTCATCCCCGAGCCCATACCGCTGGACATTCCGCCGCCGGTACGACCGGCGCCCATCGAAGAGCCGCCCGCGCCGCCCGTCATACGTCCGGCGCCCATATTGCCGCCGCCGGTGCGGCCTTCGCGGCGCACCTTAACCTGGCTTTCGAGGATCTTCTTACGCGCTTCCGCCGCAGCCTTGGGGTCGAGGAGTCGGAAGTTGTCGTCGATTGCGCCTGGGTCGACGTGAACGGGATAGTAAATGCCCATATCGGAAAGCTTGACGGTTTCCGTTCCCGTTTCGCCGTTTCGCTGACGATCAAGGCTAATCGGCAATTCGATCGACCCGTGCTTGAGGTTGTACAGGATCGTGCGACGGAGATATTCGGCGCCGCGCGCGGGGTCGTCGACGTTAGTGGGGTTATGATAGTGGTATCCGGAGAGCTGAACGATGCGACCTGGGCCGGAAGGCGCGGGGATCAGTTCAAGTCTCGCGTCGC
>CAKVCP010000025.1 GCA_934725735.1 uncultured Thermoguttaceae bacterium
GATTAAGTTTCGCGTCTTCAAATTGTGTCGAAGCGCGTCGACTACGCGCGCATTGAGTAGGAAAGACGAAGGTTATGGCGACGTCAGATCTTAATAAGGAACGAGCTCCGGAGGACGCTCCCGCGCGTTCTCTGCATTTCATCGAACAGATCATCGAAAACGACAACAAAACCGGTCGTTTCGAACAACGCGTCCATACGCGTTTTCCACCCGAGCCTAACGGGTATCTCCATATCGGGCACGCGAAGTCGATCATTCTCAACTCCGGTATGGCGAAGGAATTCGGCGGCCTTTTCAATCTTAGATTTGACGACACGAACCCCGCGAAAGAAGACGTCGAATACGTCGAATCGATTAAAGAAGACGTGAAGTGGCTTGGCGCCGATTGGGGCGATCGCCTTTTCTTCGCGTCCGACTACTTCGAGAAGATGTATGAATACGCGATCCAGCTCATTAAGAAGGGGAAAGCGTACGTTTGCGATCTCACGGCGGATCAGATTCGCGAGACGCGCGGCACCACGACCGAACCGGGTAAGGAAAGCCCGTGGCGCAATCGTTCCGTCGAGGAAAATCTCGACCTCTTCGAACGCATGAAGAACGGCGAATTCCAGGACGGCTCCAAGACTCTCCGCGCGAAGATCGACATGGCGTCACCGAACTTCAATATGCGCGACCCGGTCATGTATCGCATCGTCCGCGCGACGCATCACCGCCAGGGGAATAAGTGGAATATCTATCCGATGTACGACTGGGCGCACGGGCTCGAAGATTCGATAGAAGGGATCACGCACTCGATCTGCACCCTTGAATTCGAACAGCACCGTCCCCTCTACGACTGGTTCTTGGACGAACTCGGCGCGTATCATCCGCAACAGATCGAATTTGCGCGTCTCAATCTGACCTATACGGTGATGAGCAAACGCAAACTCCTCGAACTTGTCAAAAAGAATTACGTCGACGGTTGGGATGATCCGCGCATGCCGACGATTTGCGGTCTTCGCCGACGCGGGTACACGCCCGAGTCGCTGCGCCTCTTCTGCCAGACGATCGGGGTTGCGAAATTCAACAGCGTGATCGACACGGTCGTTCTAGAAAATAGCGCGCGCGAGGATCTCAATAAGAGAGCGCTCCGTCGTATGGGCGTCCTCAATCCGATTAAGCTCGTGATCGACAACTACCCTGAAGATCAGACGGAAATGCTCGTCGCGATCAATAACCCCGAGAATGAAGCGGACGGTACGCGCGAGGTTCCTTTCTCCAAGACTCTTTATATTGAACGCGACGACTTCATGGAAGACGCGCCGAAGAAGTATTACCGTCTCACGCCAGGTCGCGAAGTTCGCTTGCGATACGCGTATTTTGTGACGTGCAAGAACTGCGTGAAGGACGCCGACGGTAACGTTGTCGAAGTCCACTGCGAATACGATCCGGAATCTCGCGGCGGTCAGAGCCCCGACGGTCGTCGCGTGCAGGGAACGATTCACTGGGTCAACGCCGCGACGGCGCTCGACGCGGAAGTCCGACTCTACGATCGTCTCTTCAGCGTCGAAAATCCCGATGATCCGAACAATACGGGCGATTACAAGGATTATCTCAATCCCGAATCGCTGAAGGTGATCGAAGGCGCGAAGCTCGAACCGTCCCTCGCAGACGCGCGTCTCGAAGATCGTTTCCAGTTCGAACGAATCGGCTATTTCACGCTCGATAAGAATTCGACGTCCGAGAAGCCCGTCTTCAACCGTACGGTTTCCCTCCGCGACTCGTGGAGCAAGATCGCCAAGAAGTAATCGCGAACTTTCCTCGCCATGAAATAAGAAACCCGAACGCCGCCAAGCGCGACGCTCGGGTTTCTCTTTATCTCTCAATAAACGCGTTTATTCGAGCGTTACGAAAACGCCCTCGCCCGACGAAAGATGGAATGTTCGGAACCCGTCCTCGTCGCTGGGAAGAACGCGAGGAACGCCGCGTTCCCACACGACGACCTTTTCCGCCGCAAGTTTGACGCGCGCCGTAGCTCCCGACTCGCCTTCGAATTCCTCCATGTTGACGATCGTGAACGCGCGTTTGGTCGCGTCGTCTTTTCTTTCAAAACATCCGAAGAGGAGGGGGGAGTCGGAGTCAATCTTTTCGATCGCTTTAAAGTCTTCGTACTGATTGGAGAATTCCAGGTACGGGGGGATCTTTCCTTTCGCGTAAGAGAAGGCGCCGAGGTTGCGATAGCGAATGAATTCGTCGGAGATGGCGCGCAGTTCGCGCATGACGTTTCGCGCGGCGTACCACGCGGGCGTCTGCTCGCCCCGTTCGTCGACGAGCGCCGGGAAGTTCGCGGAGCCGCAGTAATCCCAGCAGAGGAAGGTTTTGCACCCGAAGGAAAGAAGCGTGTAGCATTGCCAACGAAATTCTTCTTCGGCGGGGGTGCGCTTCGAGGGGATCCACGCAAAAGTCTGAATGAAGCACCAGAAGTCGCGCTGACGTTTTCTCGCGACCGAAGCGATAACGTCGATCGACTCCGCGTACTCTGGATAGGTGAACTTCGCGCCGTTCTTCCAGTTGAGGGGATAAATGTCCGTGCAGATATAGTCGACGTCAAACTGTTGACAAAACGCGTCGCAGTACTTTTCAAAAAGCTCCGGATCCGGATCGTAATACTCGATCGCGGCGGCGCCCGCTCCGTACTTCAACTGCGCCGCGTTCGCATACATCGGAAGGAGATTCACATAAGGGAGTTTCCCCGTCGCTTTGCGGTAAGCGTTGCACTTTTCGCTCAGCGCGGGAAACGCGTCTGAGCCCGGTTCGTCGACGACGTAGCATCCCGCGAAGCTCGGATGATCGCAAGATTCGCGCATACCGTCGATCGGATCGAGGTACGACGAATCGTTCAAAACGACCTCGACACCGTATTTGTCCGCGAGGGAAAGGATCTTCCCAGTCGGAGCGTTGACGAAGGCGAGTAAAAAGTCGAACCCCGTTTCCGCGTACGTTTTCATATATTCGTCGTCAAAATGGGCGGAGTTAAAGTTTCCCCAGGCGCCGAGGCGGATTCGATCGCGCGTGAAGTAGTCTTTGTCGTACGCCGTGTCAACCGCCATGCCAAGTGTTTCTTTCACGGCGCGTTTGAGACGCTGCGCGAGCTCTTCGCGCGTCGCGCCCTCTTGACGCGCGGTTTCCGCCAGGCGCAGTAGCTTTTGACTCTCGTCGTCCAATTTTGCTGAGCTTCCCGCAGCGAGCGCTTCTCTCAACGCGTCGACGTCCGCAGCGCCGACTTTCCCGCTAGGATTAAACGCCCCGTCGGCTCCGTTTTTCATCAGTCCGCGCGCTAAAACGAAACGCGCCGCGTCGGGATCGGCGAGCGAGTCGACGTCGGTCGCCGTCGACTTGACGGCGCATAACTCCGCTTTTCCCGCTCCAATTGCGCGGTAAGAAACGTACCCCATCGACGTCGCGTCGGAAAAGGGCGCGATCTTCCCCGACTGTCGGACGACGAGTTCGACCCCCGGCTCCGAGTTTTCCGCCGTTGCGATCGCCGCGTCGCGGTCGACAAGGAGATTGTCGAAGCTCATCGACGCGGAACCGACACCCGACGGAACGACGCATTCGACTGTTTCGGTCTTGAAAACGCCCGGAAGGTTGTAGTCGGGAACGTCGTTCGCCGCCGCTAAAAACGCGTTCGCTTCTTCCTTCGTCGGGAAGAAACCGTATCGCGAAATGGAGACGACCGTACCGCGATCGCTCGGATTGGGCAGATCGAGTCGCATCGACGTAATCGTCCCGTTCCAAACCTTCTTCGGTTCTTCGCGCATATCGACGACGAGGTTTTGCCACGTTCCGTCTCCGACGATCGGGAATGAAGAGAAACTCTTGTCGGAGAGTTCCGGCTGCTTTTCATTTGTGAAGAAGATTCCGCCGATTTCGCGCTTCGTTTGCGCCTTATAGCGGACGGCGAAGAAGGGGCGCGCCTGCGCTTCAAAGGTTTCAGCGTTCGTCATCATAGGATTGACCGTGACGTCATGACCCGTCGCTTCCACTTCAAACAAGCCGAAGAGCGCGCGCGGCTTTCCGCCGCCAACGTTCTGGCGGTCGGCGTCCCCTCCATTATTGAGGATCCAGACCGGATCCTTGGAGACGACGTCCTTCGCCGCGTCGAGGAATTGTCGCGCGTTCTTTTCCGTTGTGAAAAATCCGACGCGCGAAAGTTCGATTTCCGTCCCCGGAACGCTCGGGTTCGCAAGATCTAAACGTACGGACGTGATCTTCCCCGTCCAGTTTCCATGTTCGAACTTCCGCATGTCGACGACGAGATTTTGCCATTCTCCGTTCGCGTCGATCGCAAACTCGGAGTAGGTTTTATCCGACAGGGTTGGCGCGTCCTTGTCGTTCGTGAAGAAGAGGCCGCCTCTGACTCCGACATTCTCCGCGCGATATCGAATTGCAAGGAAAGGATAGGAGTCGGCGGAAAATCCTCCGTCGTCGATCGACGGCGCGATCGAGAAATCCTCCCCCTGAACCTTGAATTTGACGAGTCCCGAATCCTTGACGAATTCCCCCTGCGCGACGGCGATCCGATCGACTCCGTTCCCGTTGTTAAAAATCCATCGCGGTTCGTTCGCGACGCTACGCGCGCCCATCGACGCGGCGAATAGGAAGAACGCGGCGAAAATCGTTCGCGCGATATGTTGACGTGACCTCATGACGAAGAGCCCTTTGCTGTTAAAGTCGACGGTGAATTGAGACTTTGGAAACGGTTCAATTATATTTTCCCGAGCAAGCAACCGCAAGCGGTTCGCCGTCGCTTGCAAGTTGCGCTCTTATTGATAGAATTCACGGAAAACGTCGAACGCCCCAAAACTCATTAACGACGGGCGTTCTTTTCGCCTTGGGATGATTTACGGAGCGACTTATTATGACGGAAAAGACAATTCGCGTTGGAATTATTATGGGAAGCGACAGCGACTGGCCGAAAATTCACGGCGTTGCGGACGCGCTCGACGAGTTTAACGTCGGTTATGAAATTCATGTGATGAGCGCGCATCGTACGCCGGACAAGGTTTTGGAATATGCGTCGAGCGCGCGTTCTCGCGGTCTTGGCGTGATTATCGCGGCAGCGGGGGGCGCGGCGCACCTCGCGGGCGTCGTCGCGTCGCACACGACGCTTCCGGTCGTCGGTATTCCAGTGAAGACGGACGTGATGGGCGGCCTCGACTCGCTTCTATCCACCGTCCAAATGCCCGGCGACGTTCCCGTTGCAACGGTTGGCGTCGGTTCCGGCGGCGCCCGCAACGCCGGACTTCTCGCCGTGCAAATTCTTGCGACCGCCGATCCTGCGCTCGCGGACGCGCTTGACGAATTCAAGAAGAAGCTTGTTGCGAAGATCGAAAAGAAAGACGCCGCTTTCCTGGAAAGCTTAAAGAACGCCGACTGATTATTTCGATTGTTGAATTTGCGGATAAAAACGGTCGTAGGAATTTTTCTAAACGTTTGCGCGTTTTCTGCCGATATAGCAAAGTAGACCTGTTATGATCTCTCCATGGATAGGGGTCAGGGTCTACTTTTCCTCTTTATTGGAAATCAGGATTCGCCATGACGACGTCTACCCCAGTCGCTCCGATCGCGAGCGCCCCCGTTGAGAACAACGAATCATCGTCTCGGATAAGCGAGCATAACGCGGAGCTTCAGCGCGCGACGGAAGCGCGTCGCCTACCGGAAACATGCGAGCTTGACGACAGCGTGGAACGCCGCGAGAGCGTTTTGAACGCGCGTTTGGCGGCGTTCGAGGCTGCGGCGCGTCAATTTGCGAGCGCGGAGTTTATCCAGCGCGATCGTCTGCGTCGCGAAGACGAGGCGCGTCGAAACAAGCTCAACGCCGCGTTAGAGGAACGCGAGGCGGCGCTGGCGAAAAAGCTTGAAGATATTCAAAAGCGCGAGGCGAATCTCGCGGAAATCTTCGCAAGCTTCGAGTCGCGAGAGTCGGAGTTGACGCGTCGAATCGCCGAATTCCAAGATCGCGAAGATCAGTTCCAGAAGACGACGGGAGAACAGGGAAAATCCCTGGACGAGAAGTTGGCGTTCCTTCGCGAACAGGAGGCGCGTCTTACCGAGATCACAAACGACCTTGAGGCTCGAGAAACGGCGGTTGCGCAGAAGTTGCAGGAAGCGGCGGAACGCGAACGTCGACTCCGCGGAGTCTCCGTAGAAGTCGAGACGATGGGCGCCGAGTTCCAGAAGCGCGACGCTGCGTTGCAAGAACGTCGCCGCGCGATCCTCGAAGAAGAAGCGCGTCTCAACGCGCGCGATCGCGAGTTGACGGATCGCGCGTCGGCGCTCGAAGAACGCTTGGCGAATCTGGAAAGGCGCGAAGCCGCGTGCAAGGCGCGCGAGGGCGAAATCGCGACGCGCGTCGACGCCCTGACCCTTAGAGAAGCGCGCGCCGCCAAGCTTGAAAACGACCTGTCGACGCGCGATAAGGATCTCCTGCAACGGAGCGCGACGATCGACCTGCGCGAAGACGAATTCCGGCGTCAGAACGCGATGTTCCGCGCTCAGTGCGACGAGTTGACGCATCGCTCAACCGCGCTCGACGTTCGCGAAGCTGAATTGCGTCGACTCCACGCCGAAAGCGATCACGCGACCCTGCGCCTCCTCGAAACGCAGAGCCAACTCGACGAAAAGGAACGCCTCTTCGAAGAACGTTCCCGTCGCGCTCTCAACGAATTGCGTCAGCAGAAACAAGTCTTGTTGCAAATGCGCCGCGATCTTGAACGCGCCGCTTGATCGAGTCGAGACGTTATGAAGAAAGAGTCTCTTTATCCGGGAGGCTCTTTCTTTATTCACAACGCGCCCTTTTCCTTATCCGGGAGGCTCTTTCTTTATTCACAACGCGCCCTTTTCCGCGGCAAGATAAAGTTCCGCGAGTTCGAGATCGTCGCGCGTCGTGATTTTAATATTCGTTCTCTTGCCGGGGACTAAGTAAACGTCGCGACCGAGCGCGGCGACGAGCTGGCTGTCGTCCGTCGGGGGCGCAGCGCGGTCAATCGCGTCGTAGGCGCGTTCGAGGATTACGCGTTCAAAGACTTGAGGCGTGTGCGATTCCCAAAGGTTGTCGCGAGAGACGGACTCCCCGACGACGTTTTGATTCGCGCGTTTTAGCGAACCGACGACCTGCGCGGCAAGGATCGCCGCGCCTGTTTCTCTCGCCTTGCGAAAAACCGCGTCGATCTCTTCTGCCCGAACGCAAGGACGCGCCGCGTCGTGCACCGCGACGAATTTCACGTCCGCGCGAAGGCGTCGCAACGCGTTTTGAACCGACTCGTAACGCTCCGCGCCTCCGTCGGCAAGGTCTATCTTCATCCCTTGGATTTCGTAGTGAAAGACGCGCTCCACGACGTCGCGATCTTCCGGCGCTACGACGAGAACGATTTGCGCGACGTCTTGGCGGCGAAAGAACTTTTCGGCGCTATGCAGCCAGGTCGCGCGTCCTCCCGCAGGAGAAAAAGGCTTTTTCGCGAGAACGTCCGCGTTTCTGTTCTGCGTGAAGCGCGCGCTTTTGCCCGCCGCGACAATCACGACGCCAATATCCGCCGTCATAATACTGACTCCTTTCTTCAATACGCCGCGCCGCCGCGTAGCGCGTTCGACTTAGAGCGTCAACTTCCACGGTTCGCGATACGACGCGGCAAGGTATTCGTTCGCTTCTTCCACGTTGACGACGCGTTCGGCGTCGGCGTCCCATTCCAAGCGTTGACGAACCTTCAGCGAAATATTCGCCAAATGGCTCATCGTCGTGCTCAAATGGGCCTCTTCAACGTCCGTGTTCGGTCGTTGCCGCGTTCTCATGCAGTCGATGAAGTTTTGCGCGTGGAGCGCCGTCGCGTCCAAATTCTGCTGCGCGTCGCCGGGAAGCTGATAAATCTCCGCTTCCGCTCGTGGTTTTTTCTCTTGGAATTGGCCGGGAAGTTCCGGTTTAACAACATAGCGATTATCGTAGACGTAGCAGGTTCCTTCCGTGCCGCGATACTCGACGTATCCAAGCGCTTTGAAATTTTCGTCCGTCGCCATGATCGGATTGCCGCTACTTTCGAAATGATTGAAGGTGACGAGCCGTCCGGAGGCGAACTCGAAGCACGTGGCGAGGGTGTCGGGAATCGTTCGGTCGTCGTCGACGGCGAATTTTCCGCCCATCGCGCAGACGGAGACGGGCGCGCGTTCGCGCAGCGCCCAGCGGATTAAGTCGAAGAAATGCACGCCTTGGTTGGCTATTTGCGAGCAGTATTCGTCCCACCATCGGAATTTGTACGGGGCGATATTTTCCTGATATTGTCTTTCAGGTCGAGGCCCGAGCCAGAGTTCCCAGTCGAGGTTCTCGGGTGGCGTCGTCGGTTGCGCTTTTCCCATTCCCTTAGGATACATGTTTGAACAGTGAGCGGTGCGCGCGACGCAAACTCGTCCGACGCGGTTTTCGAGTCCAATTTCGTCGAAGATTTTTTGATAGAGGGGGGCGCTTCTTCGGTGTATTCCGACCTGAACGACGCGATCGTATTTACGCGCCGCTTGAACCATCATTCTTCCTTCGACAATCGAGGTTGCCAGAGGTTTTTCGCAGTAGACGTCCAGACCGGCCTTGCAGGCTTCGATTGTCATATACGCGTGCCAGTGGTCGGGCGCGGCGACGACGATTCCGTCGAGATCGTCGCGTTCGTATAATTTCCGGAAATCGTAGACGCAATTCTCTGGGGCGATTTCATAGGTTTTCGCGGCGGCGTCGAGAGTTTTGGAGTCGACGTCGCATAGCGCGGCGATCGTCGCGTCCGGGGATTTGGCAAAGGACGCTAAAAGCTGTCTGCCGCGGTTGGCGACGCCGACGAAAGCGAGTCGCGCCGTGTCGTTCGCGCCGAGGATTTTGGCGCGAGAGGTCGTCGTTTGCAACGCGGCAAGGCCAAACCCCAGCGTTGTCGCTCCCGTCTTCATGAAACTTCGTCGATCCGTTCGATTGATATTCTCGGTCATCGTCTAGAATCCCCTATTTGTTGAAAAATGAAAGTCGTCGCTTTGCAAGAGGTCCTCTGAGCGGACGAGGTCTTGCTCAGTCTATCGGTAAAGATACCAAAAAAGACGAGCTTTGCAATAATCGCCGCGTTTTTCTCCGATTCAAGGTTGCGTAGCGCCGCGCGTCTCCCGTTGAAAAAAGGGAGGAAGCGGGTATAATGGCGTCGAATGTTTGGAGACTTCGAATGGAGGAGACGCGCGATGAAAGCGGGAAAAACGCGACCAGCGAGACCCTTAACGCCTGAAGAAAGACGCTTGGCGCTCATTCGGACGCAGCGCGAAACGGCGCGCGTCGTGAAGCGCACCCTCGTCGGAATCGCTCTTTTTGCTTTCGGATATTACCTCTGTCTCCTTTCGCGTTCAAGACGCGGCGGCGACGAATGACGCCCCCTTCCTTTACCCCAACGGATAATAGCTATGAACGACTCCCTTCTCATTAAAGCGTTGCGTTGCGAACCGGTCGAGCGTCCTCCTATATGGCTTATGCGCCAGGCGGGGCGGTATATGCCCGAATATCGCAAGCTTCGCGAGAGTCGATCCTTTTTGGAGATGTGCAGCTCTCCCAAGCTTTGCGCGGACGTGATGGCGACGGCGGTCGAACGACTCGACGTCGACGCGGCGATCGTCTTTTCTGATCTGCTGCCGATGCTCATTCCGATGGGGTTTCGTCTCGAATATCTGCCGGGGGACGGCCCGCGCATCGCGAATCCTTTCTACGACGCGATGGATCTTAATCGCGTCGTTGAGCTTGAAGACGCGTCGAAGATGAGTTACGTCTACGAAGCGGTTTCCCAAACGTGCGGCGCGGTTGCGCCTCTTCCGGTGATCGGCTTTGCGGGGGCTCCCTTTACGCTCGCGGGGTACGCGATCGAAGGGGGAACGAGTCGCGTTTTTCAGAGGACTAAGACGTTCATGCGCGACGATCCCGACGCGTGGTTTGAGTTGACGTCGAGATTGGCGCGTTCGAGCGCGCGATACCTCAACGGTCAAGTAGCCGCTGGAGCGAGCGCCGTGCAGATCTTCGACAGTTGGATTGGATGCCTGAGCGTCGAAGAATTTCGCAAATATGCGCTTCCCTCGCTTCGGATTCTTGTCGACATGCTCGATACGAGCGTCCCAGCGATATATTTCGGCACGGGGAATCCGGCGCTTCTGGAGGCGTTCGGAGAGGTCGGCGCGGCGTGCGTCGGCGTCGATTGGCGCGTCTCGATTTCAGAGGCGTGGCGGCGCGTTGGGTATACATCCGCGATCCAAGGGAATCTCGATCCAACGACGCTTCTGTGCAATCAAGGTACGATTCGTCGCGAGGCGGAGGAGATCTTGCGTCAGGTTGGAAATCGCCCTGGGTTCGTCTTTAATCTCGGACACGGGGTTTTGAAAGACACTCCCGTTGAAAACGCTCAATTTCTCGTCAAAGTCGTGAAAGAATGGGGTGTGCGTTAGGTCTTTGACGTCGCGTTTTCGCTTTGGTGAAATATGAAATAGAAAGATTTTTAATCTTCGACGACTAATCCGTCGAAATGAAATAATATAACGAATAGGTGCGCTTGGGCTCTTAACGCGCGTTGCGTTGGGACGCGACTCCTTTCAACAACGGCGTTTGGGTTTTACGGTATGAACGGTTTTTCCTCAAGCCGAGCTATGGGCTGGCTCTTTTTCCTCATCGCGGGGATATGCGTTTGCGCGTCGTTTGACTCGACGCCTCGCGTCCGCGTGGAATCGAGCGTTTCCTTGGCTTGCGACGTCGATCCCGCGTCGACTCAACCGTCCTTCGACCTTTCGGGGACGATTGTCGACGCGTTTGACGTTTGGGACGAATCCATGCCGTCGCACCGCGCGCGCGTTCTTCGCGAATCATCCTCAAACGGCGTTTCCCTTGTCAAGACGATCGGTTCCGCCGCGAAGCGTTCCTTTACTGAACGTCGCGGACTTGCTCACGACCTTTGGACTCGCTGCGTCGCTTCCTGCGACGGTCGCATGTGTCGCTACCTTATCTTGCGCGTTTTGCGTAACTAATCCTTCCCTTCGTCTCTTTGTCGACTTTTTTCTCTTGTCGACGCAAGCTTCGCGGATCTCTTTTTCCCAATTTATTCCCCGACTTGCGACTTGACGAACGCTTTTTACGTATGGAAGGATACATTATGCCCGTTTTTGCGTCGTTTGCGACCACCCTTATTTACGCGCTCCCCGCCGCCGCCGCGCTCCTTTACGCTTGGCTCCAACTCATCGCCGCGAATCGTCGCTTGGATAGCGCTTGCGAATTCAAAACGAAAGTTGCTGCGGAAGACGCCTTGGCGTCATTTTTAAAGAAAAACGGCGCGTCGTTCCCGATTGAAAAGGGGGGCGATTACCTCGAAAACGCCTACGATCCCGATAAGGGAGAAATTCGCCTCAGTCCCGACGTGTTCGGTTGCGTCGACGCATGTTCCATCGCGAGCGCTCTCAACGCCGGAAGCCAAGCGCTGGCGCACCGCAACGCACCTGAATCGATCCATAAACTCGCCCGTCTCCATTCGATCACAACCTGGTGGTTCTGGGGCGTATTTTGTATTCTCGGGTTTGCCGTTATGGGCGAGTCTTTCGTCGGAACGTGCGTTGGATACGCGACCCTGATTCCACTCTACGCCATGTTTAGTATCCGCAAGAATATCATGAAAAGGAATCAGGCCCCCGCGCTCGAATTCGTTCAATCTTCCGGACTCTTCAACCCCGAAGAAGCGACCGTCCTGAAGAAAACGCTCGCCGCAGCGATCGTCAATCCGTGAAAGTTAACGACGAAGAAGGGGCGAACGCCCCTTCGGGTTCTCTTTCAACGATTGCGCCAAAATGCTGGTGAAAATAGCGCGAGAACGCACCAAATTTCCAAGCGTCCTACGATCATCGCCCAGCTGAAGATGATTTTGGACGCTTCTGAAATAGACCCAAAATTCCCCGTCGAACCGAAACTTCCAAACGCTAAGCCTGTGTTGCTGAACATCGCGATCGTTCCCGTAAGAACGTCAAAGAGTTTTTCGACAGGGGAACGATCTTGGCTTGTCCAAAGGGAGTCGGGTTCAATTGTCGCAACGACGAAGGCCGTTATGAAGACGAGAGCGACATAAGACGCGATGAACCTCAGCGCGGCGCCTGCGGTTTCCGGTTCTACGTTTTGTCCGCCAAGCTTTGTGATTTTGACGACGTTCGGACGGAATTTCTTCTGCGTTTCGTTGACGATTAGCCTTAGCGTCAGCGCCATTCGATAGACCTTCACGCCCCCTGCCGGAGAACCTGAGCATCCTCCCATTATCATCACGAAGAGGAATAAAATCATTGTCGCGACGTTCCAATACTCGTACTTGCATGCGGCGAGGCCCGTGCTCGTCATCAAAGAGACCGTTTGAAAGAGAGAATATCGGAACGCTTCGTTATAATCCTTGCAAACGATGACGCACTTTTTCCTAACCGAGGGTTCGGATTGCCCGTTCACTACGTTGGGCGTCCCCGATTGAAATCCTTCAAGCTCGCACGGGTGTTTCCCTTGTTGCGCGAGCGCGCGTTGCGCCTGAATATTGGCGATAGGCACCCTCGTTCCTCGAAAGACGAAATTATGATTAACGACTCCAAGAACAGTCGCCAAGATCGACACGACTACGATTGACGCAATATAAAATCGAAATTCAACGTCCTTGAAGAGTTTCTCAAAAGAACCTCGCGACGCCCAGTATAGGAGCCAGAAGTTGATTCCCGAGACCGCCATGAAGAATACGATTCCGTACTCAAACATATTCGTACGCACTCCAGCGGCTTGCGAGAAGAAGCCCGCGCTGTCGTTTCGCGTGCTAAATCCCCCGTTGGAAGTAATCGAAAAGGCGTGAGTAATCGAGTCGTAAACGGACGCGCCGCAAATGAGGAACCAGATGAAGATCGTCAAAAACAGGACGAAGTAAATAAGGACGAGAGACGCCGCAAGGGACTGGATCTTGACGAAAGGCAGCGCTCCCGAAAAGAGGTGTTCGACCTTCAAGATCGCTTTTCCGCTCGCGCCTTTTCCCAAGAAGGCGACAAAGCAACAGACGACGCCGAGCCCCCCGATAAAGTGGGTGAGGCATCGCCAGAACAAGATCGAGCGCGGCAACGTCGACGGATCCTCCAACTCGCCGAAGACGGACGCGCCTGTCGTCGTAAGCCCGGAAGATGATTCGAAGAGCGCGTCGGCGAAGGTGAAAGGCTCCCCTTTGACTCGCTCCACGCCGCCAAACAGGTAGGGAAGCGTTCCAAGGAGAATCGCGAGAATCCAACATAACGAGACGCAGGCGAACGCTTCGCGTAAGTAGAGACGCGAGGAATCCGCGCCGCGTCCAAGAATGTGGAAGACGAGCCCTACGACGAAGGATATGAGGCTGCTTTTAAATAACGCGCCGACGCCTTTAACTTCCAGAACTCCGCCGTTGAGCGCGGGCGTTCCCCAAGGAATGCAAACGAGCATGCAGGCTCCAAGGAGCAAGCCGACAACTCCTAGAAAGGCAAAAATTATTTTGAAGTTCATCTATATCAAAAATAAATGGGGACTCTTGGCGCAGCTGACTCTTTTGCAACGTTACCATCGTGCGACAGCCGCGCCCGCGCAGCGACGGACTAGACCTTTAAATTCAAGCGCGGTAACGAGTCCCAAGACTGTTGACGTCGGTTGATTCGTAAGACGAACCAACTCGTCTAACGGAATGGGTTCTTGCCCAATTTTATCATAGAGCGCACGTTCCATCTCTGAGAGAGGGGGAAGCGGCTGCGATGGGGCGGAAGGGAGCAAAGAGCGTCCTTCTGAGGCTTCGTCCGTTTTTCCTCCGCTCTTTTTCACATGAGATTGGCGTTTTGGAACCGAACGGCGCGCGATCGAATTTAGCTCGGCGCGGGTCGCCCCCAGCGCTCCCTCCACGGCAAGGTCGTCGTCGGACGACTTTGGAGGGATTATCCCGACGTTGGTCGCATAGCTCGGAAGCGCGTTATAGATATCGTTCGCCGATTCGACAAGGATAGCTCCTTCACGGATTAAGTTGTGACATCCTTGCGATTGTTTGCTGTCGATCGGGCCGGGAATCGCAAAGAGATCGCGCCCTTGCTCCAGCGCAAAACGCGCCGTAATCATCGAACCGCCCTTTGGACCCGATTCGACGACGAGAACGCCGATCGCCAACGCGCTGATGATTCTATTTCGCGCGGGAAAATTACCGCGAAAAGGTTTCGTCGTTGGATAATATTCGCTCACGAGCGCGCCGCTGTTAATAATGCGCGCCGCCAGATCCTCATGCTCTTTAGGATAAATATTGGCCACGCCCGTTCCTAATACGGCGATCGTGCGTCCGCCGACGTCGAGAGCCACGCGATGCGCAATGCCGTCGACTCCAAGAGCCAGACCGCTGATGATTGTAAAACCGTTTTCCGCCAAATTGGAAACGATTCTCTTAGCGTGGCGCGTACCGTATTCGGTGACCCCGCGCGTTCCAACGACCGCGATCGCGCGCATGTCCTTCTCCAAGAGCGAGCCGCGCACATAGAGAAGCTGAGGAGGCGCGTCGAGCGTTCTTAGGCGCACAGGATAGCGCGAATCTCGTTGAGTGAGAACGGAGATATTGTTCTTCTCGCAAAACTGGGCTATCTCTTCTGGATTGACGGTTTTTCGAGCATTCCGGATCAATTGCGCCAAATTCTTTCCAACATGCGGAACGGAGAGCAGATCGGATAAAGACGCGCGAAGCGTTTCTCCCGCCGAACCGAACGTCTGCAGAAGACTTTGCGCAATATTGGGGCCGACTCCAACAACGGACGCTAGGAGGATTTCGTCGAGGAGTTCCGACGGTTGATAGACGCGCGTCGGGGGAGAGGACGTTTCATACGGGGAAAGATCGAAGGACATTGCGCTTATTCCGGGAATATAGTTGGCGTCAAGCCAATTCTGTTGGAAACGCGAAGACGTCGTCGATGCGTCGCGTTCCAAGGAGGACGCAGAGGTAACGATCGACGCCTAGCGCGCACCCGGAAGAGGGGGGCAACCCCGAATCCATGGCGGCGAGGAGTCGCGATTCGCGCGGCAACTCTGCGGAACCGTCGCGACGTCGCTGGCCCGCGACACAGTCGATTCGCGCGCGCAACACGCTCGCGTCAAGAAGCTCGTCGTAGCCGTTCGCGAGTTCGATTCCATTGGCGAACAACTCAAAGCGACGCGCGACTTCGCACCCGTCTGCTTGCCCGGTTTGAGCGAGCTGCGACTGCGTTCCGGGATAGTCGTAGAGAAGGACGGGGAAGTCGAATCCCAACGTCGGCTGAACGACTTCGGAGAAGATTAGGTCGATCCAGTCGTCCTTCTCCACGTCGTCCTTGTACGATTCGGGATAGGAGACGTTATTCGCGTCGGCGAACGCGCGAAGGTCGGCGATTGAAGAACGATGCGGATCAAGTTGGGTTGCGTCAAGAAACGCGCGACCGAAGGGAATTTGCTTCGTCTCTTGAGTCGTCCAGCGTTGCGGCTCAATGGAGGTTTCTTCGTAAAAGCGCCGCGACGTCTCTGCGACAAGACGCGACAACAAGGCGCGTCCCGATTCGTAATCGTCCCCCTTGCGATACCACTCGAGCATTGTGAATTCAACGTTGTGAAGCGTTCCCCTGTCTCCTTGACGATACGCGGGCGCAAGCTGATAGATCGCGTCCATTCCTGCGGCGAGAAGACGTTTCATCGCAAATTCAGGGGACGTTTGCAGGTAGAAGGTGGTTTCTTCTCGACGCGCGACTTCCGGAGAGGAGAAACGCGACGCGGAGAAGTCGTCGCATTCGCGCCAGCTTTTGTTGAGCTTTACCGGGATGGCTTCGACGAATCGGTCGACGACCACGTCGCGCGAGAGGGTTGGAGTCGACGTCTCGACGAAGTTCCTCGCGTCAAAAAAAGAGCGCAATACGCGATATAAGACGGCGCGACGGCGAAGATTTTCCAAGGGCGCGGTCGGTCTGAACCTTATCGTCGATCGTTGACGCTCTTTTTCCATAACAATTCCTCCAAGACGCAACGAAAGCGTCAAACAAAGTTGAACTCGTAAAGGCAACCCTGGAAATTTCCGCCAACTACATACTGAGTCGCGCTGTCGGAAAATTGACAGACGTGGTTGTAGTGTAAATGACCGCTCAAATGCGCCTTGAAAAGGGGTTGCGTCTTGAGCCACGAAAGGAACCGATCCGAAGATTCGCGCTTTGTGTCGGGCGCGCCTAAAAGGTAAGAGAAGCGTTCCTTTTTCTCTTCCATCTGAACGCGGTAAAGCTCGGGAGTGAAGAAGGGAACGTGGCACAAGGTGACGATCGGCAATCCTTTCTCGACTTCCTTCTCGAAGAGTTCGATAATATTGTCCGCCACGTAATGATAAACGTCGTCGAACGCGACGAAGTTGACCCCGTTGACGATTTTTGAGGCGAAGCGCAGGTCATTCGGGAAAGATTTTTGAACGCGGTCAAAACTCTGCGCCTTATACGCCTCGTCCTCTTTCGCTTCCCCTAAATAATGACTGTATTCGTGGTTCCCCGCCGAAACGAAACGAGCGACGTCGGTTTGATCGTAGAAATTCTTGACGTATTCCAAGTTCTTTTCGCTTAGGAAGTCGATCATGTCGCCTGTGTGCAGAAGGAGCGCGTCCTTCTTCTTCGCGTATTCTGCGGAGGCGAGAAAATAGCGTTCGGCTTTGGAAAAGTACTTCGAACGACTTTCTGAGAGTTTTTGCGTTCGCTCCGTGTCGCGCGTATCGCTAAAAGTAATATGAGTGTCGGAAACGTGGACGGCGGTGAAAGGTCGTTCCGCGCCGACGTTAAGGGTATAACGCTCGAACTTCAAATCGTCAAGCGCTTCCGCTCCTTCGCTCATGGAATCGTAGTCGGTCAACAAAATTGCGGAAGAAGCGCATAACGACGCGCTCAATTTCAGAAAATCGCGGCGATTCAACGTCATGATACAAAAAACCTTAAATAGCGGCGCCAATAACGGCGCTCGGATTATGAATATCGTCCATCTAGGCGTCCGAGCGACGCCCTAACGTCCGTTTATTTTACCTAGTCGACGTCCGGCGTCAATCTTGAGGGGAGGACAAGATCTCTCTTGACGCGCGAGCGAATCTTCTCTAATCTTCCGACTGATTGTGCGCGCGTCGCGCTTCGTTTTATAAAACTTCCATGGGACGGTTCCTCGACCGATTGTTTCGCGATTCATGACAAGACTCTCCGCATCCGTACGAATTTTAGCCGCGTTTTGCGCGTGCGCGCTCGCTTCCTGCGAGAGTCTTCACATAGGGGATAACGCGCCGATTCCTCAACCGCTTTTAGAGAAGCGAAAGTCGATCGAAAGGCTTCGCTTGGCTCCCGACGCGGTCGTTTTCGACGTTTTAATTGCGCACGTGCCGTATAACGAACGCGATCTGGTGCGCGAATTATGGCGCGACGTCGACGAATTAGAACTCGGCGACTCCAAAAGAGTCGCCCTGAACGAACAAGGAATCCGCGTCGGACTACTCGGCGCTACGCCCCCGGAATCCCTTTCAAAACTCCTCGCGCTTAAAGGACGAGAGCTTCGCGCGTCCCTCATGGAAGAAGTCGACGCTTCGAAAGTCGAATCCGCTCTAGAACCGATCTCCTATTCGAAGCCCGTCTCCTTGCGCTCCGGGATGAAAAGCACGATCGTGATGCGTTCCGATACGATCGCTTCCGCCCCCGTCTTGGAGAAAAACGTCGACGGCGAACTTGAAGGCAAAACATACTCGAACGTTTCCCCCGCGCTGAGCGTCGCGATCGACCAGTCCCCCGACGGTTCGGTACTCTTTGACCTCGCGCCGTATTTGCGTTACGGCGCGCCTCAGTCGGTGACGCGCTATCAGCACGGACAGTTGGTTAAGACGCAAGAACAGCCGACGAAATTCTTCGATTCCCTTCGCTTCTCTCTCGGTTTGCGCCCAGGTCAGTTCCTCGTTCTTGGCGCAAGCGACGCGAATACCGACGCGCTAGGAAGGTACTTCTTCAATGAAGGCGGCGACGATTTTGAACAAACGGTTCTCGTGATCCGTCTGCTCGTTACGCAGCACGACGGTCAGATTGACCGATTCCCCGATTTTAAAGAGATGATCTCGGGGGACGAGAGTTATTCTGAAGAATTCGACAACGATTTCCTCAAAACGGCGCCGGACATTGTCTTCTCGTCTGACAAAGACGAAGAGACGACGGAGGAGGATTTATCGCAATTTGACGAAGAACTCGATGGCGACTCCTTTGACGCAGTTGATGCGGAAGCCGTAGAAAACTCTTGGGAAAACGCGCTGGTTGAGGAAGACGAGGCCGTTTCCGACTCGAAAAAATCATGGTTTATGAATCCCTTTAGAGGAGGAGGCGGCGGCGTTCTTAAAGACGCTCGAATGTGAGAAAAAATTTATCGTTGATTTGTGAATTACAATTCTTACCCGCTTGCCTAGGAATTGCGTAAGCGCTACAATAGTGACAAATTGGCGAGAGCGTCGACCGACGCGCTCTTTCGCCATAGTCCATCCGCAGAGCGCGGCGGCGTCGGTGTTTAGATTTGTGGTTGGCGTAGGCGCTTTATACGTCGACTTTATTTCCTCAAACTTTGGAGAAAGGCTCTTAAAAGTAAGAACATGGGTTTTCGGAGGATGGATAACAACGGTCCCCGTCAGGGGAACGCTGGCGCTAACGGCGGACAGCGTGTCAATGAGATGATTCGCGTTCCACAAGTGCTCGTCATTTCGGAAAAGGGCGACCAGCTTGGTGTAATGAGTCCGCAAGAGGCGTTGGCGCGCGCGCGCGCCGTCGATCTTGATTTGGTTGAAATGGCGCCACAGGCGCGGCCTCCCGTGTGCCGTATTATGGACTACGGTAAGTTCAAGTTCGATCAGCGACGACGCGCCTTAAGTCAGAAGTCTAATAAGCCGCAGATCAGAGAGCTGCGACTCCGTCCTAAACTTGGCGCCGCCGACGTCGAAGTTAAGGTCAATAACGCGCGTGAATTCCTGGTCAAAGACAAGGATAAGGTCATCCTTGTTCTTAGCTTCAAAGGTCGCGAATGCGCCCATGTTGAAGAGGGGGAAAAGCTCATGACCTTGATTTTCGAGAAGCTGGAGGATATCGCCAAGATCGAAACTCCCCCCAAGCTCATGGGAAGACGCATGACTTGCACTCTCGCCCCTAAATAAATAGAGGCGGCTCTCGCGCGCTTCCGCTGCGCGTCGGTTACTGTTGTATGCAATTGGCGACGCGCGAGTCCTGGCGACTCGCCGTTCTCTTCGTTTGTTTGGACTTGCGGCATGACGCCGCTTAAATGTCCCTTATGAGGACGCTTGTCCAGGGAAAGGATTCCTATTCGATGAGGTTGTCGTATACGCTTAAATATTCGCTTAGTTTGACGTTCTGTCTCGTAGCGGTCGCGCTCTTATCCTTACCGCGCGCCTATTCCGCCGTAGAGCCGTCGTTATCCGACTCCGCGACGAACGAATCGTCCGTTCGTCTCCTCGGCGGCGACGGGGAAACCGGAAGTCAGTTTCGCATCGACAATACCGTGAGTTTCATCCGCAATGAACGCGAGACAAAATATGAGTCTTCCACCGTTTTCTATGGCGATCTGGTTTTCGATTTTATTGGCGATAACGGCGAAATTGTCGTCTATTCGTTGCGCTCGCAGAAGTTCGTGCTCATCGATCCGATTCGAAGAATGAGAACGGCGATCGAAGAACAGGAGCTTGAACGGTTTACGGCTCGCATTAAAGAAATCATAAAAGAAGAGAAAAAGGATAGCTTTTCGCTCTTTTTGATCGATCCCTCCTTTGAAATTTCGTGCAAGGAAAACGAATATTTCTTTCAAAGTCGTTGGATCGACTATCGCGTGACGACGCAACTCTTTGATAACGAGAAAATTGCCGACGCGTATTTCCGGTTCGTCGAGGCGATGGCGAAACTCAACGTCTATATGAATCCCGGCGTCTTGACTCCCTTGGCGCGAATCGAGGCGAATAAAACGTTCATGGAGTCGGCGCTCTTTCCCGAAAAAATCGTGATGGAAATCTATCCCAAGGGAAAAAATATTTTCGCAAAGACGTTTGTCATCGAAAATACCGCCGCTTTAGCGCGCCGCATTTCGGAACGCGACCGTAATCGGATCAATCGCGCCGTTCATTTCTATGAACAATTTCCGTTTGTGAGTTTCAGCGAATACTTCGAGAAAAATAATGAAAAATAAGGGGGCTCGCCCCTATCCGTCGTTATTCTTTTAGGAGCGTCGATGCTTGATTGAAGACGCTCCTTCTTTTTTTGAAGGTTCGTAAGACGATGGATAAGATCTTTAAAAGAAACGGCGGCGCCTCTACGATACGACGCGGCAATCCTACTTTTCAGACAAAGAAGATTGACTCCTTCTTTATTTGTCTTTCTTTTTTGGTCGTTACGCTTTTAGATTTAGAGTGCAAGGGTTTTCTAGCGCTCCGTCTTTTTTTCTCGTCGCGAATTTTCTTCATATAGACGTTTAACGTCAATCAAGGTTTCGTTTCTGTCGACTTTCCGAAACGAGGCGGACGCTTTTCAAAGAGACAAAGCGAGGGGGGGAAGAGAAAATTCGCAGAGATCGGGCGTTTGATCTTTTGCCGATAGTCGTGAGAAAAACAAAAAGCGGACGCCTCGTATGAAGAGGTCGTCCGCTTTACTACGTACGATGAATCCTAAACCTTGGAATGTTCCGAAGCGCGTTCGGAGCGTTCGATGGCGTTCAAGAGGACGCGTCACTCATTTTGAGGGCTGAGCGACGGGGGTTGCGTTGATTGAATCGAGTAATTTTTGCGCTTCAGTTCGCTTGGCGAAAGGAGGCTCGGTGGAGAGCGCCGCTTCAAGTAATTGCTTGGCGACGTCTTGTTGGCCGCGTTCGTTGAGAATAACGGCAAAGTAATAGGCGGACGCGGCGTTGATTTGACCGTCGGCGATCGACTGTTGTAGTATTTTGACGGCGTCGTCGACTTGGCCCGATTTATAAAGCGTCCAGCCTAAAGTGGCGAGGTAGTCGCGATTATTCGATTGTTTTTGGAGGTTGCTCGCCGCGTATTGAAGGGCTCGTTTATTCTTCTCCGGATCCCCTTGTTCGCATAACGCCAGCGCGAGACCTCCCGTCGCTTCCGTGTCGAGCGGATTCTGACGAACCGCTTCCTGAAACGCCGCTTCCGCAGACTTAAAATCAGATCGGAAAAGAGCCACCTTGCCGTAGGTCTTGAGAACGTCCGGTGATTTTTCTTCCTGATAGAGCCGCTGAACAAGGGACCATGCGGCGTCAAGATTATTCTCCGACAGCGCGTCGGAGATAGAGAGAAGGAGCACGGGCGTCGACTTGGGATGCGCTTTGAGGGCGGCGTTTAAGCTTGCTTTGGCGGATTCTTTGTCGCCGCGCGCCGCGTAGAGTTGCGCCATCGCCGCGTCGGTCGGCAATCCTTCGCCGTTTGAGAGTTTCTCCGCGCGTTGTAGCGCTTGCCGGGCCTTCTCGTCCTGATTTTGGAGGAAGAGCGCTCGCGCGTAGAGTCGATCGAGTTCCGCCGTCTCTCCGTCGAGTTTAACGAGTCCTAGAATTGCGTTTTGGGCGTCAGTCCATCGTTGACGCGCGTTTGCGTAAGAGAGTTTGAGGGTGTACGACGTGCGCGTGAGTTTCTTTTGACGCGTCGGATTGGCGGTATATTTCTCGAGTTTTTCATCCCCTTTGAGGGTCAGAAGTTCCGCCGCCGTTAGAGAGCCGTCTTTAAGGGCGATTTCCGCAAGGGAGAAGTACGCTTCGGGGTCTTCTGGGGACTCGACCGTCGCTTGTTCGAGGGAAAGTCGAACCGCTTGGGGGTTCTGAAGTTCGGAAAACCAGAGCGCGACGATGATGCGCGGGGGACGCGACGCGGGGTTGCCAGCGGCAAGATCGCGCAGTACGTCTAAAGAACCGCTAAAATCCTGCTTGTTGAATAATTCGAGCGCCTTTCGGTACTTTTCTTGATCTTCGGCAGAGAGGGAGACTTCGGCTTGAGCGGGAGCCGCGTCGGGCGCGATTGGCGTCGACGCGGCCTTGGGGGACAACTGAGGCGCAGATGTTTTTGGGGGAGCCGCTTTTTGGTTGACGGGCGCAGTTTGGCGAGGCTTCTGCGTTTGGGAAAACGCGAAAGGGGACGCGAAAAGAGCATAGACTCCAAGGATTGCCAGAGAGAGTCGCAGAATTGCAGAATGCGACGGGGAAAAGGGGATATATCGTGACATGTTGTTTTCCTCATTAGTTTATAGACGGTTTGGGGAGAGTTTAATCAATCGAAAGGGTTGAGTCTATAGAGATAAAGGAGGGGGCAAGAGGATAGACGCGAGATGGAATCGAAAACGAAAATTTTTAGAAAAGATCTCTTGCGGTTCTGAGAAAGTCGATATACTTATACCTGTTGCTTGCAACGAA
>CAKVCP010000026.1 GCA_934725735.1 uncultured Thermoguttaceae bacterium
GTTCGAACTATGGTCGTAGTGAAAATGGTACGGCGATGTGCGTCTCTGCGTCGAGTAATCATAGCGGCGGCGTGAACGCGTGCATGGCGGACGGCTCGCTGCGCTTCATCTCCGAGACGATAGATTGCGGCGATATCAATCATGTCCTCGGTTATCCGAACTGGACAGGCGAAGGTCATCAGTGGACCGGTCCCTCCACGCAAGGCGTTTGGGGCTCTATGGCGACCCCTCAAGGCGGCGAGACCACGACCCTCTGATTGGTTAAACTAATTTCCCAAAAAAGGCGTCTTCCCAAATAAAGTTTTCGCCTGCGCGAATTGATTTTTATAGTGCGCGCAGGCTTTTTTAGACTGCGGAAATCTAACGTGAAGAATATTGGTTATTTTCCATATCTTACTTTCTTTTTGACTTGCGGTCGGTTTTAACGATGAAACGCCCGACAGTGCCTGACAAGCGGAACCGATGGGAACGCGCTCCGATAGGGGGTGATTGGAATAGTGTCGACTTTAGGAGCGACGGCTGAACTCTCTTCACTGAGTCGAATTCTTTTGATGCTCCTGTTGGCGTGCCTTTTTACCCACTAGAATCTTGAAAAGGTACGTCTTTCCTCGTTTGGAAATACTATCATTTGATATTTTTAGAAAGTATGCCTATATTCATTGCAAAGAACTCTATGGAGAACACAATCACAAAAAATAGGTAATCGTGTTTTTAATGCTCTCGTCATCTTGAAAATCTGTTGCGCTAAGATAATAATGTATCGTAAAGGTTGTCCCTATTGCTTTTTACCCGGATTTTATTATTTTTTCGGGTTCATCTTAGTTTTGAAGGGTGTTTATTATGAGACATTTGCATTTTAAGGGGTTTACACTGGTAGAGCTCCTGGTTGTCATCGCGATTATTGGTATTCTTATAGGATTGCTTTTACCCGCAGTTCAAGCAGCGCGCGAGGCTGCGCGTCGTATGCAATGTACGAACAACTTAAAACAGTTCGGACTTGCTGTTCACAACTTTGTTGATCAAAACAACCGCATCCCGAACCAAGGGGAAGATATGTTCTGGTCGGGGGCGTACAAGCGCAATGGAACGAGCGAACGTATCGACGTCGTCGACGTGTACTCCGCGCATATGCTTCTTCTGCCTTTCATTGAACAAAACGCTCTCTTCCAGCAGATCACCGGATATTGCCAGAAAGCGGCGAACACGAATCCTTATGTCTGGGATCAGGGCGCTGGCACGTCGAATATTCCTCTTCCGTGGAATAGCAACGACATGTACGACGGTCAACGCAATCCTACAGAAACGATGATTTCTTCTTTCCTTTGTCCTTCTGACGGCAACAGTGTGACGTCGAAGTCGGACGGCTACCAGGGTTGCACAAACTACGGTTGCAATCGCGGGGATTTCATGATCGGTTGCGACTGGGGCGAAAACCGCAACCGTCGCGGCGTCTTCTTTAATTATCTCCATGGCGGTCGCATGGGGCTTGAGAGCATTACGGACGGGACGTCGAACACGCTCCTTTTTGCGGAGATCCTCGCGTCTAAACCTACCGGCGACAACATGGTGAAGTCGACGATTGCGGGAGCCGCGATTCACGGTCAGCCCGTTTCTGCGTGCTTGGCGATGCGCGGAACCGACGGGATGATGAACGGCAACGACAACTGGAGTAGTAAAGGTCGCCGCTGGGCGGACTGCCGCGCGGGCTACACGAATTTCCACGCCGCCGTTCCGCCTAACAGCCCGAGCTGCTACGGTTCGAATCACGGTCGCAACGAAAATCACACGGCGATGTGTATCTCCGCGTCGAGTAATCATAGCGGCGGCGTGAACGCGTGTATGGCGGACGGTTCGGTTCGTTTCATTTCTGAAACGATCGACTGCGGCGACGTCAACCACGTTCTTGGCTATCCGCACTGGACGGGCGAAGGTCACCAGTGGACAGGTCCCTCCACGCAAGGCGTTTGGGGCTCCATGGCTACCCCGCAGGGCGGCGAAACAGTGTCGCTGTAATTTTTATCGATTTCAGTTCACTTTTAATCGCGTCTGCGTAGCGAATCGTTTTGAAACCCGCGTCGCAGGCGCATTTTTTTACTATGAGGTTGGTTACAATGAAGAATCTTTTTTATTCACTCCTAGCGCTCTGCCTTTTAGGAACTTTTGTCGGATGCGGTGATAAAGCGATTAAAACGGAAGGCGTCACGGGGACTATCTCGATCGACGGGGAACCAACGGCGGACGTCAACGTTTACTTCATCCCCGTAGACTCTACCGGTTCGAGCGGATATGCGAAAACTGACGAAAACGGCGTTTATCAGCTTCAGACCCTTGCCGGCGCGGGGAATGCAGGAACGACGCCCGGCAAGTATCTCGTGAAGTTTGATTATCGTATTGCCGTTCAAAATGGCACGATGATTGAGAATGGCGAAGAAAAGCCGACGTTCGACAGCGTGCGCGCGATTGCCGACAAGTGGTGCGACGAAAGAACCTCCGGCGTCGAAGTTGAGGTTGTTCCCGGCGCCAATACTTTCGATTTTGATTTAACGTCGAAATAAACTGTCTCTGACTTCAAATAAAAAGACCCGGACGCGTCGCACAGCGTTCGGGGTCTTTTTTTCTTGGGTCAGGGCCCGCGACGTCATCTCATTTCTTTGAGAACGTCGGCGAGTTCCTCAACGTTCGCGATGTTAGAGCGAACGACCTTGCCGTCTTTGTCGATGAGAATGATCCATGGAGCGGTCTGGACGCCGAAGGCAACGGCGGCTTCGCCGTCAAGTCCGGCGGGATTGCAAACGTTCTTCCACGGGAGACCTTTGGTAATCTGAGCGAAGTACGCGTCGGCGTTCGCCGGATCAGGAGTCGTGTCGACGTTGACGCCGATTACGTTGACCTGAGAAGCAAGCGCTTCGAGCCCAGCGACGCCTTCGCTATCCCAGCTTCCCCAGAAGAAAACGACGGTCGGTTTATCGCCGGGCTTGAACTCGCATGGGGTTCCGTCGGAGTACTGGAGTTTCGGCATATTGAACGCGCCGCCTTCGGATTTGAGGCGAGCTAACGCGCCCGCGGCTTTACGTCCAACGAGGGTTCCCGACGCGTTTTGGGCGGCTTGCTGGTAATACTTCATGGCTCCGTCGTTTTCCAGGAGATATTCCTGGTCAAGCGCGAGACTCATGGCGGCTTCCGCAGCGGCGGCAGTCGTGGGGTATTCTTCGACGAACGCCGCGAGATCCTCCGTATATTTTTCCTGAGCTTTCGCGAGTTCGCTCGGCTTAGGTTGCGGATTACTCTGCGCGACGGCGTAAAACGCGGCGGTGATTTGACGCTGACGCAAACGCGCCTTCACTTCGTCTCCCGCGTCCACGAGTTTTTCTGCCAAAGTGTCGAGCTTAGCGGCTCCGTCGGGATAGAGGCCCGACTGCACGCCGGAGAAGATCACGTCGATCGCTTGAGAGAGAAGATTGTCGCTTTCCTGAGGAGTCGACGCGGCAAGTTGGAGGAGAAGATCGACGGTAGAGTCGCAAAGCGCGGGATATTCCGCAGGAGAAGCGGCTTCGAGTTTGTTGTAGGCTTCGGTTAAGACGGCGCCCATTTCGCCGACGTCTCCGGAAACGGCGGACGCGGCGGCGCTTCCTTCCGTCGGGAGTAGAATCGAATTCGCAGCGACGGAACCGGTCGCCTGTCCGAAGGGTTCGCCCGCGGGAAGTCCGACGACTTTCCACGCGTCGCCGACCTTAATCATATCGCCGACATAAAGTTCTTGGCTCTTCGACGCGTCGGCGCCGTCCATGACGATGATCGCGACGTTATAGTAGGCTTCGAGATCCTTGGAGAAGTTTTCTCCCGCAGGGATGGCGGCGGGTAGCCCGGCGTTGAGAGCGCCCCACTTCGCGTCTTCCGGAATCGCAAGAGTCTGAGCGAGCTGAGCAAAAGCGCTCTCGGAAACGCTCTTAATCTGATTCTGCAACTCCTTAGCGACGGGACCTTGTCCGACGCCTAAAGTCGTTAAATCTTGAGCGGAAAGGGCGACGCGTTGATAACGCGCAAAGTCGTTCGTCTTGAGCGCGGCAACGACTTCCTGCGCCGTTTCCTGCGGAGAAATAACGCTCCACGACGCGATCGTTTTCTTATCCGCGCCGAGGATTCCGCGACGCGCGCCGCCGTTGTTAAGCCAGCGCGACTCCTTTCCCAAAACGTCGCGATAAACTTCGACCCCGTGCTTGAAGAATCGAATTTGATCGACCTGAGCCTTTTGTCCAGGTTTCGGAGTCGGGGCGGCCCAGACGCGCAGAATCGTCGTTCCGTCGGGCGCATATAGAGCGACTCCCGTGTAGCCTTGCTCCTTGTATTGCTTAACGACGCATTTCTCTTCCTCGCCGACGGCGGGATAGTCGACGTCGACGTCGGGCTGCGTGGGACCGCGCCCTAGAATTTGTTCAGGTTTTTGCGCGAAAGCCGACCCGCCGACTGCGATCGCTCCGATGATCGCGACGCAACTCGCGATTTTTGAGACGCGCGAGTAAAGGGTTCCTGTCAAAAGCATTAGCTAACTCCTTTTAGTAATGGTAGCCGTCTATTCGAAAGACTTACGTAATTTTCACTGTAAATCGCGTGGAATATAAAAAGCCCGAGGCGGCGAACCTCGGGCTCCTTGGCTAGTTCCTCCGCGTTACGGCAGAGGATAATCAAAATAATCGTGCGTGGCAAGAGCGACGCGGCGCGTTTAAGGTCGCGTCTTCTAATTCTTTAGCGCTTCATGTTTTCACTTGATGGCGCGGGTCGTACCAAACTGTTTTTTCGACGCGGGAACGCTCTTCTGTTCCTGAGTAGCGACGATGCGAACGTTGGACTTCGATTGTATTTCGCGCAAATTCTGCGCGTTGATCTGAGCGGCGTTGGTCGCTTCGACGCGCTGGGCCTGACGGATCGATTTACGCTGAGCGTCGACTTTGTCCTGTTCATAGCTTACGGAACGAACGGAGTTTGCGGAGCGGTCAAGAGGAGCGTTTTGAGCGACGGGCGCTTCGCGACGCGGGGCTGCGGCGTACTGCTGAGGTTCGACTTCGCGGACGATTTCGCGCGATCGTTCGATCGTCTCCTCAACGGGGCGGAACTGCGCGGCCGGACGCGTCGTGCCGAACGCTCTCTGGAGGGACATGGCGACGTTCGCCGTGAAATCGTTCTTGGGCGCGCTGGCGACGCGAGAATTATACGTCGGGAGCTTCGCGCTCATCTTGCTCGGGGACGCGTCGTACGCTTCGACGTCGTAAAAGTTCAATCCGCTCGCGGGCGCGCTCTGATACGACGATTGGCTCGAGTACGACGGGATGGGGTAATTTTGATCGCATGGCGAGCATTGCATAGAAGAATAGCCGCCAGTCGCGTAGCATCCCGAATCGTTGCATCCGCCGACGTAGTCGCCGCAAATCGTGCATGGATTGCAGTTTGACTTGGGAGGACGAGGGGCGCAACCGCAATCAGGATAAATACCCGAGGTCAGTTCGCAAATAATCCACTTGAAGGGAGCCGCGGCAAGTTCCGAAACGCTTCGCGCGAGATCGCAACCCGTATAGCGCGCGGATTCGCATCCGTACAATGAGCCGTAGGTGGGAATATCGCAAGTCGGTATGTCGCACATAGGCGTTTCGCATGTAGGAGCGTAAGTCGGAACTTCGCAGGAAGGAGCGCAGGCTGGAAGAGAGGGAACGTCGCAGGCGGGAGCGCATGCGCCGTATTGCGCATAGGACGCCGAGGCGCCGGTTAAAAGAACGGCTGCGACCGCCGCCAATAACGAAATCTTTGCAGACGACTTCATTTTAGACCTCGCTAAAATTTTATATCTCGAACGGATGTTTTTTTTCCACACAAAACGCGACGCAACATGGGAAAAGCCTCGCATTTCAGGGGCTTTTCTTGCTCCCTTTTTCGTCGCTAGTCCCTATATCGGAGATTAAATTTTTCAAGATTAGAAAAAGTCGAATTTTTGTTGAAATTGATAGAATTAGAAAACTTTGTTTATTTTATCCATATAAAATTTAGAGTTCTAAAGAAAAAAAAAGACGCCAAGAAGAATTGGCGTCTTTTGAAGGGTCATTCCAGAACGTTGGGGATGGGCGTTCTCTCCGCGTCGGCGGGATCGAGCGCTTCCACTACGTAGGCGGCGACGTCGTCAAGCCATACTTCGCCGACGCCCGACATGGCGAAACGCACTCGCATGAGCCCGTCGCTTGTCGAATGACGATAGAAAGCGAAGCGTTTCCACTCCGTCGCCTCTTGGAATCGCAGCGCTAACGCGCGTCCCCCTTGATTGTCGTAAATTTCGAATCCGTCGACCGAATTCGTGAGTTTTTTCGGAATGCGTATCCAGCCCTGAACGCAAATTAACTGTCCGACTTTAGAGGGAAACTCCGTTTCGACCTCGACGATATTGCCTTCGATTTGCTGAGGGATTCTCTTCGCGGCGACGTCGTCGATCGGTTCGACGACGAGCTTGAGCGCTGAGCTCGATTCCTTTCTTCCGCCCCCCGACGGATCTTGATTCGCGTCGTACGAGTAGGACGACGCGCGTCCTCGAAGGACGTTTGTCTGACGCGATTGTAGCGTCCACCCGTTGTCGGCAAGACTTTGCGCGTGTTCCATATCCCCCCCGCGAATGAGGTTTTCGTCATTCGCGCGCAATTTCCCCGAGAGGAGTTTGTCGTATAGTTCGAGATAGGCGGGCATATCGTAAAACGAGGCGGAAAGTGGAGTGACGGGCTTTGTAAGTTCGTTTCGCGTCGCCTCGCTCCAAAATCTCCGTTCGATATTTCTAATTTCGCGCGTCGCGCGTTCCGCGACGAGATAGGCTTGGGAAAAATCACCGCGTCTTAGGAATATTTCAGCGGAGTCGATCTGATCCCCGACGCGCTGAACCACCTCGCCGAGCGCCGGCGCATGGGGCGCCGATTTCGGGAAATATCCGTGTTCTTCGACATATCTGAGCGCGTAGACGGTTTGTTCGTAAAGGTCGAGCCTCTTTCGCGCTAACCCGACGGCGAGGGTGGCGAGTCGCTCGCCAAAAACGGGCGCGCGTTCCGAGAGCTTTTGACTCATCGAATCGGACTGCGTGAAGAAGAGGAGCGAGTTCATGGAGCCTTCGTCGAGGGTGAAATAACATCCTCCGGCGCGTCGACGGGAGACGATTTTTCTCAGCGCGCCGGGCGTGAGCAGGTCGGGGGAGTATCCTTCGCGCGCGGGAACGGTGGCGGTGAGATTGTTGACGGCGTCTTGCCCCATGACGTACTGGTTGTCCTTGTCGGTCGAAACGGGGACGAAGAGGAGGGAACGCTTCGTTTGAGAGACGATTCCCTTGATATTCGGATACGACGTTTTGAGCAACTCTTGATCCGGATCTCCGAGCGCGAACCATGGTTCGACGAGTAGCAATTCGAGATTGATCGATTCAAGCGCGGCGGCGCGGTACTGCGTTTTGTGATCCTTCGCGTCAAGAGGAGAGTTCGAAGCGAAGAATAGTCCGCGACATTTGGCGAACATCGAAAACCTGACGAGTTGTCGAATCTGTTCGTATGAAACGACGCCGGGGGTTTCGTCCGCCATTCCGCAGAATTGTCGCTGTAGGGTGGCGGAGATTGTCGGCTGCGTTTGGACGATATTCCAGAAGACGGCGCGGGTATTCGTCGCGAGATTTTGAATTCTCACGAGCCAGTTCGCGTAATCGTTGAGATCGAGGGAAGAGAGGAGAGGTTCGCGATTGAGGAGGATCGCGTCTAAAGCTCCTTCCTGGGAAAAGCGATCGATTCCCGTTTTGACGGATCCGACGATAGGTCGACGTAGCGGATCGAGGCGTCGCACGAGCATGAGGTCGTTTCGAACGTTCTCGGCGGCGTTTTCACGCAGTTCTCCGCCGATGTACCAGACGAGAACGGGATCATAGGCGCTTGGAACTTCCTTTCCGGCAAAGAAGGCGTTGGCGGCTTCCCGCGTCATGTTCTGTTTGGGAGAGGCGAGCGCGTCGGCGTTTGGCTCTGCGGCGTTTTTCTTCAACGCGTCGATTCTTGCGACGTCTTTGTTTGAGACGAGTTGCGAACCGATGGGAGGGGCGGCGATAAGCCATACGCCAACCTCTTGGGCGTCGCTGAGCTGTCGCGCGGTCGGCGCTTCGTGGAGCCATATCGCGTTGAACCCGAGTCCTTTAAGAAACTGGAATGATTCTCCTTGATACTCGACGGCGCGTATGGAATAAACTTTTTGATCGGAGCGGGTTTCGAGCTGTCCGTCGTGGAACTCGACGTCGGCGACAAGTCTTTCGGAGGGGCGCCGGAAGGAGTCGACGATCGCGTCTTCAGGACGTTCTAGAGTTCCGCTCCCGACGACTAAAGATTGTTGGACGGGAGGGACGGGGAGCTCGTTCTGGGATTGGGCTGATTCGTCGAAGGCTACGGAGACGACCTGGTTTTTATTCGTCGCGTCTGCAAAATTGGTCTGCTCGACGCGGTCGGGGAATCGCGTTTCACGCGAGGGACTGAGCGCGAAGAGTTCTTCCGTCGGTCTGACGGAAAACGCGCCGTTTCTGTTGAGGAATCGCGAGGCGGCGTAGAAGGTCGGTTTCGCGTCGGCGCCCTCTGAAAGAAGGTCGTTTTCCGCAGGAGACGGCGCGTCTTTCTGCGCGCGCGCGTCCGATGTAAAGGATAACTTGCGCTTCTTCTTTTCGTTGACTTTTGCGACGTCGATAGCGAACGGCTCCCGTTCGTAGAGATCGTTTTCCGAGAAGTCCTGGGCTCCAAAAACCGGGGTGTTGGAGAGTTTTAAACGACATCCTTGGAGATTAAGGGGGGTGAAGGCGGCGTCTTTTTCCCAGACTTTCAGGGAATCGATAGAGGGGGGAAGAGGGTTGGCGATTTGAAGATCGTCGATCCAGAGAGAGTATCTTCCTATGCGCGCTTCGGAAACGAGGAGGAGTTGTCTAACGTACGCGCATTCCGTATTGACGGGGAGTTTATATTCTCCGCGGAGGGACTGGGCCGTGCTTTCTAGAGTATTCGCTAATCCCGCCGGGAAGTCGAGGCGTTGCCATTCTCCCGGCTTTTTGTATGCGGAACCCGGGATCATCGCGACGAGAGGTTTTCCGTCGTCGGGACGCAGCGTCTTTGGGAAAACGACGAGCGCGGCGAGCGCGACGCCCGGACGGTCGGAGCGGATCCAGAGGGACGGTTCGACGTCGTTGTAAACGGAAGGATAGTCGACGTAATGGGCGAGGATGACGACGCCCGGATCTTTGACCTCGTAGGAGATGAACTCGGATCGCGCTCCTTCGTAGGCGTAATTTTGGACGCGACGGTGCGTTCGCAACTTGACGTCTCCGTCTTGATAGAGATAACGCCAACTAACGCCGTCGGACTCAAAATCTTCGCGCCAAATCGAATCGGGATTTTTCTTCTCGAATCCTCGATCGTCGAGAAGATACCCTGAGAATCCCGTTGGCTTGTCGACGGCTCCCAAGGCGTAGCTAAGGAGCGCGCCGCAGAGCGCGTATGAGACGAACAACAGGGTGAAAAAATAACGTTTCATCAAATAAACCTTCCTCCTGGCGGGAGTATAGAGAAAAGGAAACGCGGTTGCAAGATCGAGCGATTGGAGGAAGGGGATAAAAAAAGACGACCGACTTGTTAGTCGATCGTCTTTCTCTAAGATTTCGCTCTAAGCTAAGATTCTTTCAATCTCATTTAGCGGCGTTCTGGCCGGTGGCGAAGGCTTCTTCTTCTTCCTGGATGATGATGCGCGGGGTGACGGTCATGAGCATGCTCGTGGTTTCACGTCCGATAGCGCTGTTGGAGAAGAGTCTCTTGATGTAAGGAATCTTGCTGAGGATCGGGACGCCGCCTTCATTACGACCTTCGCTGAGTCGCTTGATACCGCCGAGGAGAGCGGTTCCGCCGTCAGGCACGTTGACCGTGGTGTAGACGGAGAAGGACGAGGTGATCGGTTCCTGGATCGTGGTACCCTGACTGACGATTTCCGAACCTTTGTTTTCGGTTCTTTCGTCCGTGACGCTTTCGAGGATGCTACTTCCCTTGCTAGCGGAGGTGTTGCTCGTGGAGACGGAGTCGGTTCCTTCGAACTTATAGGTTCTGTCGTTGTCGGTGATCTTGCTGAAGAAGGGGACGACGGTCATTCTGACGTACTTACGATCGGGAGAAGCGGTCGCCTGAACCGTCATGAACTGACCTTCGTTGATGATCGTGATGACGGGTTGCTGAGCGACGGCGAAGTCTCCGACGACGGGGATAACCGTGCTGACGTAAGGCACGCTCGTGGTGTCGCTGATGCTCGCGGTTTGACCGTTGAACATCGTGACTTTTGGAGCCTGAAGGACGTTGGTGCGGGAGTCGGATTCCGCAGCGGAGACAAAGAAGTAGGATTCAATGTCGCTCAAGATCGCGAAACCTAACTGAGCGCCGATCGACGGGTCGTAGTTTCCGAACTGCGGAACGGCGAGGCCGTAGCTGTTCTGGGAGAAGTTGACGTTCAGGTTGTCCGTAAAGGGCTTTCCAGTGGCGCTACCGTCGTAGATACCGTAGACGCCCTTCTTAGAAGGAGTGAGGGTATCGTTGTCGTTGTCGACAGAGGCGCTCGCGGCGTCGGACGGCTTGAAGGAGAGGTTCATGTTGACGCCGATTCTTTCGAAGTATTCGTCGCTGATCGTGATGAATCGAACTTCGACGGCGACCTGGAGGTCGTTAAGGGCGCGGAGCTTTTCGAGGAGCTCGCGAATCTCTTCGTGGTTTTCTTCCGTTTGACGAATCGCCAGCGTGTTGTTGAGTCCGAAGAACTGAGGCTCCGATTGGAGGGTTTCCCAGCTTTCGGGATCGACGACGGAGGTGATGAGGTTGATGAGTTCGCTCGGGTCGTTCATGCTGCCGCCTTGACCGGTGGAGATAGGCGCGTTGGCGCCGCTCGCCTGGATTTGAGCGGTGATGTTGGGCGAGAGGAGAGTCGAAGATCCGCCGAAGACGGTGTTGTTGAGTCCGGAGATCGTCGAGCTCGACCCGTGCAGACCGCGGTTAGCGGCTTGCTGGTAGGCGCGAGAGTAACTCGATTCCATCGACAGAGGAGCGACCGTGTTATTGAAGTTGGGGACTCCGATGACGAGGTCGGCGACGGGATAGTATTTGACAATAGTCTTGCTCGAGCGCTTGTTGGTCGCCGTGATCGTGAGGACTTCGTCTTCAACGATGTAGGTGAGGTTATAAGGCGCGAGAACGTGCTTGAGGTAGTTCTTGAGCGAGATGTTCTGGAGATTGGTGACAATGTTCATGTCGGAAGTGACGCCCATTTCGGAGAGCGCGGCTTCGTCGAGCATGATGTTGATACCGGTGTTGGAGCGGATGAAGTCGACGACGACGTCAAGAGGGGTCGGCTGATCGAAGGGGAGGGAGATCTGCATATCGAGCTTGCGGAGGATCTCCATATCGGCTTCGGAGCGGCTTGAACCAGGATTGACGCTCTGACGCTGCTTGGCGCGGTTCCAAATCTTCTGATCGAAGACGAGAGGATTCGCGTCGTCCACGAGAGAGTAAGCGGAATTTTCGACGTCGTTGAAGGACTTGAGGACGCGTTCGTTCTTCGTTTCCTTTAGACTTTCGTTGAAAGCGACTTGACCGCCCAACTGAGCCTTCTGGATCATCTGGATCGCGACGACGTTGTTATGAGAGTAATCGCGACACTTCTTAGCGAGGATGAGCGCTTCTTCGTATCGTCCTTCTTCAATGAGGTCGTTGAACTTCTCCGTGTCTTCGGCGAGACGATTCTGAATATCGAGCTCGTTCTGACGCTTTTCGCGCATATATTCTTCAACGTCGCGATTCTTCGTGGCGTTTGCGATACGCGCGCCGTTGACGTCGATGAATTTTTCCGTGTCGGCGATAGCCATGTCGACGGTATAGGAGAAGTGAGCCTTGAGGGCGGCGTCAAGCTGAGAGGATTCGATTTCCGTTCGAAGCTGCTTGAGGTCGGCGAGGGCTTCCTTCGGTTCGGTTTCGCGCACCTCGTTCTGCTTCGCGATGAAGGCGGCGATCTCGTTTTGGACCGCGTCGGGCTGCTGCGTCAAGTCAATGCCGGTCTGAGAGACGGCGACTTCGGGCATACTTGCGACGGGATTGTTGAGTTTGGCGATCGAGTCGTTGATGTGACGGATCGTCGCTTGATCGAGTTCGGCGGAGTAACGGAGCGCGTCGCGATAGTTCTTGAGAGCGAGAGCGTTATTCCCCTTAGCGACGGCTTCGTCGGCTTCCTGAACGTAGAGGTACCCGGCGCTTTCACCCTGAGAGATACCGGGGACGGTGGCCTGCACCTGACGAACGGCGTTGGAGCGCGTGGAGGCGACTTCGCGAAGGAAGGTTGCGGGGGAATCGCCGCCGGCAAAAGCGCTCTCGGGCACGCCGAGGCTTTGCATCTGTCGAGCGATCGCTTCCGCGCGTTCGACCTGACCGTTTGCGGCTAAGGAGCGCGCCTCCTGAAGCTTGGCCTGAATGGAGGCGACCTGTCGTTTTGTCGCTTCGGAGAGCCCGGTCAAAGGAGCGGACTGATTCGCGACGGGAGTCGACGCGAGACGATCGTCGTTGATACGAGCGAGGACGGAGTCGACGTCCATCTTGCGATTGAGCGTGGCGACGTCGAGGGTGACGTTCAACTTGCTCGCTTCGGCGACGAGCGCTTCAGCGGAATCGAGATCCTGGCAACGACGGAGCGCTTCAGCTTGTTCGAGGTAATTTTTGGCAAGTTCGCGCTTTACGGTTTCCGTCATACCTTGCGAACTTGCGGCGTCGCTAATCTTTTTGAATTGTTCGATAAGCGGCGTTACATACTCCGGTCTATCGCTAGCTGGGGTGTAAGCGGCGTTAAGCGCTTTCGCCTCATTGACAAATCGCGTGGCAGAGACGACGTCGCGACTCATAAGAGAACGACGCGCCTTGAGCAGAAGCTCTTGACTGCGCACGAGCGTAGGATAGGTAGCGGAGTCAGCCGTGCCGTTGACAACAACGGAACCGGCAACCGGGGTTTGCGCGTAGACGCTGGGCGAAATGCCGAGCGTAAAAGCCGCCGAGCCAAAGCCCAACGCAACCGCCAACAAACCAGTCTGAATCTTTTTGGTTGGTTCCAACACGATACTCCTTTCGAGACTCGTAGATTTACGCATAGTGTTACGAGTGGCGCCAATAGTCATCCCTGACCTCCCAGATTCTCCGGAAGAAAAAAATCAGTGAAAAAAATCGTCTTTCGTCGTTTTGCTTGAGGGCGTCGATCCTTCGGCGGTTGCCCCTCGCGCTTGACTTCGAATTGCTGGCGACTTGCTCCATCGAAAAACTGATGATTCCCAAAGCCGCTCAAAGGCTCTCGCCTCCGGGCGACACGATTCGAGACACTCCCGAATCTGCGGTATTCTCGCCCCTTTCGTCAATACCGAAAGGATGCGGAACACCCACTTTTTCCTAATAACTATAATCGTATTTCATACGATATATAATTAGCCAAAAAATCGCGTTTTTACACGCTTTCTTGGAATTTCCACAGGATAACGTCTAAAACGAACTCACTAATTGATCTTAATTGACGCAATGTAGGTCTTTTTACACGTTTTAATCCTCCTGTTACTCTGTTTTATCGGTAGAAACGTTACGACGTATAAGAAAAAAGGGGGATTTTTTAGAGAAATTCACAGATTCTTCATACTTGTTATTATCTGTCTATAGAGCATAATCAGGCGCGCTTGAGAAAAAAAAGAGGAGCGACGCGGCTCCTCTTCGTTCAGTGACTTTTCTTTTTTAACGACTGTTCGAGCGCGGCCTTGGTTTTTAGGAGATCCTCGCGCGCCTTGTCGATATTTTCGCGTTGTCGCTCGAGGAACTCCGACTCGCGAATTCGAGTTTCCGGATCGACGTCTTGCGTTTCAAGTTTGCTAATGCGGCTTTCGACTTGCTTGCGCCACGATTCGTAGACGAGGTCGAGTTGTTTGATATGTTCTTCCGCCTCGTCAATTTTGCCTAACCTTGTCGCGAGTTCCGCTTGGTAACGCCGTATCCGAAGAATAATCGGCGCGGACTCGAAGCTTGGACGCTCTTGAGCGAAGGTCTCGATCTCGGTCTGAGCGACCTTGAGGAGCTCTTCTGCCCGTTCAAGGTTGCCGAAGGCCGCTTCCGCTTTGGCTCTATTCGTCGCTTCGAAAATGTGGTACAGCTTAACGAGTCCTTCGTTGGGAAATTTCTCGCGAATCTGCTGCGTTTCCGTCATGACGATACTTTCTAACGCGCGGTAACGATTCAACGCGTCTTCTTTGACGCTTGGCTCCTGCGCGTTGAGCCATTCTTCGTAGAGAACGCGCATCATCGTATAGGCAAGCTTGGCGGAGGCGGCGTAGGCGCGTAGGGAGTCGGGATAGACCTCGCGGAAGCGCATGGAGGTCTGCACGCCCTTTTCCGATTCCAACTTAACTTTTTCCGTTTGCCGCAACGTTGCCTGCCAGAGAATGACGACGGCGTGATAATTCGTTTTGAGCTCGTAGTCTTCTAGCGTCGTCGCCTGTAAGGAGTCGGCGAAGTTTCGGGCAAAATCGATTTCGCGCTGTATTGTCGCGCGGAGATTGTCGGGAGGAATTGGAATTCTGTTGGCGGCGGAACCGATAAATGCTTGCCCTGATTCGCGATTGCGACGCAACGAGATGATGAGATTCGACGCTCGCGCTAGATGAAGGCGCGCGACGAGGCGTTCTCTGCGCGACGGATCCGTCGGCGTCTGGATTTGGTGCAAGACTTCCAGGGCTCGAGAGCTGTATTTTTCGAGGTTCTGCTGCGTGTCAAAGGAAACGTCGTACATAACGAGAACGAGTTGCGCCATCTCGAAGGCGACTTCTTCTCGCGCAGGCTCCGACGTCGCGCAAGCAATCGCTTCGTCGTAGAATTCGAAGGCGTTGTAGAACATGCCGAAATAGCCGTAATTCCCCTGCAGGACTCGGATGAGACCCGTTCTAAAGAACGCCTGAGCGCACCGCAGACATAAAAGTTGCGACTTCTTTGAGTCCTCGTTGACTTTAGCGAATTCGCCGTAGAACTTGAGCATTTCGTCTAATGCGTTCGCTTCGCTTTCGGAGAGGGAGAGGTCGATTACAGGATTGAACCCTGAGGCGGATTCTGTAATAAGATCAAAATTGAGGGATTCGTTTGTGGTTGCGTTTTGAACCAATTTCTTGAAGAGTCTGTCAAATGCGGTGAGCGCAAGATTCAGATTCTTCTGCGCGCGCGCCGACTCCGCTTCCTTCTCCAAGACAAGGAGCTTCATACTGACGTTTGCGACGCTTACAAAGAGGAAAAAGGCGAGGAAGAGGAGCGTGACAAGAGCGCTTAGCGACGCGACAATTTTATTTCGCTTCGCCCAACGCCACATGCTCTCAAGCGCCGAGATGCGCCGCGCTTGCACAGGCCTCCCTTCGAGGAAACGCCGCAATTCATCGGCGATCTCTTGCGCCGTATAGCGTTTTTCCGGATCTTTGCTGATCGCTTTGAGAACGATATTTTCGAGGTCGCGCGGAATGTTCGGGTTGATCTTTCGCAACCGCTCGGGGGAACCTTCGGAAACGCGCGCGACGAGCTTGGAATAGTTGGAATCGGCGTACGCGGGGGTGAACGTCAACAGTTCGTAAAGCGTTAGCCCGAGGGAATAGACGTCGCTTTTAGGGGAGAAGACGCCGTCCAGGGCTTCCGGCGCAAGGTAACGCAGCGTTCCGACAAGCTGTCCCGCCGTCGTCAAATTATTTGAATTATCGATCGTTCGCGCGAGTCCGAAGTCCGTGATCCACAATTGGCCCCCGGCGTCGACGATGAGATTTGACGGCTTAATGTCGCGGTGCAGAATATTGTGACGATGCGCGTAGGCGAGCGCCATGGCGCATTGCAGGCCCAAGTCGGCAACTTTCTGGTAGTAGTTGGCGCTGGCGACGTTGACGGTGAGAAGCTCCGACGTCGGAGTGATGGCGAGGGACGACGCGGAGAGGAACGCGCTTTTCTTATCCTTGGGGGCGGCGGATTCTTCCTTATTCCTTTCTCCTCGTTTTTCTTCTTCATCCTGCTCGTTATCTTGCGCGGGATTAGGAAGAAATAAGGTCGTTTCTCCAGAATGAGGAACTGCGTCAAGAAGTTCCGTTTCGTTCCCCGGATTGGCGTCGCCCGCTTCTTGTTCCGATTTAGGCGCGTCTTTTACGGACGGTTCTGTCGTGGCAGTCGTCGTGTGTTGGCGAATGACGAGGGACGATTTTCTCAGCCGACGGCGACTGGCGTCGATCGTTTGCGTGGCGTCTCTTTCGCGTAAACGCAGAAACTGTTCGAGACTCATGCCGTCGATAAGCTGCATTGCGTAATAGAAAAGGCTGAGCTGGTCGACCGTATCGTATCCGTATATCGGAACGATATTCGTATGGTGTAGCCCTGCGGCGATTCTCGCTTCACGTTGGAAACGTTTGATCGTCTGTTCGCGCTCTCCTGGAAAAATCTTCATGACCTTGAGCGCGACGACGCGTTCGAGAACGTTGTCCCAGGCCTCGTAGACGACGCCCATGCCGCCGCGGGCGATTTCGCGACGAATTGTGAAGTTCTTGATTTGGTCAAGGTGGTCGGGCGCTTCTCCTTGAGAGCGACTCCTACTCGAGACTCCGGATATGGAGGTAGTGGCGCCTCCCTTTTCTAATAGGAGGAGGGCGGGGAAGAGCTCGAGAATGTCGTCGGCGTACTCGGGATAACGGCGCGCGTACTCCTGCGCGTCTGGTTTTTTCCCCTGACGATATTCCTCGACAAAAGCGTCGGCAAGTTCTTCAAGATCGATTTCAATTCCCGCCGCAGAGTAGTTGCTTGAGACAGGAGCGCCGTTTTTATTCTGTGAGTTCTCTTGAGCCATGGGAATAGGGAAGGGAAAGGGAAAAAGACAAGGCGTTAAATCAGTTCGTCAATTTTGGCTCTTTTTAAAATAACCTTAAACTTCTTTAAAGCGCGCATGTACATGACGCTAGCCGCGTTTGGGGTGACGTTAAGGTCTTCCGCTGTTTCGCGATTGCTAAGTTGTTCAAAGTGGCGCAGAATGAGGACTTCGCGATCTTGATCTGGGAGTTCTTCAAGGCAGGCCTTGACCTTTTCAGCGAGTTCGATCCTTTGGGCCGCCGCGGACGGAGAAGTATAATCGCCGACGAGGAAGAGGGAGGTTGCCGAGGCGTCGGGTTGGACGCGTTTTTCTGAGATCGAAAATTCGCGCGCGACATTGCGTTTTTGCGTTTGGCAGTATCGACGATAGACGGCGACGAGTTGCTGATTAACGATGAGCCGTAGCCATATGAAAGACGAGCCTTTCGGCGAGGAGACCCCGGTGCGCAATTGTCGATACGCTTCGATGAAGGCCTCTTGTAAGACGTCGTTTGCCTCGACGCGGGCGCGCAACTCCGGTTGAAGCCTCACTTCGATCATTCTGAGAAGGCGCGCGCGGTGAATTTCGAACATCTTTTCGACGATTTCCTTGGCGATTTCGTCTCGTTTGTCGTCGGATGCATTTTGTAACGCCGAGAGATCGACGTCGGGCGTTTCCGCCTCGCGAGGAGCGTCTCTAGTATCTGTCATTATGATTCCACGTGGATAAAGTTCGTTTTAGCGCGTCGAACCTTGACATGCTAAAAATGAACAACCTTTTTCATATTCTATCCCTACGATAGGAAATAACAAGGGCGCGGCCATATGGCTAGCAAAGAAAGCGAAGCGCGATATAATGCGATAGATTGATAGGTTGCGCTCTTTGCGAGAGACGCTGCGCGCGCCAAGTGTATGACTAAGAGATATCGTTGGAACTAGTAAAATGGCGAAGAACGAAACAGAGGGAACAGGGGCTGCGTTAGAGGCGGCTCGTCGAGATAAGCTACAAAAGATAGAGGCGATGGGAATCGATCCCTGGGGTTCGCGATTTGACGATCGTTCCTATATTGGGGACGTTCGAGCTCGAGAAAATGAAATCGTGACGGGCGAACCGATCAAACTTCCTCCGAAGTGGGAAGGGGCTCCGGAGCGCGTCGAGATCCCGACGAGCGGTCCTCAAGTTCGCGTTGCGGGACGTATCGTCCTTCAGCGCAAGCAGGGTAAACTCATCTTCTTGACGATCAAGGACTGGACGGGAGAAATCCAGATCTTCATTGGTAAGAATCAGGTAGGCGACGCGGCGTGGGAACTTGCGCTCTGCTTCGACCTGGGGGATCTTATCGGCGTCGACGGCGAATTTAAGAGAACGCAGACGGGCGAATTGACGATCTTCGCGTCCAAACTTCACTTCATGAGCAAGTCCCTCGAGACGCCCCCCGACAAGTTCAAAGGCTTGGGCGATCCCGAGCTTCGTTCGCGCTTGCGTTACGTCGACCTCGCGCACAACGACGAAGCGATGACGCGTATGCTTAACCGTACGAAGATCGTGGCGTCCGTGCGTCAGACTCTCGCGTGCGAAGGTTTCGTTGAAGTCGAAGGTCCGACGCTTCACGCGGTGGCGGGCGGCGCGGCGGCGCGTCCCTTTGTGACGCATCACAACGCGCTCGATATCGACCTCTACATGCGCATCGCGCTCGAACTCCACCTTAAGCGCCTTCTTGTCGGCGGCATGGAACGCGTCTTTGAAATTGGCCGCGTCTACCGCAACGAAGGAATCGACCAGACGCATAACCCCGAGTTCACGCTTATGGAGCTCTATCAGGCGTACGGCGATTACAACTCCATGATGGATTTGACGGAAAAGATTATCTGCAACGCGATCAAAGCGACCGGTCAGAATTTCGTCATTCCGTGGGGAGGAAAGGATATCGACTTTACTCCCCCGTTTAAGCGCTTGCCCTACTTCGAAGCGCTTGCGCAACACACTGGGATTGATCCGTACGACGACGCGGCGGTGATCAAGTACGCGAAGGAGATCGGAATCGAAAACGTCGACGGCAAGGACGTCGACGTCTTGCGCAACGATATTTTCGAAGAGAAGGTCGAAGATTCCCTTGTGGGCCCCGTCTTCATTATCGACTACCCGGCGAGCATCTGCCCGTTGACGAAGCGTAAGCGTTCGAACCCCGCGATCGCGGAACGCTTCGAACTCTTCGTCCGCGGTTGCGAACTCGCGAACGCCTACACGGAACTCAACGATCCCGATCTTCAAGACCAACTTTTCCGCAACCAGCTTAAGGGCCAGGCGGAAGAGGATTCGATGGCGAAGATGGATCACGACTTCATTCGCGCGCTTCGTTATGCGATGCCCCCGACTGGCGGTCTGGGAATCGGTATCGATCGTCTCGTCATGATGCTCACGAACACGACGAGTATTCGCGAAGTCATTCTCTTCCCGCTCTTAAAGCCGGAAGTTTTCGACGCCCGTTGAATTCTGGAGACTAGCGCGTCTTCTTAGACAAGGCGCGAACCGTATACGAAAAGGTTTGCCGCGCAGGCCGTCGCGACGAACCTTTTTTATTTTTCTTATGCGAAGGAGAAGGAATGTCGGAATCGAAGAAAGCGCAACGTCAACGCGCGTTAATATTTATAGCCTGTTGCGGGCTTGTCGCCACGTCGGTGGGGCTGTGCACGAATCCTTATGGGGTATTCTACACTCCTTTAAGCGAGGCGCTTGGCGTAGGTAGGGCAGCGGTGACGTTTCATGCGACGATTAGCGGCCTTCTGACCGGTCTTCTAGGACCTTTAATGGTGAGATTAACGGATCGCTTTCCTGTGAAACGGATCGTGTGTTTCGGGGCGACGATGTGCGCGCTTTCCTTTTTTCTGATGATCGAAGCGAAGAGCGTCTGGATGCTGAATCTTTGCGGGGTCTTTCGCGGAATCGGGGACAGTTGCTTCTTCATGCCGATAATCACGCTGATTTTAGGGAACTGGTTTAAGAAGAATCTCGGGAGCGTAATGGGGATCGTGATGGCGTTTTCGGGAATCGTCGGAGCGGCGATGAGTCCGATATTGGCGAAGGTCATCGCGCTTTACGGGTACAAGACGGCGTTGGCTCTTTGCGGAACGTTCGTTGTGTTGACGACGTATCCTCTCAGCGGAACGATATTGAAGCTTAAGCCTGAGAAAAGCGCGCCGGAGGAGGAAAGGTCGGAACGCGATTCCTGCGTCTCAGGTTCCGCGCGTCTTGTGAATCGCTTTTCCTATTCGTCCCCCGTCTTTTATTGTCTAGTGGGTATGACGTTCCTGAGCGTCTTCGTCATCGGATTGACGTCGCATATCTCGGGGATCGGGGAGAATCTTGGCGTGGGGGCGGAAATCGGAGCGACGATGATCTCTGCGGCGATGATAGGGAATATCTTCTCGAAGTTCGCGGCGGGATTCTCTTCCGATAAGATCGGCCCGGTCAAGACTTTTGCGTTGATCTTCCTTATTGCGACGTCAGGGTGCGCGCTCATGCTTGTGACGCGGACGACGTCGTTCCTTCTCGTCGCGTCCTTCCTTTACGGCACGATCTACGCGGCGACAGCGATCGGTCTGCCAAGCGTCGTGCGTCTTGTGTATGGAGATCGCCAATATGGCCGGGCCTTCTCGATTATCTCGATGGTCTCCGTCGTTGCGCCGTCCGTCTCGATGTTCGTCGTCGGATATCTCTACGACCTTGCGGGGAATTACGCGCTCGCGATCAAAATCTGCGGTGGATCGGCGCTCGGCGCCCTCGCGCTCTGGCTCCTAGCCGTGAAGCTTGCTAAACGGTATAACGATTTCCCTGACGCCGAGAACGCTTGAGAGACGCGTTTATTGCGGGTTCGCTACTTCTTCGGCTGCTAAAACCTCTGTTCCTTTGACTCTTGGTAGGTATTTTGGAGTATAATAGGATGAGGAAATTCTGTAAGGGAGAGAGAAATGACGACTTATATCGAATCAGAAACAGTTGAGTTGAAGTCTAAATTTACGGACTCGATCTGCAAAGAGATTGTCGCCTTTCTCAATGCGAAAGGGGGCGACGTTATAATTGGCGTCAACGATTCGGGGAAAGTGGTTGGGCTAAAAGATCCTGACGAAACTTCTAAAAAGGTTTCCGATATTCTCACCGATCAAATCGAACCGAACCCTCAGTCGAGCGTTACGACGGAAATACGGATCGAAGAGGGGGTTCCAGTTCTTCTTGTTCACGTTCAAAAGGGTGAACGCCCTCTCTATTGTCAGAAGAAGTACGGTTATTCTTCGACCGGATGCGTCATACGAATTGGCGCGGCGTGTAAGAGTATGACGGAAGAGCAAATACGCGTACGATATGAGAGGAACTTTGTCGAATCAGATCTCATGACGGAAACGCCTGCGAAATATGGATCAATCACGCTAAAAACGCTGAAAATCTATTACGCGGAAAATGGCTATCCCCTGAATGACTCCGCTTTTGAAGAGAATATAAAACTCCGTACTGCCAGCGGCAAATATAACGTTCTCGCGGAACTGTTATCTGATCGCAATATGGTTCCTATCATAGTCGTTCGATTTCAAGGGAAAGATAAAAGCGCTCTTTCTGAACGCAACGATTACGGCAATAAATGTTTGCTTTTCAGTTATGAGCAAATTAAAAACAGGCTCCTGGCCGAAAATATCTGTTTCTCAGACACTACGAAACGCCCGAGAATCGACCGAACTTTATTTGACTTTGATTGCGTCAACGAGGCTGTAATCAACGCGCTGGTCCATAACGACTGGAATATATCGCAACCGTTGATTTCGATCTTCGACGACAGAATCGAGATTTTGTCCCACGGCGGTCTTCCCAAGGGACAAACTAAAGAGGATTTCTTTCGCGGCGTCAGCAGACCTCGAAACGATATGTTGATGCGCATTTTTCTGAATATGAATCTGACGGAACACACAGGACACGGAATTCCGCGGATTATCTCGAGATATGGCGAAGAAGCGTTTAGGATTACCAATTCGTATGTCCTTGTTACGATTCCCTTCGACGCCGCCGTTCTAGAAAACGTCGAACTCAAAAATCCAGCAATTGCTAACGAACCGCTCAAATCGACGGAAAAGAAGATTATCGCGTTATTACGCAAGAATCCGGAGGAGACGGCGAAGAGTATGGCGGAGACTCTTGACCTAACCGTTCGTACTGTTGAACGTAATCTGACGCAACTTCAAAACAAAGGATGGGTCGTTCGAATCGGCTCAGATAGAACGGGTAACTGGAGCGTTATCAAGTAGCTGTCATGATTGGAACACGGCGTTTTGAAAGGTAAATAGCTTAGCGTCAACGTCGGCGTGAATGTCGGTGTAAATGTCGGTGTAAATGTCGGTGTAAATGTCGGTGTAAATGTCGGTGTAAATGTCGGTGTAAATGT
>CAKVCP010000027.1 GCA_934725735.1 uncultured Thermoguttaceae bacterium
GCATTACCGATTGCGATAGGACTTTCGAGGGCGCGATGGAGATTCCAAGCGCTCTTGACGGAGTCCCGGTCGTCGAGATTGGCGAGACGGCGTTCTTTAATTGCGTGTCGATCACCTCCATCGTTCTTCCAAGTACAGTCAAAAAGCTCCGCCGCGGCGCCTTCATGAATTGCAAGGGGCTCGAAGAGCTGCGTTGGGGCACAAATGACTAAAGAATCTGAATCTGAGCGCAACGCGTTCGTTCGCTTACGCCAAGCCTTCTTTGGCGAGTTCGTATCGCATCGCGCGTAGAGCGGCGGCGGCGAGTCGACTCGTCCACGACTGGGAACGTCCGAGTTCTTCGGCGACTTCGCGCTGCGTCTTCCCTTCTAGGAATAGGGCGGAGACGACGCGGCGCGACGTCGCGTCGAGGCGCGCGAGGGCGTTCCTCACGCCGTCGAGGAGCTCCGCGCGGCGGCGTTCTTCTTCGCGTTTTTCCGGGATTTCGAGCGCGTTTTCGTCGAGCGCGTCAAGCTCTTCGTCGAGGGAAGCGGGGGCGCGGAGAAGCTGGCGACGCGCCGCGCGCGCTTCGTTGCGGATCGTCTTGTCGACCTGATACGCAAGCCAGAAGGAGAATTTCACCTCGCGACGCGGATCGTAACACTCGATCGCATACGCGATCCCCAGGAGCCCGGCGGCGAACTTCTCGTCGTACGTCAACGCCGTCCCGTAGTCGTACAGGGAGATCATCTTTCTTACAATCGGCGCATGACGCTCGATCTCCTCGCTCGTAACATGTTCAAATCGCGCGGCGTTTCCATTCTTCGTCATCGTTCCGTCAGGTTTTATAGACATAATGAGATCCCTCCTCGCGCTCCGAGAGATGAAAGGACGCGCGAAACTTCTTGAATACGGAAAATTGCTAAGAAAAACGTAAAAGCGTTAGAGAATAACGCAGGAAAGGGGCGTCAGATTCCGAAAAATCCGCCGACGCAGTCCCCGGAGTAATTAGCGAGTTCAGTCATCGCCCAGACGAGCGCGTCCAGGCGGTCCACCGTCTGGTCGGGCGTCGATGGCCCCGCGTAGCATGTCATCTCCTCTTCGAGTTCGCGCATGACGCCGACGTGGCTCACGCGCCCGTGCTCGTAGAGGATCGAAATCGGTTCGGCGCGAAGAATCTTGCCGCGCGTCGCGCGAACCGTTCGGATCGGGAGATTCGGATCGATCTGCCTGAGCGCGGAGGCGACGAGATCGCCCCCTTGGTTCGTCTCCACAACGACCGCGTCCCCCTGCCAGAACCGAAACGCTTCGACGACCTCCCGCGCCCAGCGTTCCGGAGGCGCGCATAACGAGCGATCGTCGAGGACGTAGAAGAAAGGACGACCGTCGAGCGCGAGGGCGCGCCCCGCCACGACGATCCCCGTATTGTCGCTCGAGTCGTTGGAGGTGACTGTGGGGTCGACGCCCACGACGATCCTTTCGAGATCGCGCGGGGGTTCGAGGATTCTTCGCGCGTCGATCGTCTCCTGCTTCCATAGGGCGTTCTCGGTATCGTTTGAGAATTCGCCGTAAAGGAAGCGTTTTTTCATCTTTTCGGAGCCTGCGGCGAGGGTCGATTCGATATACTGAGCGGGGAGATTTTCGGCGTTGTCCGCGGGATTGATCTGGATGACGCCATATTCTTGCGGATCGTTGACGCGCGCCCTCGTCGTCGGGTTGATCCCTTCGAGAAAGAGTCGATACGTCCAATGCGATTTACCTGGCGGGTTGCAGTCGAAGAACGCGCGGTTTCGCATAACGCGCCCCTTGGCGTCGACGAGACGCTGCGCAAGACGCGTCGTCGCGATCTCGACTGCGGAATACGCGATCTCGGAACACTCGTTGAAATAGATCGCCGCGTATTCGCGCCCAAGGATCTTCTCGACCCGTCTTTCGTTGTCGAGCCCGACAAACCAGAACTCCGCGCCCGTTTCCGGCAAGAGAATCTTCGTGTCCGAAAGACTCCTTTTATACTCCAAGCCGGGGAACGCGAGTTCGAGCATCTTCGGAAAGGTGTCGTCGAATACGGAGTAGCGAACCGAGTTGAAATAGCGTCGAAAGACGGCGTAACGTCCCCCGAAACGGACGCCGAAATCCGCCAGCGCGTGGCAGAACTCAAAAGTTTTCCCAGAACGCGATCCCCCGTAGGCGAGAATCTTCGACTTTTGCTCGACGAGTTCGCGGAGCGCAAGCTGAGCCCGCGTCGGACGATATAAAGACGTCTCTTCCATACGCGCCTCCTTTCTTTTCGCGTCAAGTCTTAAAAACGCAAAGACAGTCCAGTGTTTGTAGTTGAAGTGATAGAGAAAACGAAGAGTTCAATGAAATCGACTCGGGAATAGCCCTTGATACCGCGCAAGAATCGCGCCAGGCAAGAATCGTCGCGACGAACGCGACCGCATCTAATAATACCCGTTGAGCCGATTTTTAGAACCGAAAAAAAACGCAAATTTTCCCAAAAGTCCGTTCGAGACGGAGCGCGCACCGTAAAACCTCGGGCGAAAAATTTTGAAAAAAATCAGGGCGCGATGAAATTTCCAAAAAACGTCGAATAAACTCTTTTCAAAGCGCGTGGGTCTGCTAGAATGGGGGGCAACAGGCCGGAGTGGCGGAATTGGCAGACGCGCTAGGTTCAGGTCCTAGTCCCCGTCACTGGGGGTGAAGGTTCGAGTCCTTTCTTCGGTATAACGCGCGAGCGTAGAGTTTCGCGCGTTTTTCTTTATCTTGCGTCGCCGAGCGTCTCACAATTTCTGGCGTTGCAAAAAAGAGTTAAAAATAGCCTTCTTTGCGCCGAATAGGCTTGATTTTCTCTATGGGAAAACAGATAATTGTAAAAATATTGGTAAATTGTCGGCTACTTAACGTCGCTTATTTGGAACGCCCTCCCACGCGCGTTCTTCACCATACTCAAACAGGAGTTTTACGATAGCTATGACCGCGCGAAGACTCGTCACTCAGTTCGTCGCTACGCTCGTTATTCTCGCGACCGTCCTTTCGACCGGCGTCGCGGGGGAATATAAAGGACCTATCAAGTTAATCCCCACGAAAGACGGCTCGATCCTCTATTCGCTGAATATGGACGCGAAGGAAATCGCGTTTGTCAACGTCGCGGAAGCGAAGGTCGAGAAGTCGATTCCTCTTCCGGGAACGCCGAACGACATGTGCCTCTCGAAAGACGAAAAGACGATGTACGTCGGCTACGGGGACTATCAGGGTAAGATTTGCGCGATCGATCTCGCGACGGGCGCAGTGACGGGAGAAGGCGTCGTCGGGCACACCCCTTGCGGTCTTTGCTTGACGTCGGACGGTTCGACGCTCTACGCGTGCTTGCGTCACGACTGGAAACTCGCGAAGATCAGCCTTCCGGAGTTCAAAGTCGAAGCGCTCTACCCTGCGTTGCACGAGCCTTGCGACGCGGTTCTGACCCTCGACGACAAGAGCTATTACGCGGCGAACTTCCTCCCCCTCGATCCTTCCGACGGGGCGAACGTCGCGGCGGAGATCACCTGCCTCGATACCGCGACGGGGGAAACGAAGCAGATTCGTCTCCCCAACGGCAGTTCGAGTATGCACCACATCGTCCTTTCTCCGGACGGAAAATACGTCTACACGACGGCGATCCTCGCGCGTTATCAGCTCCCGACGACTCAGGTCGAACGCGGCTGGATGAACACGAACGGCTTTAGCATCATCGACGCGGAGAAGCGGGAATTCGTGAACACGGTTCTTCTCGACGACGTGGACTCCGGCGCGGCGAATCCGTGGCCGATCGTCGTGACTCCCGACAATTCAAAGATTTGCGTCGGTCTCGCGGGCTCTCACGAGTTGGCGATCGTCGACGCGGTGAAGACGCACGAAAAGCTCGCGGGGCTCCCGAAGAACGCGGAAGAAGCGAAAGAGCTCGGTCAAGCGAATACGACGACCGCGGATCAAGTTCCGCAGCTCTTGGCGTTCCTCGTCGGTCTCAAGACGCGCGTGAAGCTCTACAGCCGCAAGCTCAACGGTCGCTCGCCGCGCGCCCTCGCGGTCATCGGCGACAAAGTCTACGCGGGAATGTACTTCACGGACAACATCATGTGCGTCGATCTTGGGGCCCGCCGTCCGAAGGCGGTCGAATTCGTCAAGCTCGGCCCCGAGCCGGAAATGGACGCCGCCCGACGCGGCGAGCTCGCCTGGAACGACGCCCTGCTCTGCTTCCAGACGTGGCAAAGCTGCGCGAGCTGCCACCCCGAAGCGCGGTCCGACGCTCTCAACTGGGATCTTCTCAACGACGGCATGGGGAACCCCAAGAACGCTAAAGCGATGATCCACTCCATCGACGTTCCCCCCGCAATGTGGCACGGCGTGCGCGTCAACGCGGAATACGCGATCCGCACCGGCTTCAAATTCATCTGCTTCGCGAACGTACCCGAAGAGACGTGCGTCGACGTCGAAGAGTATATCAAGAGCCTCAAGGAAGTCCCGAGCCCCTACCTCGTCGACGGACAGCTCAGCGAAAAGGCGCTCCGCGGCAAGGCGGTCTTCGAGAATCCGAAATACGCTTGCTCGCACTGCCATACGGGCGAGTTCTTCACCGATCAGAAGATGCACGACGTCGGTTCCCGCGCCGATTACGACCATCAGGGCGAATTCGACACCCCTACCCTCCTTGGAATTTGGCGCACGCCCCCTTATCTCCACGACGGTCGTTACGTCAATCTTCACGACGTCTTCCTTGACGGCGCGCACGGGGACGTCCTCGGGGAAGTCGGCGACATGACGGAAGAGGAATGCGACGATCTCGTCGAGTATCTCCTTTCGCTGTGACGCGACGCTGTAGCGCGCGATAGAAAAAGGCCCCTCCGGGATCGCGGAAGGGCCTTTCTTTATTTTCGACGAAGACGGCGCGTCATTCTTCGACCGCTTCGACGTTGACGTAGAAGACGACGGGGTTCGAGTCTTTGAGGGAGATCGTAATCTGGAAGACGTATTTTCCGGCGCGTTCGAAGAGGGGATATTCGCGAATATCGGGGGTGAGCGCGAAGGTGTATCCGACGTCGTCGCGCGTCCACGCGTCGGAGCGCTGCGCGGCTTCGAGGACTGTTTCGACGGGAACGACGACGTCTTCGTGCCCACGCACGGGCTCGAGCGTCTCCTCAAAGAGGCCTTTCGAAACGTAGAGGCACGAGTAGCGCGCTTCTTGGACGAGATCGTCCTTCGCCAAGAGGAGCGACGTCGAGTCGAAAGAATCGTAAATACGCGCCAGAATCGTGACGCCCTGCCCTAAGTAAACCTGATCGTTCGTCGTCGCCAATTGAGTCGTCGCCTCCCACAGAACGCGCGGCGTCTCGAAACGCGGCGTCGCGCTTGTTACGACGCTGAATTGCACCCCGGAGAAGCTCCACGCGTCGTCGTAATGGAACTCCCAGCCGTCGAAGAGGCGATACCGGGATCGCCCCGAGGGGATCGGAATCGTCGCGCCGAGCGCGGCGATCGGCAAATCGCGAAGGACGACGCGCCACTCGCCGTCGGAACCGCGCCGTTCGACGAGCGCCGTCCCTTCCCCCTCGCCGTCCTCCGCGACGCGCCACGACGCCTCCGCCTCGCGCGGTCGAGTCGCCGCGACACGAAAATCGGCGACCCTGCTTCCCGCGTCGCGCAAGACGACGCGCTCGCAGACCGCCCCCGCGTCCGTTCCCGACGCGCCAAACGCAAGGTACCCGCGACTCTCCGCGCTCAGAATCGCCCCCGCGTCGAGCCAACCCCCCGACGCGGCGAGAACGCGATCCTCGCCCACGAACTCGACGCGACCCGACGTCGCGACGCTGAGCGTCTCGACCCGCGCGTCGACCTCGAGACGTAGCGTTCCTTCCGCCGCGACGTCGACCCGAGAGGACTGCGCGAAACGCCGCGCCGCGTCTACCGCCTCCTCCTCCGCGTCCCCGCCGAGCGTCAACGTCGACCGCGAACCGACGCGCAGCGACTCCGTCGACGACGCTCCGCCGCGAATCGCGCACCCGCTCGGGCCCGCTACGACCACCGACGAACCCTCGGGGGGCGCGTCGACGAACTCGACCGTCTTGTCGACGAAGAAAACCCCCGCGCCTACGCTCTCCGGCGCCGCGTCCCCGCAGCGCGTCATTCGCCACCGCGACGGATCCGCGAAACTCCCCGACGTCCCCGCGTCCCGCGCAAGGTAATAGTCCGCGTCGACGACTTCGAACGCCCCGAGCGCGTGCTGAGTCTCGCCATTCGCGCCCGTCCATCCTCGGGGGACGCCCAGAAGATCCGTTTTTCCCGCGCCAGTCGCGCCCCCCGTCGCAAACGGCGACAAAGGAAGAGGCGCGAAATCATATTCTTCCCACTTCGCGACGTCGACCTCGTCAAGACTCGTCGGAACGTTCGCGAATCCAGCCGTCGATAAATCCGGCTCGTCGACGCAATCGACGTACGTCGCGCCTTTACGACCGGCGGATATTCCGTTTTCCTTGTTCGCCGCAAAAGTGCACCGCGTGAACTCGTACGTCGAACCTGTTAACGGCGCGTAAAAGCCGTCCGCGACTCCGCAAATAAACGCGCTGTCATATACCTTTAAATTGGCGTATCCCATGCAGTGCAACGAATGTCTTGCGTTCGCATGGCAACTGAAGACGCATTTATAAAAGTTGCAATTTAGAGTCGTCGCCGAATCGCCGCCTACTAAAACGCGTCCTATAAAAGCGACTCCGCGAGCGTCAAAGTCGTTAAATCCCGTGACGTCGCGGGCGTCGATTACGGCGCCGCTATTCTCCGTCAATATGAGCCGCGTCTTCCCCGCGTCGATCGTGACGGGAACGGGTATTCTTAAATAAGTCGCCAAAGATATGGCGACGCGCTCCCCTTCGGCGAAGAGGGTCGGATCGGGCGCGATCGTATCCCCGGCGCGCGCGGCCCCGAGCGCCGCGACGAGCGTTCCGGGCCCCGTCGCGTTCGTATTCGTAATATACAGAGTCGCCATGGGGCCTCCTTACTTCTCTTCGGGGGGAACGATCGTCAACGCGACGTCGAGCCGCGCGACGCCCCCCGACGCGACCGCCGCTGGCGCGAATCGCACCAGCGAGCCCGACGCGTTCACTTCCGCGCCCGTCGTCTGAATCACGTGCTTCGCCATCTGCGTCGCGAGCTCCAACTGCGAATCGAGGAGCGGCGTCCCGTCCGGATTCCGCGCCAAGAGCGTGACGACGATCGCCTCTTCCCCGTCGTAAACCTTCGTGATAAAACGCGTTTCTTCTTCTTTCATCTTCGTCTCCTTTCTTCTTCATAAACGATTGAACTATCTCGATTTAGTCGCGACGCGCGGCGGAACATGACGCGGCGACGCGGCGGATCAGCTCCGTGACAATCACGGCGATCGCGGCGAGCGCTATCGAGCGCCAGACGGACGATCCGCGATCCTGCCCCCTCTCGACCGCGACGACGCGCGAAGAAGCCCCGGAAGGCGCGGGCGTCGGAACACGGCTCGACTCCGATTCGTCGCGACGCGTCCCCAACCGCGCGAGCTCTTCGATCTGACGCTCCATCCCCGAGACGCGCTCCCCGAGCGCTTCGATCGACGTCGCCAGCTCGTCCGTTCGCGCTCGCCAACCAGCGTTGAGCCGATCGGTGAACCCCGCGAGGCGTTCCGTCGTTTCCCGCTGACCGTCGCGCAGCTCCTCGAGCGTGTCGACGATCAACCGCACCTGCCCCAAGGGCGTCTCGACGTCGTATTCGCTCCCCGACTCCGTAACGGGACGCGTCGCGCTGCGCGACGTCCTCGCGCTCGCGGAAGTCGACGCCGACGCCGGATAGACGAGCGCGTACTCACCCTTCTCCTGCCGAGGCGTCGCGGGAGTCGACGCGACGCTTTCGGTCGGCGGAGTCGGTTGACTCGCCCCCGCGCCGTCGGTCGCCGCGCCCCATGCGTTCGCGCATCCAAAGGACGCCGCCAAAACCGCAGCGCCAAATATTAGCGTTCTTAAATCTTTAGCGTTTCTCATGTTAAAACCTTTCTGTTTCCTCATGTTCATTCCTTTTTCTCTTCCCCATAGCGGAAGTAAACGCGCCGCGTTCGAGACCTATCCTGTCCCGTCTCCACGTAACGAAGCCAATCCTCCTGCAACTCCCCGAGGGAGCCGTAACCGTAAAACGCCCGCAGCGCCTCCCCCACTCCTTGCGAGTCGTTCGTCAAATACTTCACAAACTCCGAAAACCAGCGCGACCCGCCGCGACCGATCAGAAAGTCGACGACGCTAAACCCTTCCGTATACAGGAGGAGCCCTTTGTCGTACTCTCCCCTACCATACAAGCTCGCCAAGGGGAGAAATTCCCCCGACGCGTAGCGCCGCCAGACGATCTCGCGCAGATTCGCGCGGTTCGCGTACTCCGACGACTGCGCGAGCCCTTCGTTCAGGAAAAGGTCGAAACTACCCCCGATCAGGTAAAAGAAGAACGCGTGCGTCATCTCATGATCTAGAACTCCCCCGCGCGATTCTTCCAACGAACGATACGAGACGACCTCCAGGACGTTCGGGGCGCGGTAGAGGGTGTACCCCGCGATCGAGCCCCCTTCGCGCGGTTCGATCTTCACGGGGAAGACGCGCCATCGCTCCGGTCTGCCGTATAGCGCTGCGAGTCGTTCGACGATCGCGTCGCACTCGCGCTCGATCGCTTCGCGGTTCGCCCCCGACGCGGCGACGTACTTGGAGCGATATTCCCCTTGGGGCGTCGCGGCGCGAGTTGGAGACGCGGCGGCGAGCGCGAGGACGAGCGCGACGAAGATGGCGGCGCGTCGGCAAAGCCTTTTCTTTTTCTTCATGTTTTCTCCTTTCTCCCGCCTAAGGCGCGGCGGGAATCTGCGGGATTATCGCGCGGAATGGAAAAACGATGCGCGAATTTTTGTCGCCCCAGGCGTGAAATCGACTTCTGCGAAAAAACGCGCATCAATAGTCGTGAAGCGGCGATAATCCATCGCTCTCGACGCGGCGCGGATCGAGAGCCGCCGAATTCTCCGCGCCGTAACGCTTTAACGCGATAAGAGAAAGGACATAGATGGACGTATACGACGATTACGCGACGCGAGAGGAACTGATATCGGCGCTCGAAGGGGCGATCACGCGTCGCGACGACGGGAACGGAGGCGTTGTTTGGCGCTTCGACGCGGCGGCACGCGACGCGATGGCGCGGCGCTGCGAATCTGCGAGTCAGAGCGCGGCGCAGGAGCGTCGGAGCCGCGAAGAGGCGGAGGCGCAACTTCGCGACGCGCGGCAATCATACGACGCGACGGCGGCGGAGCTGGCGCGTCTTCGCGAGGAACGCGGCGCGAGCGCGGGGGGCGTCGCGGAGGAATCGCGGCGGCGCTACGCGGAGCAGATCGCGGCGCTCGAAGCGCAGCTCGCGCCCCTCAAGGAGGAGAACGCGCGGTATAAGGAGCGCGAAACCCGCGCGGCGATCGAAGCGCAGCTCGTCGACGCGGCGCGGAAGATGGACTGCTGCGAAACCGCGCTGCGCGACGTGCGACGCCTCGCCGACGCGATGCGACTCGACGAATCGGGACGCGCCGTCGACCGCGATTCGCGGAGCGTCGAAGACGTGTTGCGCGAAGAGATCGCCCTCTCCCCGCACTGGCTCAAGAGATCGCGCGGAGTCGACGCGTCCCCCGGCGTGGACTCGCCGTCGCACGGTTCGCGGGAGCGTTTCCTCGACGCGATGAAGCGCGGGGACTTCGCGGACGCGCTCCGTTACGCGCCGAAGACTCCCGTCGCGCGTTCTCTCTAAGTCGTTTCTATAGATAGGTTTAACAGAAAGGAAAAAACATGAGTGTTTCAACGCTCGATTTGCTCAACGTTCGGATCGATCTTTCGGACGTTCTCTCATGGCGCGCGGCGCAGTCGCCGCGGTTGATCCAGCTCTTCCCAACGCGCGGGTCGGATCGCGGGAGCGGCTCCCTCTGCGCGACGTCGACGGAGCATAGCTGGCTCGAAGGTCTCGACGCGCCGAAGACGAAGCGGTACGCGTCGAGTTCGGAGACGGAAGGGGGCGCGACCTTTACGGTGGAAGACGCGACGGGGTGGCGCGTCGGCGATCTCTTCCACATTCAGGGGGATCACGCGGTGTGGCGCGTCGCCAACGTCGACGCGGGAACGCTCGCCGCGCAGCGCGTTACGCAGGCGTCGGCGGGGTTCGTCGCGCCCGACGCGGGGGCGCTCGTCTTCGATTCGCGTCCGATCCCGGAAGGCTCCGCGTCGGGAGAAGACTTCTTCATGCAGTCTCACGCGGAGTCGAACTTCACGCAAATCTTTCGCGGCGACGTCTCCTTGACGGGAACGGCGCAAGCGGTGAGTCAGGCGGGTATGGAGAATACGATCGCGACGCAACTCGAATACGCGACGGACGCGCTGATTCGCCGTATCAACGCGGCGCTCGTCTTCGGCGTGAAGTCGCGGCGATCCGGGTCGGCTCCCGGCACGATGGGGGGGCTCTACTACTTCGGAACGCAAGACGGAGGGGTGGGACGCGCGCTTACCGGCGCCCCGGCGCTCTCCCCCGCGCTTATCAACCGCGCGGCGCAAGACGTCCTCGACGCGGGGTGCATACCCGACGCGATTATCTGCGGGACGGGGCAGGCGCAGGTGATCTCGACGTTCATGGAATCGCAAGTGCGCGTCGGGGAGCGATCGACCCTCGCGGGGCGCTTCGTCGACACGTTCGTGACGTCGGCGGGGGGCGCGACGCTGCGCGTCGTCGTCGAACCGTCGATCCCCGACACGGACGCGTGGGTCTGCGACACGCGGGGTTTCGCACTCGTTCCCCTCGCCGGACGCGCGCTCCACACCGAGCCCGCGTCGACCCCCGGCGTCGACGGGGCCCGCGCGATCCTCATCGGGGAATACACCGCGGAGTTCAAAAACGCGAAACAGGCGCTCTGCCGCCTCTCGGGGCTCAAGGCGTCGACGGAGGTTCTCGGATGACGCGTAAACGCACCGAATCGGTCAAGCGCCGCGTGGAGCGCTTCTTCGCGCGGCGCGTCCTCTACGAGGAAGACGGGCTCTTGAAGATCTTCGAGCTCCCGGAGGAGGTTCCCTTCGCGGAGGCGATCCGCCGCTTCGAGGAGGAGAAAGGGCTCCGCGCCGACCCTGAGCTCGGCGTCTGGCGCCGCGTCGCGCGTCGAAGCGACGCCGCGTCCCCCGAACCGCGACCCCGCGCGAAAGGAGACGCCGACCATGACGCGTGAATTACCCCCTCCCGTAACGCTCGCCGACGCGGAGTCGTACTTCGCGACGCGTCTTCGCGCCGACGCATGGCGGGGGGCGACGGTCGAAGAACGCGGTCAGGCGCTCGCGCTCGCCGTCGCGCTCCTCGAGGCAGCGTGCCGTTTCGAGCCCGACGCGGCGACCTACGACGCGCGGGGGAATCCGACGTGGCGCCCTCGAATCGTCGCCGCCTTCTGCGAAGAGGCGCTCTGGCTCTTGGAACGCACGGAACCGCAAGCGGCGACTCTCCGCGCCCTCGGCGTGACCCGCGCGACCGTCGGCGAAATCGAAGCGAGCTTCTCGCGCGAGGACGCGCAAGGACTCGTCTGTCCGATGGCGCGTCAACTCGTCGGACGTCTCGGCTCATTCGAACCGGACTCCGCGCAAGGAGGCGCGTTCAGCTCCACGCCGTTGGCGATATAACCAAATTATCGTAACTATATGGAATAGGAGGAATTATGACAAGAATAAGAAAAGACGCTACCTATCCGCGTTATTTCCACGTCGTGGTCAAATGCGAGTCGGAAGAAGAGCAGCGCAAGTTGTACGAACGACTCGTCGCGGAAGGATATACGGCGCGAGTCTGCGTCCTGTAATCGCGCGCGGAACGAAGGAAGGAGGAATCGCATGGGGGAGATCAACGTCCTTTTACGCGCGGGGATTCCGCGAAGCTATCGCGCGGCGCGACTCTTGGGGACGCTCGACGACGGGCGGCTTGAAACGCTCGAAACGCGGATCCGCTGCGACGCGCCCCCCGACGCGGCGGAGGAATGGCGCCTCGGGCTGATTCTCGGGCCCTCGGGGGCGGGTAAGACGACGGTCGCGCGTCGCGTTTACGGGTCGATCTTCGACGCGCGGCGCGATTGGCGGGATGACGTCGCGGCGATCGACGCGTTCGATTCGGTCGAGTACGAGACGCTCGAACGCGTCCTCTCCGCCGTCGGGTTCGGGTCGCCGACGCGCCAGCTCCTCCCGTACGCGGCGCTCTCCGGGGGGGAGCGGTTCCGCGTCGATTTGGCGCGCGCGCTTCTTGAGGCGCAGACGCGCGGAGGAATCGCGGTCGTGGACGAGTTCGCGGGGCTTCTCGACGCGGGCTCGCGGCGCTGCGCGGCGATTGCGACGCGTCGCGCGCTCGACCTTGGCGTCTTCGGCGCGGCGCGGCTTGTCGCGATCTCGGGACGCGACGAACTCGCGCAGGAACTCGAGCCCGACTGGGTTCTCGACATGCGCGACGGACGCCTCCGCCGAGGGCGTCTTCGGCGCCGACCGCTCGAACTGGGAATTCTCCGCGCTCCCCGCGAACTATGGAACGATTTTAAAGCGCTTCACTATCTGAGCGGCAGTCTCAACCCTTCGGCGCAATGCTTCGCGGCGCGTCTTCTCGAGACGGGTGAAGACGTCGGTTTCGCGGCGCTCCTTCCGAGCGAAGGAAGACGCGGACGTCGGCGCGTTCATCGCCTCGCGGTTCGCGCGGATCGTCAGGGTCAGGGGCTCGGAGGGGCGTTCCTCGACGCACTCGGAGAACTCTGCCGCGACGAGTTCGGGACGATTCTCGAGATCGTCACGGGGCTCCCCTTCTTCGCGCGTCGGCTGCGCGAGAGCGCGAAGTGGCGGGAGAAGCGCGTCTACCCGTACGGACGGACGCAGCGTCACAAGGGTCGCGCCGCGCCGGGCTCCTTCGGTCGCGCGATCGCCTCCTTTGAGTTCCTCGGAGACGCGTCCCCTTCTTCTTCGGAGGGGGACGGAAAATAATTCGCAAATTTAACGAAAGAATGAACGAAAGGAAAAAGAAATGGGTTGTAAAAAAGGAACAAACGCAAAGAAAAAAGGTTTCAAGGGAGGGCGTCGCAAGTTCCTCGGGGTCGCGATTTTGGCGCTGATTCCCTTCTTGGCGGCGCGTTTCGCGTTCGGCGCGGAGCGGGAGACGACGTTGACGGTCTACACGTTCCGCGCGCCTGGAATCTGTCCGGCGTGCGACGCGGCGCGTCCGATCGTCGCGCGATTGGCGAGGGAATATCCGATCGACTTCGTGTACCGGGACGATCCGGGCGCGCGGATCCTCTGCGCGGAATCGGAAGTCGACCGCTTCCCGACCTTTATCATGCGTTCGACGCGTCCCGGCGAGTCTCCGCGCGAGCTCCTGCGCTGGAGCGGAACGCAGGAGCTCGAACGCCGCGTCCGCAGCGCGTTCCGCTTCGCCGCGCTCCCGCCGCGACGCTAAACCGCCGGTCGCGCCTCTTCGCGCGGCGTTAAGACGACGTTCTTCCCGTCTTCGGGGAGGGCGCCGTCTTTTTTTTATCCGCGCGTAAGGAAGACGCGTGGAAATCTTATAAAAATCGGCTTTTTGCCTTCTAAAATCGGGGCCTTTCGTCTAAAATTGAAGGGCGCGTCGCGCGACGCGAAGAATCAAACGCGAGAGGAAAGGACAAACGCAATGACGCCGACAGAAGCGCAGAAACCGTTCAATATTCCGGAGCTAGGGCAACACGTGAAAGCGCGTCAACGCCGCTGGTCGGTCAAAGAGATATCGACCCCGTCGAAGAACGCCCGCGAGACGGGGAACCCTCCGTACACGCTCGTAACCCTCGAGGGGCTCAACGACGACGCGCTCGGGGAGGAGCTCACGGTCGTCTGGGAGCTCGAACCGGGGACGGAGATCCTCTCGACGATCGAGTTGCCGGAGATGAAGAATTTCGACTCGAACGCGTCCCTCGAAGCGTTCCTCAACGCGGCGCGATGGGGCGCGATCGCGAACGCCGAACGCAAGAGCGCCTCCGCGATCCTCCAGGCGCCTTTCCGCAGCGGGGGGCTCCAGATCGAAGCGTATCAGCTCGATCCGCTCGTCCGCGCCCTCATGATGACGCACGTCAACCTCCTCATCGCGGACGACGTCGGGCTCGGCAAGACGATCGAAGCGGGGCTCGTCGTTCAAGAGCTGATCCTCCGGTCGCGCGCCCGCTCCGTTCTCGTCGTCTGCCCCGCGAGCTTGCAGCAGAAGTGGAAGGACGAAATGACCGACAAATTCGGGCTCGATTTCCGCGTCGTCAACTCGGAATATCTGCGCAAACTCCGACGAACGCGCGGGCTCTCCGTCAACCCGTGGACGTCGTATCCGCGCCTCATCGCGTCGATGGACTGGATCAAGCAAGGAGACGGGCTGCGCCTTCTGAACGAAGTTCTCCCGACGGAGCCGAAATATCCGCGCCCCTTCGACGTTCTCGTCGTCGACGAAGCGCACAACGTCGCCCCTGCGGGGAACGCGTCCTCGGCGAAGGTCGACGACTCGAAGCGCACGGAGATCGTCCGCCGCCTCGCGCCGCACTTCATGCACAAGCTCTTCCTCTCCGCGACGCCTCACAACGGGTACCCGAACTCCTTCGCGGCGCTCCTTGAGCTCCTCGACGATCAACGCTTCTCGCGCGTCATCCACCCGTCGGAAAGGGCGCTCCAGCAGGTCATGGTGCGCCGCCTCAAGTCGGATATCAAGCGCGAGGACGGAACGCCCGTCTTTAAGGAGCGAATCCTCGAACGTCTCGAAGTCGGGTACACGGAGGAAGAGCGCAAGATGGCGCGGGTTCTCTCGGAGTTCACGAAGGAGCTCGTAAAGTCGGCGCGCGACGACGACGCCTCCGACGCGAACAAGACGGTGAAATGGAAGGAACAGAGCGCGGAGAAGATCGCCGCCTTCTTCATCGGCAAGATTTTGAAAAAGCGCTTCTTCTCCTCCCCGAGCGCCTTCTACAACACCCTCGCCGCGTACAAAGAGAACCTCGATCATCCGGAAAGGCGCGCCGAAGAGAAGCGCGCTAAACGCGACAAGAAGGATCGAAAGCTCTTGACCGCCTATATCGCCCTCACGGAAAATCCCGCGTACGACGATCAGGGAACCGTCGAAGAGGAGCGTCAAGAAGCGGACGCGGACGCCTTCGCGCTCTCCGAGAAGAGCGCCCCCGAGCCCTCGACGGAGCAGAAAGAGCGCCTCAAGACGCTCCTCAGATGGGCAGAAGACGCCCGCCATAATCAGAGTTCGAAGGACGACGCCCTCGTCAAATGGATCAACGACCATCTGCGACTCGGCGGAAAATGGAACGACGAACGCGTCGTTATTTTCACCGAATATCGAGACTCATACGTCCAGATCTTCGACGTGCTCGCGAAGAACGGGCTCGCGAGCGACTACCTGAACGGCGAGAAGGTCGAGCGCGTTCTGAGGATCGACGGGAGTACTCCCCTCGACGTCCGCGAGACGATCAAGGCGCAGTTCCAAGCGAGCCCGAAGAAGACCCCCGCGAGAATACTCTTGGCGACCGACGCCGCCTCCGAAGGGATCGACTTGCAGAATTATTGCCGATACATGATTCATTACGAGATTCCGTGGAATCCGAACGTCATGGAGCAGCGCATCGGGCGCATCGACCGTCACGGACAGCGTTTCAATCCTCAAATATGGCACCCCGCGGGGAACTTCAAGGAAGGGGGTCGCGGGGACGATCTCGACGGCGACCTCGAATATCTCTTCAAGATCGCGCAGAAGGTCAACGTCATGCGTCAGGATCTCGGGAGCGTCGGCGACGTTCTCGAAGAGGGGATCATGGCGAAGATGCTCGGGGCCGAAGAGCGGGCGAAAGGATGGTACGCCGCGGCGGAAAAGCTCGGGAAGAAGGAAAACCCCGTCGACAAATTCGCGCGCAAGGCGGAGGAGACGCGCAAACGCGCCGTCGAGCGCCTCAACGCGTCGAAAGACGCCCTTCAGATCACCCCCGAGAACCTCTACGTAGCCGTCCAAACCGCGCTGAGCCTCACCAAGAATCCCCCTCTCGTCGAAACGTCCCTGCCCGCCTCCGCGTCGGGACGCCCTCCCGTAACGCGAAACGTCTACGAAATCCGCGCGAATAGCCGCCCGTGGACCCTCTACCTCAACCGTCTGGCGGATCCCGTGACGAAAGCGCAGCGTCCGATCACCTTCGATCCGGAGATTGCGCGCGATCGCGACGACGTCGTTCTCGAAGGCGTCAACACGCCTTTCACGCGCGCGGCGCTCCAGGTCTTGCGCGAACAGCTATGGAGCGAAGGGGAGACGAAGCAGCTCCATCGCGTCGCGTTCAGGACGAGCGACGCGATCGAGGAGCCGACGATTCTCGTCTTCTCACGATTCTTAGCGACGGGAGGGGACGCGCGAAAACTCCACGAAGAGTTGCTCCTCACGGGGATGGCGCTCACGCAGAACGCGACGTCGACGCGCCGCCTCGAGTCGAAGAGGTCGATGGAGGAGCTCTACAAGAATAGCGAGCCCCTGGACAATCCCCCGGCGTCCCTCTTCGATAGGATGAAAAAGCTGTATCGCAACGCCGCGACGCTCGAGAAGCTGCGCAAGACGGTCGAGGCGCGCGCCCAGGAGCGCCGTCTTTCCCTCGACGGCGTTCTTGAAACGCAGAAGAACGAGGAGATCGCCCGCGCGACGGAGCTGCTCGACGAGCTCGAAAAGGCGCTCCAAGAGAAGCTCAATCCTAGCAAGCCGGAGCAGAGGTATTTCGCGGGTCTGGGGCCCGACGACGAACTCAGCCGCGATCCGCAATATCGAAACGCGCTCAAAGAGCGTCTCGCGCGCATCCCCTGGGAGCGCGAAAAGGAGGAGCAGGCGATCGAAGAACGTTACGCGCCGGAGAAGATCCAACATCGATCCTTCCCGGCGGCGGTCTTCTTCATTATTCCCAGGTCGACGGTCGAAGCGGCGCTTTCCGCGCAAGAGGAGGAGGAGCGATGAAGATCAATAAACACGAATGGCTATCCCTCGTCGAGGTCGAGGGGAACGTCCTCTCCCTAGCGACGTTGAACGACCGTTTTCCGCAGGGGTTCCCGCGCATGGGGATCGACGCGCGCCATAGCTTCGAGAGGACGGAGCGCAACGAACGTTACGAAGCTTTTCAATCGGCGTACGACGAATTCGTCGCCGCGTCGACTAACCGTGACGCGAAGACGCGCGACGACGTCGCGCGCCGCTCCCAAACCGTGCGCAACCCGAAGGGGGAGCCCGTCTACTCCTTCGAAGAGCTATGCGCGGGGTGGGTCAAGTTCGTTTTAGACCGCGCGTTGGCGTATTACGAAGACGCGAGGGTCACGCTCCTGGAAGAGCGCGATCTCGACGCCCCCCGACGCGCGCGCTACTCCGTCGAGGGCCCCTCGGGGGAGCGTTACGCCCCCGACTACGTCTTGGAGGACGATTTGGGGCAGGCGCTCCTCTTCGTCAAAGCGTATCCTTACGGAACGCCGTTGACGCGCTCCGACAAGTCGACGCCCGGCTGGGACGCGACGCCCCTCGAGAAAGCGTCGCGACTCTGCCACGCGCAGAACTTGGCGAACGACGCGAACGCCAACGACTCCGTCCTCGCCCTCGTCACGAACGGGCAAAAGTGGACTCTCGTCGTTCCCCACGTCGACAGACCGTCGGGATACCTCACGTGGGACGCGAAATTCTGGTTCGTCTATCGTGAGACGCTCAACGCGTTCTGCGGGCTCCTGCGCGCGGAGAATCTCCTCCCGACGCGTCGGGAAAAAGGGCGTCTCCAGGAGATGCTCGCGGAGTCTGCGGAGAACCAGGAAGAGGTGACGACGACCCTTGCGCGTCAGGTGGAGACGGCGATCGAAACGCTCCTCACGAGCCTCACGCGGGCGGAAGAATCGCGCGAAACGAAGCTCCTCGCCGACGTCGACGCGAAGACCCTCTACGACGCCGCGCTCACCGTCATGCTCCGCCTCGTCTTCATCCTCTGCGCCGAGGAGCGCGGGATGCTCCTTCTCGGGAAATCGGACCTCTACGACGAGAGCTACGCGCTCTCGACCCTTCGCGCGCAGCTCGAAGACGCCGACGACGCCCTCGGCGGCGATATCCTCGAACGACGATGCGACGCCTGGGCCCGACTCCTCGCCCTCTTCCGCATGATTCACGCCGGATGCGCCTTCGACGCCAACGAGAAGACCGAGTTCGCCTCCGACGTCTCCCTCGACGCCCAGGAGAAGAAGGAGATGAAGAATCGCACGATTCGCCTCGTCGCGCACGGGGGATCCCTCTTCGACCCGGACGCGTACCCGTTCTTGGAAGGTCGCGCGGCGGGGACGAAATGGCGGGAGACGCCCGCGGATCCGTTGCCGGTGGACAACAAGAGCGTCCTTCTCCTTCTGCGCGCGCTCCAGGTTCTCGAAGCGCCCACGGGGGCGGTTCCGTTGTCGTATCGGGGGCTCGACGTGGAGCGAATCGGGAACGTCTACGAGGGGCTTTTGGAGTATACGGCGCGTCGGGCGGATCGGCTTCTGCTGGGGCTGAGCGTCGCGTCGAACAAGGAGACGACGGGTATCGTCGCGTTCGACGACCTCGAGAAGCTCCGGGAAGAGTCCGAGGACGCGCTCTTGGCGTTCGCGCAAAAGGAGACGGGGCGAACCCTCGCGACGCTCCGGAAGGAGTACGCGGAGGCGCTCAAAGGGAACTTCAAGATTCCGAAAGAGATCTTCGACAAAGTGTGCGACGTCGACGCGCAGACGCGGATCGCGCCGTACGCGAACTGGCTGCGCCTCGACGTCTGGGGGCGTCCCGTCGTCTACTTTAAGGACGCGTATTATCTCGCGAGCGCGACCTCGCGACGCGACACGGGGGCGCACTACACGCCGCGGGCGTTGGCGGCGTCGGCGACGCGCAAGACGCTCGAACCGGTCGTCTATCGCGGGCCGGAAGACGCGTCGATCCCGCGCGAAAAATGGGTTCTCAAGAGCGCGAAGGAGCTGCTCGACCTGAAGGTCTGCGACCCCGCGATGGGCTCCGGGGCGTTCCTCGCGCAGGTGGCGCGTTACCTTGGGGATCGTCTTTACGAGGCGTGGGAGATCGCGGAACAGAAGGGGTTCTATATCGACGCGACGGGTGAGCCGATGCGCGACGAGCCGCGCAATCCGATGCCGAAGGAGGAGGCGGAGCGCCGCGCGAAGGCGCGATTCCTCGTCGCTCAGCGATGCCTCTACGGAGTGGATATCAACCCGATGGCGGTGGAGTTGGCGAAACTTTCGATCTGGCTGGAGACGTTGTCGTCGGATCTTCCCTTCGTCTTTTTGGATCACGCGTTGCGACGCGGGGACTCCCTCCTCGGGGTGACGGACGTCGCGCAGTTGCAAGAGCTCCGACTCAAGCCGGCGTGGTCGACGTCGGGGAAAGGAACGCCGCTGACGCGGAGCCTCTTCGTGGGGATGGACGAAAGCGGGTATACGGAAGCGGTGGCGAGCGCGCTGGAAGAGCGTCAAACGCTGCGCAAGACGGACGTGCTGGGGATCGACCAAATCCGCTCGCAAGAGGACGCGAACAAGAAGGTACAAGAGCGAATTCGCCCGATCCGCCTCCTCGCGGACGCCTTTGTCGGCGCGCTCCTGACCGACCCGAAGTCGGGAACGAAATGGACGGAGAAGCGCGAAGAGCGCCTGAACGCGATCCTCGGCCAATACGCGGAGTTCGTCCGCAGCGCGACGCGCGACCCCGAGTCGGTCGACCCTGCGGAGCTCGACAAGATTCAACGCGACGTCCAGCGCGACCTCAATGTCGACCTCCCCGCCGCGCTCCCCGACCGCCGCCCCTTCCACTGGGCGCTCGAATTCCCCGAAGTCTTCCAACAAGGCGGCTTCGACGCTATTTGTGGCAACCCCCCCTTTATCGGCGGGAAGCATATCACGGGGAACTTTGGAACGGCCTATCGCAACTATATCGTCAGCGTTCTTGCGGGCGGCGCGAAGGGATCCGCCGACTTGGTCGCGTACTTCCATCTCCGCGCGTTCCAACTCCTACGCGCGGGGGGCGTCTACGGGCTCTTCGCGTGCAATACGATCGCCGAAGGGGACACGCGGCAGGTCGGGCTCGAAAGGCTTGCGTCCCCCGAGCTAGGGGGCGACATTATTTCGGCTCAACCGAACCTCAGATGGTCGGGGACCGCCGCCGTTTGCGTTTCCCCCGTATGGGTCTACAAACCGCGAAAAGTTCATGTCAACGGAAAAGAGGAAACGGAAGGATGGCAAGGTCTGCGAACAATTGTTGACGGGGAAGAGAACGGCAAGGTCGTCGACCACATTTCTCCCTATTTAACTTCGCAAGAAGAATGGTCGCCGCACGTTCTCAACGAAAATGCTAACCAGTCCTTTATAGGATCTTATATTCTTGGAATGGGATTTACACTAAGCGAAGAAGAAGCCCTCGCCTTGATCGACAAAAACGCGTTCTACAAAGAAACGCTCTTTCCATACCTCAACGGCGAAGACCTCAATAGCTCATACACACAAACCCCCTCCAGATGGGTCATTAATTTTTGGGATTGGCCGTTAAACCGCGAAGGCGAAGGAAGTTGGAATAAAATGACTCTTTCGGAACAAGAAAAAGCGCTTTCCTCATGCTCCGTTCCCTACGATTATCCAGGAAAAGTCATAACAGATTTTCCTGATTTATTGCAAATTGTTATTGATAAAGTCAAACCGGAACGTCTAAAAAAGAATAACAAACAAAACCAAGCTAATTGGTGGCATTTCGAAAGAGCAAGACCTGCGCTCTATCACGCCATCGGAAGAGGAAGCTCTTTTGCCAAACATCCAAAGGGGTACGACGAAAAAGAAGCCGTACAACCTAATAAGGTTCTCGTTTCTTCAATGGTAACCAAGTATTTCGTACCCTTTGAAGTTAATTCAAATTATGTGTTTTCACATACGCTTATCATTCTTCTTCCGAGGGTTCCGCATATCTTCCTCAGTTCGTCGCTTTTCCACGATTGGGTGTGGAAACAGGGTTCGCGAATGAAAAACGACCTTCGCTTCACGCCGAGCGACTGTTACGAAACGTTCCCCTTCCCGCGCGGCGAGACGCCGGGTTTGGAGGAGTTAGGGGATCGCTTCGACGCGTTGCGCCGCGAGATCATGACGTCGGAGAAGATCGGGTTGACGGCGTTGTATAATCGCTTCCACGACGAGCGCGAAACGGACGAACGGATCCTCGCGATGCGCGATATGCAGCGCGAGATCGACGCGATCGCCGTCAAAGCGTACGGATGGGACGACGTACCCTTAGAGCACGGGTTCCATCATGTTAGCTATCGCCCCGAGGGGCAGAATCTGCGCTATACGGTCAGCGAGAAGGCGCGGGTCGCGTTTTGGTCGCGCCTCTCGAAACTCAACCGCGAGCGCTACGCCCAGGAGCAGGAACAAGAAAAGGAGCAGGAGCGCCTCCGCGGCAAAAAGCAGACTCCAAAGCGCGGCAAGCGCCAATAACCTGCGCGCGGGAATCCCCACCTTCCCGCGCTTTTTCTTTTCTTGCCCCGCCGCGCCGGGGCGACTTCCACCGACTTCCACCGACTTCCACCGACTTCCACCGACTTCCACCGACTTCCACCGACTTCCACCGACTTCCACCGACTTC